>NZ_JBEGGO010000004.1:0-373654 GCF_052112345.1 Pseudomonas sp. SAS7 | reverse complement strand
AACCATGATCCCTGTAGGAGCGGCCTTGTGCCGCGAAAGGGCCGCAAAGCGGCCCCATTTCACGCATTGAATGCCGAGCGATATTCCCCAGGTGTTGCACCAAGCGCCTGCCGGAACCGGTTGCTGAAATGGCTGGCACTGGCAAACCCGCACAAAAGGGCAATCTCCCCCAGCGGCATCACGCCCAGCTGCAGCAGCTGGCAGGCCCGGTGCAGTCGCCGGGCCAGCAGGTACTGGTGCGGCGGTAGGCCGAAACTGCTGCGGAACATGCGCGCAAAGTGGTACTCGGACAGGTTGCAGCGCAAGGCCAGTTCGCCCAGGGTAATCGGCTGGTCCAGGTGCGCCTCGATGTAGTCAACCAGTTGTCGGCGCAGGTTTGGCGCCAGCCCGCCTTTCAGGCGCAGGCCTTGGCGCAGCCCGACCTGATTGAGCAGCGCATGGTCGACGATCTCGTGGGCCAGGCTGCTGGCCAGCAAGCGCTCGCCGGGCTCGTCCCAGTCCAGGGTGATCAGTTGGCGAAAGCGCACGGCCTGTTGCGGGTCGTCCAGAAAGGTCGCTTCCTGCAACTGCAGTTCACGCGGTTCCCGGTCGAGCAGGCGCACACAACCCAGGGCGAACTGCACCTCGCTGACATAGAGGTGCGCCAGGCGGATTGCACCATTGACCACCCAGTTCGACTCCTGCCCGGCCGGCATCACGCACAGCTTGCCGGGCGCGCCCTTGTCGGCCGGGCGCTGGCGGCGAAAGGTGCCGGTGCCGTCAGCGATGTAGCACGACAGGGTGTGGTGGGTGGGGGCCTGATAGTCGCGGGCATCGTCGCGGTTGCTCCACAGCGCCGCGGCCAGCCCATCGCCCAGGTGCGCGCTCAGTTCCAGCCTGGCATGGGGAGAGGCATGCATGGCGTTGAACACTTGCAGTTGGGTGAGTGTCGTCATGGGCGGGTCCTCTTGCCAGCCATCCTACTGCGCCTTGCATCGAGTGGCATCTACCGGCAAAGGAAAAGCGCAAGTTTGTGCAAGCGCCAGGCGCCGCACAGGGCAAACACTGGTGGCGCACTGGCGAGGGCCGCGGCCCCGGTGTGAATGGACGACCGCTTGAGGAGCCCCACCCATGAACCTGTCACTCTACCTGCTTACCGTCCTGATCTGGGGCACCACCTGGATCGCCTTGAAGCTCCAGCTGGGCGTTGTCGCCATCCCGGTTTCGATCGTTTATCGCTTTGCCTTGGCGGGCCTCATCCTGTTCGCCATCCTGCTGCTCACCCGTCGCCTGCAACCCATGAACCGCCGCGGCCACCAGATCTGCCTGGCCCAGGGCTTGTGCCTGTTCTGCGTCAATTTCATGTGCTTCCTCACTGCCAGCCAGTGGATTGCCAGTGGCCTGATCGCCGTGGTGTTCTCCACTGCAACCCTGTGGAACGCACTTAACGCGCGGGTGTTCTTCGGCCAGAAGATCGCCGCCAATGTGCTGGGCGGCGGTGCCCTGGGCCTGCTCGGCCTGGGGCTGCTGTTCTGGCCAGAGCTGTCCCACCATGCCGCCAGCCGCGAGACCCTGTTCGGGCTCGGCCTGGCCCTGCTCGGCACGTTGTGTTTCTCGGCGGGCAACATGCTGTCGAGCATGCAGCAGAAGGCCGGGCTCAAGCCCATGACCACCAATGCCTGGGGCATGGTCTACGGGGCCGCCATGCTGATGGTTTATTGCCTGTTCAGCGGCATTCCTTTCACCATGGAGTGGAACACCCGCTACATCGGTTCGCTGATGTACCTGGTGATTCCGGGTTCGGTGATCGGCTTCACTGCCTACCTGACCCTGGTCGGGCGCATGGGGCCGGAGCGGGCAGCCTATTGCACGGTGCTGTTCCCGTTGGTGGCGTTGAATGTGTCGGCGGTGGCCGAAGGGTATCAGTGGACGGCGCCGGCCTTGTTGGGGCTGGTGGCGGTGATGGCGGGGAATGTGCTGGTGTTTCGCAAGCCCAAGGCCAAGGTGGCTGACGGTATTTTGGTGGCCAAATAGATAATCTGTTGCCTGTACCGGCCTCTTCGCGGGTGAACCCGCTCCCACAGGTATTGCACAGGTCCTGAGGGCTGTGGAGTACCTGTGGGAGCGGGTTTACCCGCGAAGAGGCCGGTGCAGGCAACGAATAACTATCAGCCCTTCCACACCTGCGGGTTCACCAGGTCCCGCGGCCGCTCACCCAGCAGCGCTGCGCGCAGGTTCTCCATCGCACGGTTGGCCATGGCCTCACGGGTTTCGGCAGTGGCCGAACCGATGTGCGGCAAGGTCAGCGCATTGGGCAGCTTGAACAGCGGCGAATCGCTCAGCGGCTCTTTCTCGTACACATCCAGGCCTGCTCCACGAATGGTGCCGCTCTGCAGGGCTTCGATCAGCGCGGCTTCGTCCACCACCGGCCCGCGGGCGATGTTGATCAGGAACGCGCTTGGTTTCATCAGTTTCAGCTCACGCGCACCGATCAGCTTGCGGGTGGCGTCAGACAATGGCACCACAATGACCACGAAGTCCGCTTCTGCCAGCAGCTGCTCCAGGCTGCGGAACTGCGCGCCCAGCTCTTGCTCCAGCGCGGTCTTGCGGCTGTTGCCCGCGTAGATGACCGGCATGTTGAAGCCGAACCGGCCGCGACGGGCAATGGCGGCTCCGATATTGCCCATGCCGACGATGCCCAGCGTCTTGCCATGCACATCGCTGCCGAAGAGGGCCGGGCCCACGGTGGCCTGCCAGTTGCCGGCCTTGGTCCAGGCATCCAGTTCGGCAGTGCGGCGGGCGCAGCCCATGACCAGCGAGAAGCCCAGGTCGGCGGTGCTTTCGGTGAGCACGTCGGGGGTATTGGTCAGGGCGATGCCGCGCTCGTTGAAGTAGTCCAGGTCATAGTTGTCGTAGCCAACCGACACGCTGGACACCACCTCCAGCCTGGCCGCGCCTTCAAGCTGCGCACGGCCCAGCTTGCGGCCGACACCGATCAGGCCGTGGGCCTCAGGCAGGGCTTCGTTGAACTGGGCGTTGATGTCGCCCAGCTTGGGGTTGGGCAAAATCACGTTGAAGTCTTGCTGCAGGCGCTCGGCCATGGCCGGGGTGATGCGGCTGAAGGCCAGGACGGTCTTTTTCATCGGGCAACTTCTCTGCAAGGCGGGGGTAGGTAATGGTTAGCAACCTACCATTGTCCACCCCCGCAATGCAGCAGCTTTTTAGTTGGCGATCAGCACCTGATGGGTTTTCAGGTCGGCCTCATGGGCCGCGAGAATCTCCGGCAGCGAGTTGCGCAGGTACTCGACCCAGGTCTTGATCTTGGCGTCCAGGTACTGCCGGGACGGGTAGATGGCGTACAGGTTCAGCTCCTGCAGGCGATATTCGGGCAGCACCCGCACCAGGCTGCCATCACGCAGGCCATCAATGGCCGAATAGATCGGCAGCACGCCTACGCCCATGCCGCTGCGGATGGCAGTCTTCATGGCATCGGCGGTATTGACCATGAACGGCGAACTGGTGATGTTGACCATCTCCTGGCCTTCCGGGCCGTCAAACAGCCATTTTTCCAGCGGGATCACCGGGCTGACCATGCGCAGGCAGGCGTGCTTGAGCAGGTCGGCGGGCTTTTGCGCGCTGCCGTGGCGGGCGATGTAGTCGGGCGAGGCGCAGACGATGCTGTAGGTGATGCCCAGGCGCTGCGACACGAACCCCGAGTCGGGCAGTTCGGTGGCCAGCACGATGGACACGTCATAGCCCTCGTCGAGCAGGTCGGGCACGCGGTTGGCCATGGTCAGGTCGAAGGTGACGTCCGGGTGCGATTCGCGGTAGCGGGCAATGGCATCGACCACGAAGTGCTGGCCCACCCCGGTCATCGAGTGCACCTTCAACTGCCCGGCCGGGCGGGCATGGGCATCGCTGGCTTCGGCTTCGGCTTCTTCCACATAGGTAAGAATCTGTTCGCAGCGCATCAGGTAGCGCTTGCCGGCCTCGGTCAGCGCAATGCGGCGGGTGGTACGGTTGAGCAGCCTTGTTTGCAGATGGGCTTCCAGGTTGGAGACCGCCCGCGACACGTTCGCGGTGGTCGTATCCAGTTGCGCGGCAGCAGCGGTAAAGCTGCCAAGCTGGGCTACGCAACTGAAAGCACGCATGTTTTGCAGGGTGTCCATGGGTCACTCTCGATGTAGAGGACAAAATTGTGTCACGAAGTAACGCAGAAAAGCTGAAAAGTTGCCTTCGACCAAAGGCGGATTATCGCTGTTTTGGTAACAAAGATTCGCAGGAATCTGCGCTTATCGCCAGTGCTGCCGCCCCCTAGAATTGCCCAGCCCCCTTCACCTCTTCCTCGGGAAATCGCAGCTGTGCCGCGTCGCATCATCAGAACGCTCAATGCGTTCAGTGCCTGTGCCCTTGCCCTCACCTTGAGTGGCTGTATCGGAACCTGGGGCATCGCCCCGCAAAGCAAGACGCTGCAAGCCAATACCTTGACCACCGACGCAGCCATACGCGAAGCCGCGACCGACGCCCATTGGCCCGACCAGCAGTGGTGGCACGCCTATGGCGACCCGCAGCTGGATCGCTGGATTACCCTGGCCATAGCCGGCAGCCCGAGCCTGGCCATGGCCGCAGCGCGGGTACGTGAGGCCAAGGCCATGGCCGGCGTGGTCGAGTCGGCGGAAAAGCTCCAGGGCAATGGCCAGGCCACGCTCAAACGCCACAACTGGCCTGAAGACCAGTTCTACGGCCCGGGCGCGCTGTCGGGCGCCAACACCTGGGACAACAACGCCGCCATCGGCTTCAGCTACGCCCTCGACCTGTGGGGACGCGAGCGCAATGCCAGCGAGCAGGCCGTCGACCAGGCACACATGAGCGTGGCCGAGGCCCGCCAGGCGCAGCTGGAGTTGCAGAACAACGTGGTGCGCGCCTATATCCAGCTGAGCCTGCATTTTGCCCAGCGCGATATCGTCAAGGCCGAACTGGAGCAGCAGGAACAGATCCTGGCCCTGGCCAAGCGCCGCCTGGATGCCGGTATCGGCACTCATTTCGAAGTCAGCCAGGCCGAAGCGCCGCTGCCGGAAACCCACCGTCAGCTCGACAGCCTGAACGAAGAAATTGCCCTGACCCGCAACCAGCTGGCCGCACTGGCCGGCAAGGGCCCGGGGGAGGGCGCGCAATTGCAGCGCCCGGCCCTGGCCTTGGCCGCACCGTTGAAACTGCCATCGAACCTGCCTGCCGAACTGGTCGGCCAGCGCCCCGATGTGGTCGCCAGCCGCTGGCAGGTGGCTGCCCAGGCGCGTGGCATCGACGTCGCCCACGCCGGCTTCTTCCCCAACGTCGACCTGGTCGGCAGCCTGGGCTTCATGGCCACCGGCGGGGGGCCGCTGGAATTCCTGACCGGGCGCAAATTCAACTACAACGTCGGCCCGGCCATCAGCTTGCCGATCTTTGACGGTGGTCGCCTGCGTTCAGAACTGGGTGTGGCCTCGGCGGGGTATGACGTGGCTGTGGCGCGCTACAACCAGACCGTGGTGGAGGCACTGAAGAACATCTCCGACCAGTTGATCCGCCGCGAGTCGATGAAAGAGCAGTCGCACTTCGCTGCCGAGTCGGTTGCCGCCGCGCAGAAAACCTATGACATCGCCATGGTCGCCTTTCAGCGCGGCCTTACCGACTACCTGAACGTGCTCAACGCGCAGACTTTGCTGTTCCGCCAGCAACAGGTGCAGCAGCAGGTGCAGGCCGCCCGCCTGATCGCCCATGCCGAGCTGGTCACCGCCCTGGGTGGTGGCCTGCAGGCCGGTCAGGATGCGCCGAAAGAGGAACGCCAGGCCGCGCCGAAAACCCCGGCCACCCTGGCCATTTTCGACAAGAAGCCGGATAACGCCGAATGAGCACTTCCAGTTTGCCCGTGCGCTGGCTGCAAAGCCTGGAATGGCGCCGGGGCTTCTTTGCCTGGGCGCGCACCGACGGCGTGACCTGGGTATATATCTTCAAGGTGCTGGCCGCCGCGTTCATCACCCTGTGGCTGGCCATGCGCCTGGAGCTGCCGCAACCGCGCACGGCGATGATCACCGTGTTCATCGTCATGCAGCCGCAAAGCGGGCATGTGTTCGCCAAGAGCTTCTACCGGGTGCTCGGCACCCTCGCCGGGTCGGCGATGATGGTGGCGCTGATTGCCATCTTCCCGCAGAACACCGAGCTGTTCCTGCCCAGCCTGGCCCTGTGGGTAGGCCTGTGCTCGGCCGGCGCCATGCGCTACCGCACCTTCCGCGCCTATGGCTTTGTGCTGGCCGGCTACACCGCTGCGATGATCGGCCTGCCGGTGCTGCAGCACCCCGACCAGGCGTTCATGGCCGCGGTATGGCGGGTGCTGGAAATTGCCCTGGGCATTCTGGTGTCGACCTTCGTCAGTGCCGCAATCCTGCCGCAGTCGGCCAGTGCTGCCATGCGCAACGCCTTGTACCAGCGCTTTGGCGTGTTTGCCGGGGTAGTGGTCGAGGCGCTGCGTGGCGATAGCCAGAAGGACCGTTTCGAGAGCAGCAACGTGCGCTTCGTTGCCGAGGCGGTGGGCCTTGAGAGCCTGCGCAACGTCACCGCCTTCGAAGACCCGCACATGCGCCGTCGCAGTGGCCGGCTGGTACGGATGAACAGCGAATTCATGGCCATTACCACACGCTTCAATGCCCTGCATCGCCTGCTGGAGCGCCTGCGCGCCCGCGGCCCGCTGCAGATCGTCAGTGCCATCGAACCGGGCCTGAACACCCTGGTGGAGCTGCTGCAGCCTTACGTGGGCCGGGCGTTGACCGACGCCGATGCACTGCGCCTGACCCTGGAGCTGGCGGCCTACAAGGAAGGCCTGCAAGCCCAGGTGCGCGGGCTACGCGCCGAGTACCTGGCGACCGAGCCCAGCGAATCCGACCTGCTCGACTTCCACACTGCGTTCGAACTGCTGTACCGCTTCGTCGACGAGATGTACAGCTACGCCGAAACCCACGCCTCGCTGGCTGCGCACAAGCACGAACGCGAGCAGTGGGACGAGCCCTACGTGGCGCAGACCAGCTGGCTGGTGTCGCTGGCTGCGGGTATCCGCGCCTCGGCGGTGCTGTTGCTGCTGGGCAGCTACTGGCTGCTCAGTGACTGGCCCAGTGGCGCCATGATGACCCTGATCGCCACCGTCACCGTGGGCCTCTCGGCGGCCTCGCCGAACCCCAAGCGCATGTCGTTCCAGATGGCCTGCGGCACCGCCATCGGCGCTTTCATCGGCTTTTTCGAAACCTTCTTCGTGTTCCCCTGGATCGACGGCTTCCCGCTGCTGTGCATGGTGCTGGCGCCGGTGTTCGTGCTGGGCGCGTTTCTCTCGTCACGCCCGGCCTATGCCGGTTACGGCATCGGCCTGCTGGTGTTCTTTGCGATTGGCTCGGTGCCCAACAACCTGACGGTGTATGACCCGTACACCTTCATCAACGACTACATCGGCATGGTCATCGGCATGTTTGTCTGCGCCGCCGCCGGGGCGATCATCCTGCCGCCCAACAGCCGCTGGTTGTGGAGCCGCCTGGAGCAAGAGCTGCGCGAGCAGGTGCTGTTTGCCATCAGCGGGCGCCTGCGTGGCATCGGCACGGCCTTCGAAAGCCGCACCCGCGACCTGTTGCACCAGGCCTATGGCCTGGCGGCCGGCAAGCCGCAGGTGCAGAGCCAGCTGATGGGCTGGATGTTCACCGTGCTGGAAATCGGCCACGCCGTGATCGAGCTGCGCAAGGAACAAGCCCGCGCACCGGTGCACCCGGCCTACGCCGAGTCACAGCCGTGGCGCCAGGCCATCCGCGTCATGGGCCGTGCCCTGACGCGGTTGTTCTTGCAGCCCAGTGCCAGCAACCACGAACGCGCCCTGGTCGCCGTGGACCATGCCATTGCCCGCGTGCAGGCCACCGACGAACCGTTCGCCCGGCACTTCGACACCTCGGTACTGCGCCGCGCGCAAAGCTACCTGCACTTCATCCGTTCCTCTTTGCTCGACCCACAGTCGCCGTTGGCACCGGCGAAAGGATTGCACCATGCCCCGTGAGATCGCCTTCCATGGCGTGTACATGCCCACCATGACCTTGATGTTCCTGTTCGCCCTGGGCCTGGCCTGGGGCCTGGACCGGTTCATTGCCAGCCATGATGGCTACCGCTTCTTCTGGCACCCGGCGCTGTTGCGCCTGAGCCTGTTCGTCTGCCTGTTCGGCGCCATGGCGCTGACTGTCTACTGGTGAGAATCCTTCGATGAAAAAGTTCTTCAGCCTGATCGCCACCCTGCTGGTGCTGGTCGCTGCCGTGGCCATCGGTCGCCAGCTGTGGCTGCACTACATGACCACGCCATGGACCCGCGACGGCCGCGTGCGCGCCGACATCATCAACGTCGCCGCCGACGTACCGGGTTACGTGGTGGATGTGCCGGTCAAGGACAACCAGCGGGTGAAGAAGGGCGACCTGCTGATCCAGATCGACCCCGAGCACTACCAGTTGGCGGTCGACCAGGCCAAGGCCATGGTCGCCTCGCGCAAGGCCACCTGGGAAATGCGCAAGGTCAACGCCAAGCGCCGTGCCGACATGGACAACCTGGTGATCTCCAAGGAAAACCGCGACGACGCCAGCAACATCGCCAACTCCGCCCAGGCCGATTACCAGCAAGCCCTTGCTGAGCTGGCGGCAGCCGAGCTGAACCTCAAGCGTACGCATATCGTCGCCACGGTGGATGGCTACGTGACCAACCTGAATATCCACAAGGGCGACTATGCGCGCACGGGTGAGGCGGTGATGGCGGTGGTCGACGAAAATTCGTTCTGGGTCTACGGGTTCTTCGAGGAAACCAAGCTGCCCCACGTGAAGGTGGGTGACCAGGCCGAGTTGCAGATGATGAGCGGCGAGCGCATCAAAGGGCATGTGGAGAGCATCGCCCGCGGTATCTACGACCGCGACAACCCACAAAGCCGCGAGCTGATCGCCGACGTGAACCCGACGTTCAACTGGGTGCGGTTGGCGCAGCGGGTGCCGGTGCGGATCCACATTGATGAAGTGCCGGAAGGGTTTTTGCTGGCGGCGGGGACGACGTGTACGGTGGTAGTCAAGCCTGGCGAAGGTTGACCTTCGCAACCATCCCGGCCTCCCGCATCATCTCATCTGTGGGGAGCCCTGCTGATGCATGCGTATTAGCCAGTCGGCTCAATCTGCGGCAGCCTCTTGCAGCAACTGGTCCCAATCGTCCGGTGGGTGGCCGCTATGCAACATCTTTTGAAAGACCTTGTAAGCATCGTCGCTACTTTCGTAGGCCCGCTTGCTCGACTCGTCATTGACCCAGGCCAGCACGATGATCCTGCTGGGGGTGTGGTAGCGGAAGAACAACCGGTACTGCTGGAAGAACTTTGCTCTGAACCAGTGCTTGTGGTCACCGCCAAGTGTTGCCCCTTGCCGGTATTCGGGTTTGGTCGGGTCTTGAGGGATTACATCGAACGCCAACCGCCGGATGGCGGCCAGCCTTTTAAAGGCATTTCTTTTCGTATAGCCCATTGGGTCTTTGTCGCGTTGAGCCTCGACTTGAGCGCTTAGCGCGTCCAATTTGGCCAGGAACAGCGGGTGGGCAATTACAGTCCATCCATGAATAACCAGAGGCTTCCTGCTCGCATCACTCATTCATCGTCCGCCGACAGAGGTTGATCCAGGTCGACCTCCGTGTCGCCGACAAGCTTGTCGAGGCGCGCGATGAGGCCAGCATCGACAACCTGCAGCCGTTGAGGGTTGGTAGCGATATCGTGTGCCAGGAAATCCAGAAATTTGCCCAGTACCGGATCGTCCTCGGTTGCCTCTGCGCGGGTGAGTATCACCCCACCGTCAGGGCGAATCGAGTAATGGATCTTGTCACGTTTTTTCAAGCCCAAGGCGCGCCGCACCGTTTCGGGGACAGTGGTTTGATAGCGATCGGTGAGTGTGGACTCGACATCGAAGGTGGCAGCCATGGGTAATGTCCTGGGGGTGACAGCGATACAGTCCAAGGTAATGCGATTGCATTGCCTCGTCAATGCAGGTGCATTACCACGGTGATGAGCGGTCAGGCAGAGCCCACCAACACTGGCATGTCTACCCGGTCAATTACCTTCGCGCTGATAGACGGGTCCAGCAGCCGCCCCAACCGCGACAGGTGGCGGTGGCCCATGATGATCAGTTCGCAGTTCAATGCCTGCGCCTTGGCCACAATCGCTTCAACCGGCTGGCCGGCCACCATGCAACCCTGGCTGGTGAAGCCGGCTTGCTGTAACTCGCGCACGGCCTCGGCTACGGCGTGGTCGGCATGCTGCTGTTCCTCGCAGGCGGCGGGGTATTCCTCCAGTTCCTCGGCGGTGTAGGGCGCGGGTTGCTCATGCACGGCGAAGGTGGAGTCGATGGCCAGCAGCACGTGCAGTTCGTGTTCGCCGGGGCGGCAGTAGCGGCGGGCGAGGGTGAGCAGGGTGCTGGAAGCGGGGGAGGCGTCGATGGCGATCAGGATGGGGCTGGGCATTGGAGATCCTTGTACAAGGCTGGCTGAATGGGTGCCTGTTCTAGCCTCTTCGCGGGTAAACCCGCTCCCACAGGTACTCCACAGTATTTCCAACCTGCGCAGTCCCTGTGGGAGCGGGTTTACCCGCGAAGAGGGCGAACCTGCCATGCCACATTCTTGGCTCAGTCCACTCAGTGAATAAATGCCCCACCACGCAAGAGCGCATTGCGTCTGATGCAATCCATCAACCTGCTACCATCGCGTTTCC
Organism: Pseudomonas sp. SAS7; assembly: GCF_052112345.1. Taxonomy (NCBI): domain Bacteria; kingdom Pseudomonadati; phylum Pseudomonadota; class Gammaproteobacteria; order Pseudomonadales; family Pseudomonadaceae; genus Pseudomonas; species Pseudomonas sp. SAS7. The sequence continues at coordinate 362,894 of NZ_JBEGGO010000004.1, read as the reverse complement.
TACAGCTGTAATGGAAAACGGCCATGCAACTCCCGGACATGAACCTGCTCGTCGCCCTCGATGCCTTGCTCGACGAGGGCAGCGTGGTGGGCGCGGCGCAGCGCATGAACCTGAGCCCGGCGGCCATGAGCCGGACATTGGGGCGTATCCGCGATGCCTTGGGCGACCCGATCCTGGTGCGCGCCGGCCGTGGCCTGGTGCCGACGCCGCGCGCGTTGGCCCTGCGCGAGCAGGTGCATGGCCTGGTAGAGCAGGCCGGGCAGGTGTTTCGCAGCCGTGACGATGTCGACCTGGTCAACCTGGACCGTGCCTTCAACATCCGCACCAACGATTTGTTCATTGCCCTGTATGGCGCCCAGCTGCTGCGCATGATGCTGGCCCAGGCGCCGCGTACGGTGTTGCGGTTCGTCCCGGAGGGCAGTGGTGACGATGATGCAGTGCTGCGCAACGGGCATATCGACCTGATCATCAGCTCGGCCATTGAGCTGGGCCCGGAAATCAAGGTGCAGAGCCTGTTCAATACTTACTTTGTAGGCCTGGCGCGTGTAGGCCACCCGATCTTCGACGCCCCGATCACCCCTGAGCGTTTTGCCGCCTACCCGCAGATCAGCGTGTCTCGTCGCGGTCGTGCCAACGGGCCGATCGATGTGGCGTTGGCCAACCACAAGGTGGAGCGGCGTGTGGCACTGATCACCACCAGCTTCCACTCGGCGATGTTCTCGCTGCCGGATTCGGACCTGATCCTGCCGATACCCGCCAATATCCTCAACAGTGTGCAGCGGCTAAAGCTGCCATTGCGCTCGTTCGAGATCCCGGTGCCGTTGGAGAAGGTCAATGTGATGCAGGCGTGGCACCCGCGCTTCGACAATGACCCCGCGCACCGTTGGTTGCGCCAGACGTTGAAAGCGTGTGGTCGCATAGACCCGTGATTCAGGCATGGATTGCGTCTGACGCAATATAAAACTACCGACAAGTCAGTTTTCGTCAGCATTCGACCTTCTTAAACTTGCCCCAGCCCTGAAATTGTTGCTGGAGATGTATTCCCATGAGTTCCCTGACCGCGCCCTCCGCGGCGCTGGCCGCCGCCCCCGCGCCGGCCGCACCTGCGCAGACGGCGTTTGGCCTGCAGGTGGTGGTCGGGCTGTTCGGTGTGTTGCTGGCCGTGCTGTGTGCAGGCCTCAACGAGTCGGTCACCAAGATTTCCCTTGCCGATATCCGCGGTGCCATGGGCATCGGTGCCGATGAGGGTGCCTGGCTGCTGGCCGTGTACAGCGCCGCATCGGTCTCGGCCATGGCCTTTGCGCCGTGGTTGGCCACCACTTTCTCGCTGCGGCGCTTCACCATGAGCGCCATCGCCCTGTTCGCCGTGCTCGGCCTGCTGCAACCGTTCGCCCCCAACCTGCACAGCCTGATGCTGCTGCGTGTGCTGCAAGGCTTTGCCTCGGGTGCCTTGCCACCGATGCTGATGAGCGTGGCCCTGCGCTTTTTGCCGCCCGGTATCAAGGTCTATGGTCTGGCCTGCTACGCCCTGACTGCCACTTTCGGCCCCAACCTCGGCACGCCACTGGCGGGGCTGTGGACCGAATACGTCGGCTGGCAATGGGCGTTCTGGCAGATCGTCCTGCCTTCGGCGCTGGCCATGCTCTGCGTCGGTTGGGGCCTGCCGCAGGACCCACTGCGCCTGGAGCGTTTCAAACAGTTCGACTGGCGTGGCGTGCTGCTCGGCCTGCCGGCCATCAGCTGCATTGTGCTGGGCCTGTCGCTGGGCGACCGCTGGGGCTGGTTCGACTCGCCGCTGATCTGCTGGTTGCTGGGCGGTGGCCTGCTGTTGCTGGTGCTGTTCATGTACAACGAGTGGTCCGAGCCGCTGCCGTTCTTCCAGTTGCGCATGCTGCAGCGGCGCAACCTGAGTTTTGCCCTGGTGACCCTGGCCGGTGTGCTGGTCGTGCTGTCGGGCGTGGGCAGCATCCCGTCGGCCTACCTGGCACAGATCCAGGGTTACCGCCCGGCGCAGACCAGCCCGCTGATGATGCTGGTGGCCATGCCGCAGTTGATCGCCCTGCCGCTGACTGCGGCGCTGTGCAACATCCGTGCGGTGGACTGCCGCTGGGTGCTGGGCATCGGCCTGGCGATGCTGGCGGTGTCCTGTGTCGGCAGCAGCCTGATGACCAGCGAGTGGATCCGTGGCGACTTCTACCCGTTCTACCTGCTGCAGGTGTTCGGCCAGCCGATGGCGGTGCTGCCGTTGCTGATGCTGTCCACCAACGGCATGACCCCGCAGGAGGGCCCGTTCGCCTCCAGCTGGTTCAACACCGTGAAAGGCCTGGCTGCAGTGATCGCCGGTGGCCTGCTGGATGCCCTTGGCACCCTGCGCCGGCACTTCCATTCCAACCACCTGGTGGACAGCCTGGGCAACGCCCCGCTGGTCGACGACAGCGCTGCGGGCCTGGCCAAGCGCGTCCACGACCAGGCGCTGGTACTGACCTCGGCCGACCTTTATCTGGTCATGGCCTGCATCGCCGTAGCCCTGATCTGCCTGATTCCTTTCGTGCCTACCCGGGTCTATCCGCCGCGTGCGGTGGCCTGAACCCTGGATGAATTCGAGAACACCTGAAATGACCAACAACCGCAAAACCCTGTTCATTGGCTCGGTGCTGGCCGTGGCCGTGCTGGCTGGCATCGTCGGCCCCTGGATGTTTGGCAGCGACCATCGCCAGAGCACCAACGACGCCTATGTGATCGCCGACTACACCGTGGTCGCGCCCAAGGTGGCTGGCTTTATCAAGGAAGTGCTGGTGGAGGACAACCAGCAGGTTACGGCCGGCCAGTTGCTGGCGACCATCGACCCCCGCGATTACCAGGCCGCCCTGGACGCCGCACAGGCGCAGTTGCTGGTGGCTCAGGCGCAAAGCGCCGATGCCCGCGCCACCCTTGAGCGCCAGGCATCGTTGATTGCCCAGGCCGAGGCTGCTGTCAAAGCCGCCCAGGCCGAAGCGGCGTTCGCTGACCACGAGGTCAACCGCTACAGCCGCCTGGCCGAGCAGGGCGCCGGTACTGTGCAGAACGCCCAGCAGGCGCGCAGCGGTGTAGACCAGGCACGCGCACGCCTGGCAAATGCCCAGGCAGCGTTAGTGGCGGCGCGTAAGCAGGTGGACATTCTCACGGCCCAAGTGGCCAGCGCCGATGGCCAGCTGAAACGTGCCGAAGCGGGCGTGGAAAAGGCCCAGCTCGACCTGTCCTACACACGCATTACTGCGCCGGTGGACGGCATGGTCGGCGAGCGCGCACTGCGCATAGGCGCCTACGTCAACCCGGGTGCCCGCCTGCTGTCGGTGGTGCCGTTGCAACAGGCCTATGTGGTCGGCAACTTCCAGGAAACCCAGCTGACCCACGTGCAGCCTGGCCAGCCCGTCAGTATCAGCGTCGACACCTTCTCCGGCGAGAAGCTGCAAGGCCATGTGGAAAGCATCGCCCCGGCCACCGGCGTCACCTTCGCCGCCGTCAAACCGGACAACGCCACTGGCAACTTCACCAAGGTAGTGCAGCGCATTCCGGTGAAGATCGTCTTCGATGACGGCCAGCCGCTGCTGACCCGTCTGCGTGTGGGCATGTCGGTAGAAGCGACCATCGATACCCGTGGCGACAAGCTGGACGGCAAAGAGGTAAGCGCACGATGAAACGGGCATTACGCTTGAGCCCGTTGCTGCTGGCCGTGTTGCTGGCCGGCTGCACCATGGGCCCGGACTTCTTGCGCCCCGACAGCCAGGCACCGCAGCAATGGGCGCCGCTGCAAGGCGAAGCGGCGGCCAGCCAGCCGCAGGCCGAACCGCTGGAACTGCGCTGGTGGGAAACCTTCCATGACGCACACCTCAGTGCCTTGATCCAGCGCGTTGCCGAGCGCAACCTCGACCTGCAAATGGCCAGTGCACGGTTGCTGCAAAGCCGCGCCCTGCGCAGTACCGTGGCCGCCGATGAAGTGCCGTCGGTGGATGCAAACGCCGGCTACAGCCGCGCCCGCAACAGCGCCGAAGGCCTGAGCGATCCGTCTGGCAAGGCGGGCAAAGCGGCGTACAACCTTTGGCAAGGCGACCTGGTGGCCGGTTGGGAACTGGACCTGTGGGGCCGCGTGCGGCGCCAGGTCGAGGCTGCCGATGCCACCGTCGAAGTGGCCGAGAACGACCGCCGCGGGGTGCTGCTGGCCCTGCTCTCGGAAACTGCCGGCAATTACATCCAGCTGCGCGCCGTGCAGCACACCCTGGATGTGACGCAGGACAACCTCAAGGTTGCCCAGCATAGCCTGAAGCTTTCCCAGAACCGCCAGGCCGAAGGTGTTGCCACGCGCCTGGATGTGGCCCAGGCCAGCGCCCAGGTTGCTTCGATCGAGTCGCGACTGCCAAGCCTTGAAGCCCGCCGTGATGACCTGATCAACGCGCTCAGCCTGCTTGCCGCCGAACCGCCGCGCAGCTTGCAGGCCCAATTGCTGCAGGGCGGCGAGCTGCCTGCGCCGCAGCAGAAGTTCGCCATCGGCGTGCCGTCCGAATTGGCCGAGCGCCGCCCTGACATCCGCCAGGCCGAAGCCCGCCTGCATGCCGCCACTGCCAGCATTGGCGTGGCCAAGGCGGATTTCTACCCGAGCATCCGGCTGTCGGGCAGTGTCGGCTTCCAGGCCATGCAGCTGTCTGATTTCGGTGGCTGGGATTCGCGCCGTTTTGCCTTCGGGCCGCAGCTGTCGCTGCCGATCTTCGAGGGCGGCCGGCTCAAGGGCACCCTGGAACTGCGCGAGGCGCAGCAGCAGGAAGCGGCGCTGAACTACCGCAAGGTGGTGCTTGGGGCCTGGCATGAAATTGACGATGTGCTGCGCCTGTACAACGCCAGCCAATTGCGCCGTGACCACCTGGCCGAAGCGGTGCGACAGAACCGAATCGCTTTGGAAACTGCCCAGCGCCAGTATGTGGAAGGGGCGGTGGACTTTCTCAATGTGCTGACGGTGCAGGGTGCATTGCTGGCCAGCGAGGAGCAGTGGATCGACAGCTCGGCGGCGGTGTCGCAGGCGTTGGTGGGGCTTTACAAGGCCTTGGGTGGTGGCTGGCAGGCGTTTGATGAGCAGCCCGCGAAGAAAGCGTAAAGGTAGGGGCCGCTTTGCGGCCCAACGCGGCACAAGGCCGCTCCTACAGGCGATCGCGGTCCCCTGTAGGAGCGGCCTTGTGCCGCGATAGGCTGCAGAGCAGCCCCAGGGCAGCCGAGATCTCAGAGCGGGCGCAGCAGGCCAAAGCGCTTGCGCAGTGCCCAATCCAGCAACCGCCGAGGCAGTAGCCGCGCCATCAGCGGCAACGCCGTACTGCCATTCCCCAACCGCACCACCCCCGGTACCGGCGACTTGCCGACTGCCACCAACACACCCTGGGCAAACACCGCCGCCGAAGTCGGCCTGTCCTGCGAAGCCCGCGCCCGCGACTGGACATGCTCACGCAACGGCCACCATGGCGAGTCTGCCGCCAGCACCTGCTCTGCCTGGCGTTGGGCATTGTTGGCGAACTGCGTGTCTATCGCCCCCGGCTGCACTTCCATCACCTGCACACCGAACGGCGCCAGCTCCAGGCGCAGGGCATCGCTCAGCGCATGCACGGCGGCCTTCGAGGCGCAGTAGGCGCCGGCGAATGGCGTGACCAGCACGCCGGAGACGCTGCCGATGTTCACCACTGTACCCCGTGAGCGGCGCAGCAGCGGGAACAGCGCGCGGGTCACACCGACCACGGCGAACACGTTGGTTTCAAACTGTTGGCGCAGGGCATCCACACCACTGTCCAGCAACGGCCCCATGGCGCCGTAACCGGCGTTGTTGATCAGGATATCCAGGGTTTCGAGTTCTTCGGCCAGGCGGGCGAGGGCCTCGCTGTCGTTCACATCCAGTTGCCGGGCGGCGAAGCCGGCGGCGTTCAGCACTTCAACATCCTCTGCCTTGCGAGCAGTGGCCCAGACGTGGTGGCCGGCATCGCGAAAGGCGTCGGCGAGGGCGCGGCCGATGCCGCTGGAACAACCGGTGATCAGGACGGTGGGCATGGTTGGGGCCTGTTGTGAGGAAGATTGGTTTTCCTGTGCCGGCCTCTTCGCGGGTGAACCCGCTCCCACAGGTACCTCACAGAATTCGAGACCTGTGGGATCTCTGTGGGAGCGGGTTCACCCGCGAAAGGGCCGGTACAGGCGATACATCAATTGGCAAATGTACCTTGCAGGTGCTCGGCACGAAATTCCAGAGTCTGTGGCCGGTACCCGGAGCGCAGCGGTGGCAACGGCAGGCAGTCCTTCCACTCGGCACCCGGCTGCAAGTCACCCGGCCCCCGGTAGCGCGGGGCGTTGTAGGTGCTTTCGGCCAGGTTCACCGTGTCGCCTGGTGCATACGCCGCCACCCGCCAGCGCAGTTCGGTCAGCGGGGCCTTGTTGCCGTTTTTCATGTGTACCTGCAACGCACGGTCGGCCGGGCATTGTTCGGGGGCATAGGCAAGGCGCAGGTCCAGGCGGGCCAGTTGCGAGGTTTCGCGGTTGTCTTGCCAGGCGACGAACAGCGCCACCAGGCCCAGGCCACACACGGCGGCCAGCGAGATCGGCAGGGCCTTGGCCGGGTAGCGCAACAGCAGTACCAGCCAGGTAAGGATGAGGAAGGCACCGATGATCATGGGGCTTGCAGACCTTGAATGCGCGGGGTCTGACCATCGTAGCCTGAAATGGGGGAGGGCTCAAAAGCGGGAAGCCCGCTCCCAGCCCTTGTGGGAGCGGGCTTGTCCCGCGAAAGGGCCGCAAAGCGGCCCCAAGGTTCACTTACTGCGCAATGGTCTTGACCGATACCCCACGCTCGACCGGCGTGGAAGTGCGCCCGTACACATCTTCGAAGCGCTCGATATCATCCTCGCCCAGATAGCTGCCGGACTGCACTTCGATGATCTCCAGCGGGATCTTGCCCGGGTTGCGCAGGCGGTGCACCGAAGCGATCGGGATGTAGGTCGACTGGTTCTCGGTCAGCAGGAACACGTTCTCGTCACAGGTGACCTCGGCAGTGCCGGACACCACGATCCAGTGCTCGGCGCGGTGGTGGTGCATCTGCAGCGACAGGCTGGCGCCCGGCTTGACGGTGATGTGCTTGACCTGGAAGCGGCCGCCCATGTCCACCGAGTCGTATGAGCCCCATGGGCGATACACTTCCAGGTGGTTCTGGGTTTCAGTACGGCCCTGCTCATCGAGGGTCTTGACCATCTGCTTGACGCCCTGGACCTTGTCCTTGTGGGCAATCATCATGGCGTCCTTGGTCTCGACCACCACAATGTTCTCCAGGCCGATCACCGACACCAGCTTGCCATTGCCGTGGATCATGCAGTTGCGGCTGTCCTGCACCACCACGTCGCCCTTGGTGACGTTGCCGTTGTCGTCCTTCTCGTGCACGTCCCACAGCGACGACCAGCAGCCCACATCGCTCCAGCCGGCCGACATCGGCACCACGCAGGCGCGCTGGGTCTTTTCCATCACCGCGTAGTCGATGGAGTTGTCCGGACAGCAGGCGAAGGTGGCTTCATCGATGCTCAGCACATCGCCATCTTCCTCGCTGCGCTCCAGGGCCAGCACGCAGGTGTCGTAGATATCGCCGTCGTGTTTTTTCAGCTCTTCGAGGAAGCGGCTGGCGCGGAACAGGAACATGCCGCTGTTCCAGAAATAGCCACCGGCCTGGACGAACTCGGCAGCACGTTTTTCATCGGGTTTTTCAACAAACTGCGCCACGCGTGCCACGCCCTCGGGCAACAGGGCGTCCTGGCTGGAGCGGATGTAGCCGTAGCCGGTTTCCGGCTTGGTCGCCGGCACGCCGAACAGCACCATTTCGCCACGCTCGGCGGCGATGGTGGCCAGGGCCAGGGCGCGCTGCAGGGCCTTCTGGTCGTCGATCACGTGGTCGGCGGGCAGCACCAGCATCAGCTCGTCGCGGCCTTCGTTGACCAGTTTCATGGCGGCCATGGTCACGGCCGGCGCGGTGTTGCGGCCAAACGGTTCCATCAGGATGCCTTGGGTTTCCAGCTTCAGCGCAGCCAACTGTTCCTGGACGATGAATTTGTGGTCCTTGTTGCAGACCACGATTGGCGTGTCCATGCCTTCGAACGCCAGCCGCTCGATGGTTTGCTGGAACAGGGTGTGTTCGCCGGTCAGGGCCAGGAACTGCTTGGGGAACTGCTTGCGCGACAGAGGCCACAGACGCGAACCGCTACCACCAGAAAGAATTACCGGGATCATCATGTTTCTCCAATAGTCGTTAAAGGCAGGGGATCAGTTGCTAGCCACGGGGCGAGTTACCCACACCGGCGACAAGGCGTTGCCGGAACCGGTTACGTACAGCACGGCGGCTTCGCCGCGCTCCAGGGCGACGGGTTTCACGTCGCCCACTTTCTTGTCGCCCTGGTACAGCGCCAGGTTGACCTTGACCGGGTTGATTTCGCGTTCGCCTCGGCCGTTGGCAGCCACCGGCTTGACCACTTCGGTCTTGCCGTCGGCGGTTTTCAGGGTCAGCTGCTGGTCGCTCAGGTTCTGCACGCGCACCAGGGCTTTCTGCTTGTTCTTGAACGGTGGTTCTTCGATCAGCTGCGGGCTGCCGGTGCCGCTGTTGACCAGGGTGTAGTACTTGTCCGAGGCCAGCTTCACCGGCACGCTCTTGCCGCCGACCTGGGCGGTGTAGTCACCGCCTGGCAGGAAGCTGAAGTCGCTGCTGGCCTGGGCGCCAACCTGCTTGATCTGGGTGTTGCCGACAGACGCGGCAGCCGGTGCGCTGGCTGCGTTGTACAGGCGCACGAAGGTTGAGCCTTTCGGTGCGCTTGGGCCGTACAGGGCGGCGTCGGCACCGGCGAAGGCCTGCATCGAAGCAAGGGAAAGGCCGGCCGCGAGGGTGAGGGCTTTGGCAATGGAAGTCTTGGTAGTCATGTGCATTTCCTCTCTATCGTTCAGTGGTTCGTCCGGGTGGACGACAAGGCCAGGTTTTCTTCGGATTTACGGGAGTTTTTCAGCTGGGCGATCCACTGCGGATCGAAGCTGCTGAGGTCGTTTTTCATGGGCAGATAACGTTCGGGGAATTCCCACACCACCACTTGCGGTGCGGCGTTCTTGAAGGCATCGCTTTGCAGGTACTTGAGCATCGGCAGCAATGGGCCGTGGCCGTCTTCGGCGTAGTTGGCGACGTCGCTGCGCAGGGCCTGCTGCAGCGCGCCAAGGAAGTTCCAGTGCGGGTTGGCGCTGTAGCTGGTACCCACCAGTGCGACCGGGATCTCGTTGTTGGCGAACAGTGCATCGTCACCTTCACCCTCGGCTTGCGCCGGGCGGGTGCTGCGTTGTTGCAGGTTGTCCGGGGCCGGCAGCAGGTTGCTGAACAGCGGGTCCAGTGGCAGGAAGTTGGTCAGGTCGCCTTTGTAGGGCGCGGTGCTGCCGGCTTCGGTGACGAAGGTTTGCGGGTCACCGTTGAGCAGGTTCTGCCGGCTTACAGCCTCGGCCAGCGCCTGGGCGGCGACTTCGGCGCCCATCGGTGTCCAGTGGGTGTCGGTGCGCAGGAATACCTGGCCACGCGCCTTGGCTTGTTCCATGGCCGCTTGCAGGTCCGGGGCGAACACGTTGGCCTGGCGCACCTGGGCATGGAACTGGTTGTACAGGTCATCGTGCAGGCTGGCCGGCTGCTCCTTGCCCAGGTATTCCGAATACAGGCGAGCTTTGGCCGGAATGATCGCCAGCACCAGCTGGCTGCCGTGCTGCTGCAAGGTGTCGCGCACGCCACGAATCAGTGCCAGGTTTTCCTGCATCAGTTGTTCGGCGCCAGCCGTGGGCTTGAACTCTTCGTCGCTGAACAGCCATTGGTCGCGGCCCAGCACCACACCGGGGCGGCCCTCGTTGAACAGCTTGAAGTCCATGGCCGCCCAAAGGTTGGTGCCCAGGCGCTTGATCGGGAATTCGGCGTCGTAGTGGGTCTCGGCGGCCTTGGCCAGCTTGCCGTTGAGCAGGGTCATCTGCTCGGTGCGCTGAAAGCTTTGCAGGCCACCGGTGGACCATACGCCCATGCCCACCAGCAAGCCGAGGAACGACAGGGAGTAAGTAATGCGTAATGTGCGGTTCATGTCATCGGCCTCAGAACTGGAAGTACAGGAACGGCGAGTAGCTCTGCGCCGAAAGCTTGAGGATCGAGGCCACGAACAGCAGCAGCACCAGGGCGCGGGTCATCACCCGGGTCCAGTCCAGGCCGATCGAACCGTCGTTGTTGACCTGCACCGGCGTGGCCTGGGGCGTTGGCTTGGCATTGCGGTAGAAATCACGCAGGCCGAAGAACGCCAGGGAGAGATAGGCGACGATCAGGGTGGCCACTTGCAGGCCGGTAAGCTGGGCGCTGTTGAGTTCTGACAGCTGCCAGTCGCCGAAGCTGAACATGGCGCCGTACATGCGGCCGGCCACATGCAGGTTCTCGGCGCGGAAGATCACCCAGCCGACCACCACCAGCAGGAAGGTGAAGGCCCATTTGACCGGGTTGAAGCGCTGCGGGTTGGTGTCGATGCCCAGTGCACGCTCGATGGCCAGCCACATGCCGTGCCAAGCGCCCCAGATGATGTAGGTGAAGTTGGCGCCGTGCCACAGGCCGCCCAGCAGCATGGTCAGGAACAGGTTGCGGTAGGTGTTGAAGGTGCCTTTGCGGTTACCGCCCAAGGTGATGTACAGGTAGTCACGCAGCCAGGTCGACAGGCTGATGTGCCAGCGCCGCCAGAACTCGGTGATCGACTGGCTGATGTACGGCTGCTTGAAGTTCTCCATGAAGCGGAAGCCCATCATCAGGCCCAGGCCGATGGCCATGTCGCTGTAACCGCTGAAGTCGAAGTACAGCTGCGCGGTGTAGGCCAGCGCGCCCAGCCAGGCGTCACCCGTGGTCGGGTTTTGCAGGGCGAAGCAGTGGTCGGCCACCACCGCCAGGGTGTCGGCGATGAACACTTTCTTGATGAAGCCCTGCATGAAGCGGGTGCAGCCTTCGGAGAACTTGTCCAGGGTGTGGGTGCGGTTGTTGAACTGGTCGACCAGGTCCTTGAAGCGCAATACGGGGCCGGCGATCAGGTGCGGGAAGATCGCCACGAATGCTGCGAAGTCGATCAGGTTGCGGGTAGCCGGGGTGTCGCCGCGGTACACGTCGATGATGTAGCTGATCGACTCGAAGATATAGAACGAGATACCGATCGGCAGCAGCACGTGGGTGAGGATGAACGGCTCCAGGCCGAACGAGGTCATGATCGCGTTCAGGCTGTCGACGCCAAAGTTGGCGTACTTGAAGTAGCCGAGAATGGCCAGGTCGACGCCCACGCCGAGCAGCAGCCAGCGCTGCGCCGGTTTGGTACGCACGCCGGCGGCACCCACCTTGAGGCCGATCCAGTAGTTCCACAGGGTGACCCCGGCGAACAGGGCCAGGAAGTCCACCCGCCACCAGGCATAGAAGATGTAGCTGGCGACCAGCAGCAGCAGGTTGCGATAGCGTTGCCCGCTCAAGTAATACAGGCCGAGGAAGATCGGCAAGAACAGGAACAGGAACACGTTGGACGAGAAGACCATCCCGGTTCTCCTAATTTGTTCACAGCATCCAGGGCAAAGCGCCCCCCAAACCCCCCACAAAAATGTGGCGGGCTACCTAGATTCCTGTAGGAGCTGGCTTGCCTGCGATGCAAGGCGAAGCCTTGCCCTGCGATTGTCGGGGGCCGCTTTGCGGCCCATCGCAGGCAAGCCAGCTCCTACAGGGGTTTTGCGTTACTTTTTGCTCTCTGCGTTCGGGTCATAAACCCGGGTCAGGTCGCCGCCCAACCGGAAGCTGTTGAACGGCTGCATGTGCTGCTTGCGGTCAAGCGTGTCGCCGACACAGTGATAAAGCGCACACCAGGGCTCGAGCCAGGCGTACTTGCCGTCGACCTTGAGGTCGGTCATGTCCTGTTTCTCACCCGCGCGCGCCTTGAAGTGGCTGGGGTCGCGTGCACCGGCCAGTACACCTTCGCCGAGGCGCTGCAGGGCAAAGTTGTTCTCGCTGCGCAGGTCGACGTTGTTGGCCTGGGCGAAGCTGGCAATCATCGCCAGCGGCGGCAGGGCGTAGTTGTGGTAGGCCAGCGCACGCTGCTTGCGCTTGATTTCGTTGGGCAGGAAGCCCTGGTCATCGATCTGGTTCGCGCCCACCTTGTATTCCTTCACGGCCCAGTCGAACAGGTCGCGACGGTCGGTGGCCACGGCGGTTGCCATGACCGACCAAGCTGCCCAGTAGCTGTGGTTGTTGATCTTCTCCAGCGGCAGGTCGCTCCAGTCGCGCACGGTCTGCTCGGCCAGGCGGGCGAACCATTTTTCGATCAGCTCGGCCTCGGCCCGGTGCGCGGCCAGTGGCTGCGAGTTGGAAAACTTCAGGCGCAGCCACGAACCGCTCATGCTGCCCAGCGCCCATTTGCGCATCGACTTGCCGGTGTGGTTGTAGTCGGTGGACAACAGCGCATCGGCGCGCGCCCAGGTGCCCAGCCACGCCAGGGTGCAGTCGAGCTGCGCCGGGCGGCCGTCGCGCATGTACTGGCCAACCATCTTGCTCACGCCTTTCTCAAGGGTGGTGATGTCTTCGGTCGACTTGCGAAAAGCCTTTTCCGAGGCCGCGTTGAGCGTGGCCCGTGCCTTGTCCGACCCTTCGTACTTGCTGCGGAACTGCAGCGCACCGGTGTAGGGCTTGGGCGCCGCTTCACAGCGGAAGTTGCCGTCACCGGTCTTGAGTTTTTCGATCCCCTCGTAGTAACCCTGGGGTGGTACCAGCGCGGCCTGCGCGGCACCGCCAAACAGGGCCAAGGCGAGCAGGGCGGGGCTTGAGATTCGCTTGAGCATGGTCATGGGTCGCCTCACTGGCCGGCCTGCGCGGTCTGCGCAGGCACGGCGAAGTTGTTGCGTTTGCAGAGCTTGGCCTCGACCTTCTGGGTGCCGCTTTCCGGCCCCTGTACCTCGAACGCCAGCAGGCTCTGGCTGGCCCAGTCTTCGTCTTCGCGCATCTGGAAGACAAAGCGGCCGTCGGTGTCGGAGGTTTCCGGTTTTTCCAGCTTGATGTCCTCGTGGCGGCCGTTGAGGTACCAGAGGGTGGCCTGCAGCACCTTCACCGACGGGTCTTCGAACTTGACGTCCATCTGCAGGTTGCGGTTGATCAGGTCTTTGATCACGCCGCCCTTGCCGTTGACCATCAGCTCGTTCTTGCCGGGCTTGAGGGTGGTGCTGGCGCTCATCAGGGCCGGGCGGTCGTCGCAGCCGTCATCGAGCAGGCCAAGGATTTGCCGCCAGATGGTTTCCTGGTCCAGGCGGTACAGCGGGGAGAATTCCCAGACCAGGATCTTCGGCGGGTTCTTCTGGAATTCCTCGCTGCCCAGGTACTGGATCATCGAGCCTTCCAGGCCACCGCCAGGGAAGGCGACGTTGAGCACGTCGGCGCCGATGTATTGCTCGAGGAAGCCCGAGAAGTTGTAGTTCTTGCCACTGTGGCTGGTGCCGACCAGGGTGATCTGCGCGTTGCCGCCGTCACCGAACAGGTCATCGCCGCCGCTGGAGCCTTTCGGTTCGGTGGCGAACTGGTCCATGTACTGCACGGCGTAGCTGGTGCCGCACAGCTGGCCGGCAACGTTGTGCAGGGTACCGGTCTTGCCCATGCGCCCGGACTTCTTCGTCTCGAATTCCTTGCGCGGGATGCCTTCGAAGGCCGGCATCTTGTGCACGGTGTCGGCCACGATTTTTGCTGCGCGCTCGGCGCCATACGGCGTCCAGTGCTGGTCGCCACGGAAGTAGAAGTCCTTGCCCTGGTCGGCGGCGGCCAGTTGCTCGTTGGTCAGCGGCGACAGGTCGGGCACGTTGTAGCCCATGCTGGCGAAGCGCTTGAGCATGGCCTGGTAGTTGCCCAGCGCCTTCTGGTAGTCGAAGGCGGCTTTCTCGGCTGGGTTGAGCATGTTGCGGTTCACCAGGCCACGGGTCGGCTGGTACACCACCACCAGCTCCACGCCGCGCTTCTTGAACGCGTCATGCACTTGCTGCAGGCGCTTGTAGCCCGCCGGGGTGGTGTTGAACTCGGTGCGCAGGTCTTCGCGGGTACGGAACAGCCAGTCGCCCTTGGCCTGCACCAGCGTGGTGAAGTTCTGCTGGTAACGGGTGGTGTAGCGGCTGGCGTCGTGCGCTTCGGGGCACAGCTGGCAGCAGGGCTCGGCGCTGAAGGTGGGGGCCTTCACTTCTTCGGCGCGCACGCCTTGGCTGATCGCCAGAAGGGCGGCGGACAGGCCCAGCAGTTTCATCAGGTGTGGGGTCATGGTCTGGGCTTCCTTAATCGATCATTTCGGTCTGGCGTTCGACCGGGTCGATCAGCACAGCTTTTTGCTGGCGCACCAGCAGGTCGAGGATTTCGTCCTGGCGCTCGCCGAGGATGCCGTTGAGGCTGATGCCGCTGGCCTTGCGCGGGGCGAGCATCGACACCTTGTACAGCTCGACCGACAGCGGCGAGTCGATCGACAGTGGGCCGGAGCCATTGGCCGCCAGCTCGCCACCCACCACGATCAGCGACACCTTGGTGTCGAACGGGTCGAGGGCGATGTCGCGGTCGGTGTCGGACAAGTCCTTGATGTGGCCGTACACGCCCACCAGGCCGTTGGCCATGGCGACGTTTTCGTACAGGCGAATGTTCACGCTGTTGCGCACGCGGATGCCGTGGCGGCGGTTGTTGATCAGCTTGTTGCCCCAGATCAGGTTGTCGCCGCTTTCGTACAGGGTGATGCCGTCGGTGTGGTTGCGGTAGATCTGGTTGTAGGCGATCAGGTTGTTGACGCTGTTACGGTCGATCACCACGCCCGAGAGCTTGTTGTCGTAGCTCTTGTTGTTGATGATCCAGCTGTCGTTGACCTCACGCGAAACGATGATGCCGTGCTTCTTCTTGGTGCCGTACACGGTGTTGCCGGCGATGATCAGGCGGTGCGACCGGTCGTGCGGGTCGATGCCGTAGACGATGTTGTCGCGGTAGGTGCTGTCCTTGACCACGAAGTCCTGGGTCTCGTAGCAGTAGAACCCGTACCACATGTCGCTGAACTCCGAGCCGATGATCCAGCCGGTGGGTTCCGGGCGGCCCATGCGCTTGGCCATGTTGGGCGTGTACTGCGAAATGCTCACGCCATACGACTTGGACTTGGCATAGCCGAAGCTGGCCATCTTGGTATTGACGATGTAGGTCTCGGTACCGCCCCACGACAGCAGGAACGGGCGGAATTCCTTGGGCGAGCGGAAGGTGGCCGGGCCGTTGTCCTTCTCGCGCCAGCCGGTCACCTCGGTGTCGGTAACGAACAGCTTGCCGTCATTGACCAGGAACGAACCGCCTTCCTGGGACAGGCGCAGCTGCTTGACCTTGCCGTCGATCTCGAGGATGCCCTTTTGCCCGACCACGATTGGCAGGCGTGCCAGGTAAACCCCAGGCTCGACCTCGCTGAGGTATTGCTTGGGTACCTTCTTGCTCAGCTCGACCAGGTCGATATGGCCGTCATCGACGAAGATTGCCTGCGGGATGCCGTGCTGGCGCTGCACCCACTCGGCTGCCTTGTTGTCGCCGCCAACGAACTCCTTGAGGGTGTCTTCCTGGAACATGCGGCGCAGGCTGACCTTGCCTTTGTGGCGGCGATCGATCTTCTTCTGCACCGCTTCGGCGGTGAAACCGGTCAGGTCGGGCAGCTTTGGCGGGTCCATCTGCAGCGGCTCGATCGGTGCGCTGGCCACGGTATAGGTCTTGGCCTGCTGCAGCTCCTTGGCGATTACCTGGGGCTCTGCGGCAGCGACCAGGCCGCTTGCCAGCAGCAAGGCGCTGGCCAACAGGCTGTGTCGTAAGTGCGGGTGAAGGTTCATAACGGTCAGTCCCCTCGCGGCCTCAGAAGCGCCAGATCACATCGACGAAGGCGCGGTGCATGTACGAGTCCGCTTCCTTGCCGTAGGCGTCGCCCGGCTTGAACACCCCGGCACGCAAGCGCACCAGGGCGGACGGTTCGTCGATGGCCTGGCTCATCGAAGCCGGCAGCAGGCCTTGCTTGAAGTACTTGGTCACGACCACGTCCATTTCCTGGCCAAGGTCTTTTTCACCGTCGACCAGTTGGCGGCTGATGCCGTTGTCGTTGACGGCTGCGTTGATGCCGCTGGAGCCGATGTTCTGGTTACCGTCGACGCGCCAGAACTTGTGGTAGATCAGGCTGGCGTCGTAGTCGTCGCGCAGCTGCCACGAGGCGAACAGGGTGGCGGCCTGCAGGTTGCCCAGCTCGCCGCGGAAGGCTTCGCCAAAGCGATGTACGCGCGAGCGGGTGCCGGTGAAGTTGGAGCGGTTACTCTCAAGGCCGGTCTGCTCGAAGTTGTTCGAGCCGTCGTCGCCACCACCGCCGCTGCCACGGGCGTAGGCCGCGCCGACTTGCCATTGCGGGTCCAGGCGCAGGCGGATGCCGAGGTCGGTGGCCCAGGCATTGACGTCGCCGCTCTGCTTGCCGGTGGCAACCTGGTCGTCGCCTACGGCCTGGCTGCTGAGCTTGTCACGGTCACCGGTCAGCCAGGTGACGCTGCCCCAGTAGTTGACGGTGTGGTCGTTGCGCCAGTTGTAGGCGTCGCTGTTGGCCTCAAGGCCCAACCAGGTCAGGTCGCCGGTGCGGGTCTTGTCCAGCGCATCGACGGTTTCGCCCGGGTTCTTCAGGCTGCCGCTGTCATGGGTGTGGTGGGCCCGTACGCCCACCCAGTGGCCTGGGGTCCACTGCGTGGCGACGTTGCCGTAGATGTGCGTGCGGTCCTTGTCTTCCGGGGCCAGCTCGGTGAGGTCGGTGCGGTACTCGCTGAAGCGCTGGGCAACGCCCAGGTCGGCCTTGAGCAGGGTGGTGTCGAAGGTCCAGTTCAGCGCTTCGATGTTGGTGTCGCGCCACATGCCATCGTCGCTGCGCAGGCGCTGGCGACCGAAGCGCAGCTGCTCGCCCGGGTAGGCAGTGAGGCCGCTGTAGCCAACCCAGAACTCACGCATGGCCAGGTAGCTTTTGTCTGGCTGGCGGCTGTCTTCGCCGGTGTCGGTGGTGCTGCCGTCGTCGTTCTGGCGCAAGGTGTCGGTTTCGATGGTGTCGGTGGCTGCGACCGCCTGGCCCATTGCATAGGCACTCCAGTTACCGCGCTCGCCGTACACCCAAGGGCGCAGGTCCAGGCCCAGGCCGTTGACGTCGCCGCCAGAGCGGGTGCCCAGGTCACGGTCGTCTTCCGACTGGCCGGTGATCTTCACGTCCAGGCCGAAGTTTTTCTCGGCGGTCATTTCCGCCAGGGTCGGGCAGGACCACAGCAGGGCGAAGCTCAGGCCGATGCCGGCTTTCACGAAGGGATTGAGCGTCATAGCGAGTCCTCACCGTCTACTTCTTTTTCGTCGTCCTGCAGGGCTTCGAGGGCCAGGGTGCTATTTGCGCCCTGCGCCATGCTGCCGCGTGCACGCTTTTCCTGGTCCAGCAGTTGCTGGGCCTGGCTGCGCTGGTCAGGTGTCAGTTGCTGATCGAGCTGCTGCAGCAGTTCAGCCGATTGCGGCGTCGGGTTGGCCTGCGACAGCTGGGCGAACACCCAGGCGTTGCCGGGCTGCGGGCGAATGCCATGGCCTTCGCTGAACAGCTGGGCCAGGGCATAGTCGGCGCTGTTCTGCCCGCCACGGGCGGCGGCCAGCAGGTTGTCGACGGCCTTCTGCGGCTCGACATTGCCCAGGTAGCCGCGGCGGTACAGCTGGCCCAGGTAGTAATGGGCGCTGATTTCACCGGCGTCGGCGGCGGCTTGCAGGTGCTGCTCGGCTTTTTTGGCGTCGGCCGGCAGGGTTTTGCCTTCGTAGTACAGGCGGCCCAGCAACAGTTCGGCGCGTGGTTGTTCGGCCTCGCGGCCCTTGTCGATGTAGGCCAGCAACTGGTCGGTGTCGCCCAGTTCGGGGAAGTCGTACAGCAGTTGCGCCAGGCTGACCCAGGATGCCGGGTTGGCCGGGGCTACCTGTTCGAGCAGGTCCTTGGCGGTTTTCTCGTCGGTCTGACCGAGGCTGCGGTCGGCCAGTACCCGGGCAACGCTGTCGACCCGGGTGGCCGGTACTGCGCCACGGGCGTAGGCAGATTTCAGCTGGGTGAGCAGGGCGGCTTGCTGGTCGGCCTGAGCGCGCTTCTGGTACACGGTGGCCAGTTCGACGTAGCAGATGTCAGTGGTGTTCAGTGCGGCCTTGCAGATCTTTTCCACGTCGCCCAGGTGCTGGTCGTAGGTGCCCTGGGTGCGGTACAGCAGCACCTGGGCCAGGCCCGCTTCGGGGTTGCCCGCGGCGCGCCACTGGTCGATCTGCTGCTGTGCGTTGACCTTGGGGAAACTCTGCGGGTAGCTGAGGTAAAGCATGGCCAGCGGGATCAGGGTATTGCTTTCGCCCTGTTTCGCGGCCTGCTTGAGCAGGGTTTCGGCTTCCTCGCGTTCGGCCTGGGTGCTGTCAGGCTTGGCCACCAGCAGGCGGCCGAGACGCGCCTGGGCACGGGGCGAGGTAGCGGCCGCGGCGCGGTAAGTCGCCTCGGCTTCCTTGATTTGCGAAGGGTCGCGGGTGGCTACCTTGATGTCCGCCAGGCCCACTTGCGCTTCGCTGTAGCCCAGGTCGGCCAGGGCCTTGTAGTTGCGCTCGGCCAATGCCGTGTCGCCGCGCTTCATGGCTTCGTTGGCCAGGCGCTGGTCAGGCAGGCCGGCACAGCCGGCCAGGGTGATGGCAGCCGCCAGGGCACACAGGCCCAGGTTTGCGCGCTTCTTGTAGGGAATCATGCGGTGATCCTCTTACAGCCCACGGGCCACGGCTTTGTCGATCAGCCAGTTCATTGAAGGGCCACGGTCGCTGTTGACCGCTGCCGGGCGGCCGGCGAGTTCGGCGGGCATGCCACTGTCTGGCTTGATCTGCACGCGGATGTCGGAGGACAGGTCTTCGCTGTTGAGGCTGGTGCTGCTGACGATCTGGCCGGTGCGCACTTCGTCTTCGCCGGCGACCTGGAAGTTGACCCGGGTACCTGGCTTGACCTCGTCGAACTGGCGGTAGCTGAAGCGCGCCTCGACCATTGGCGTGGTGGTGCGCGGGATCAGCTGGAAGATCGCCTGCCCCTTGGCTGCGTACTGGCCATCGTCCACCAGCTGGCGGGCGACCACGCAATCGCAGGGGCTGGTGAGTGTGCCGGACAGCTGCTTGCCGAACAGTTCCTCGATCTTCGCCGGCTCCAGCTGCGCGTCGTCCAGGTTGCCCTTGAGCATGTCCAGCATGCTGGTGGTGAAGCTGGCCAGTGGTGCGCCCTTGGCGATCTGCCCACCGCTTTCGACCAGGCTGCTCACAGTGCCGTCGCGCGGCATGGTGACGGTGGTGGTCGGTACCGCGACCACACCGGCTTCGGCGTGGCTGACGAAGTACATGCCGTACAGCGACTTGGCGACGAAGCCGAACGCCGCGACGCCGACCACGAACACGCCCAGGGTGACGGTGACGGCCTTGAGCCGGCCGAAGGCGCTCAGGCCCGAACCACCGTCCTTCTGCTTGCGTGCCTTGGTGAAGTTGTCGCGCTGCAGGGTGCTGAGCACATCGCCGATGCTGATCAGCTCACCCGACAGGTGGCTGGTGATGATGTGCCGCAGCGTGGCGATATCGCGTGGTTCAAGGTTCTGGAACTGCGCACCGGTACGGCCATTGTCCGGGTTGTACGAGCGCACCTGGAACTCGATGTCGATCGACAGGCCCAGGTTGTCGACCACGAACTGCAGGCGCCCGCGCAGCACATCGCCCACCGACAGTTGCTGCTTGGTGTGGAAGCTCAGGCCACCGGCGGAAAGGTCGTCGACCTTCACTTCGTGGGTTTGGCGCTGGGCGTCCAGAAAACGCAGCTTGGCGGGAATGCGCACCCGGGCGTGTTGGCGCTGGGCTTCGGACTCATGCACGACATTGACGTTCACGGCGGTATTCATGGTGGTTTGTTCCTGTTAGATCCGATCCGGGTTGGGCTCACACGACCATGAACAGCACAGCAACGAAGATGCTGGCAGCCGAGAAGGTCATGGTCCGCGAGGACCAGGTGTTGAACCATTGTTGAAAGCTGGCGAGGTCACGCTTGAGGGCAGTGGGCTGACGCGTCCAGGACTGCTTGTCGAGGCGGAAGAACACGTAGATCTTCATCAGCGCGCCGATGATCTGGTTGTAATAGAGAATCAGCGGGTAGGCCGGGCCGACGTTGTGGCCAGAGCACAGCAGCATGATGGTGAGGATCAGGCGGGTGATGCCGATCCACAGCAGGTACACCAGCAGGAAGGCCATGCCGAACTTGAGGCTGGCGATCACCGCCACCGTCAGCCCCAGCAGGCTGGTCCACATCGACACGCGCTGGTCGAACAGCACGATGCTGGTGAACAGCCCCAGGCGGCGCAAGCCAAGGCCCAGTGCACGGGAGTTCTGCCGCAGGTTGTTGCCGTACCAGCGGTACATCAGCTTGCGGCTGGCCTTGAAGAAGCTCTTTTCGGGCGGGTGCTCTACCGTATTGATGGCGGCGTCCGGCACGTAGAAGGTGTCGTAGCCCAGGCGCATCAAGCTGAACCAGCTGGATTTGTCGTCACCGGTAAGGAACTTGAAGCGGCCCAGGCGCCAGTGCATCAGCGAGTCGCTTTCGACGTCGGCGATGAACTCGGGGTTGGTCACCACGCTTGCGCGGAACATTGACATGCGCCCGGTCATGGTCAGCACGCGCTTGGACAGGGCCATCGAGCACATGTTGATGTGGCGCTGGGCGAAGCGCAGCTTGTGCCACTCGCTCATGATGTAGCCGCCACGGACTTCGCAGAACTCGTTGGTGGTCAGGCCGCCGACGTTGGGGAACAGCTTGAACCACGGCACGGTCTTGCGGACCACGCCATCGGCCAGCACGGTGTCGCCGTCAATCACTGCGACCACGGCGTTTTCGTCCGGCAGCATGCGCGAGATGGCGCGGAAGCCGTAGGCCAGGCCATCGCGTTTGCCGGTACCGGCAATGCGCACGATATCCAGCTTCACATGGGCCGGCGGGTTGTACTTGGCCCACAGGCTCTTCACCAGCAGTTCATCCGACATTTCCACCAGCGAGCAGACCACGGTGGTGGGGAAGCCGCAGTTGATCGCCTCGTGGATCACCGAGCTGTATACCTGGGCCGTGGTCAACGCCTCGATACGGAAGCTGGTCACCATCAGGTAAACGTGCGACGGGTCGGTGGCATCGCCCATTTTCTGCACCTTGCGGCGCAGGTACGGGTACACGCCGTAGAGGAAAATCATGCCGCGGATGAAATGGGTGGCGCCCATGGAATAGCGCCAGATGCCGACTGCGCCGACCAGGAAGATGAAGTGCTTCGACTGCGAGTCGAAGATATCGGCTGGCAGGGCCAGGGCGATCAGCATGAGCAGGCTCATGTAGAGCAGCCACCCGGCGCACTGCAACAGCACGGTCTGGAGCCTTTGCATGTTCAGCATCCGTCGAGAATTCGGGAAAGGGTGGGCAACGCAGGCTCGCCTGCGTTGCCCGGCCGAGGGCTTACCAGCAGATGCCTTCGGTACGGTTGGTGGTGCAGGACGGGTTGCTCATGAAACCGACCAGGTCGATTACCTGCTTGCCGGCTGGCGCTTGCTGGGCCAGCGCACGGAACTGCTCGTCACGGTTGCCGAGGACGATGATGTCGGCGTTGTCGATCACCTGCTGCAGGTCGGCATTGAGCAGCGACGACACGTGCGGGATCTTCGATTCGATGTAGTCCTTGTTGGCGCCGTGCATGCGGGCGTACTGAACGTTCTCGTCGAAGATGTCCAACTGGTAGCCCTTGCCGATCAGGCGCTCGGCCAGTTCTACCAGCGGGCTTTCGCGCAGGTCATCGGTACCGGCCTTGAAGCTCAGGCCGAGCAGGGCGACCTTGCGCTTGTCATGGGCTTCGATCAGCTCGAAGGCGTTCTGCACCTGCGATTCGTTGCTGCGCATCAGCGAGTCGAGCAGCGGTGCGCGCACGTCGAGGCTGGCGGCACGATAGGTGAGGGCGCGCACGTCCTTGGGCAGGCAAGAACCGCCGAAGGCAAAACCGGGGCGCATGTAATACTGGGACAGGTTCAGCACCGTGTCCTGGCACACCACATCCATCACGTCACGGCCATCGACGCCAACTGCCTTGGCGATGTTGCCGATTTCGTTGGCGAAGGTGACCTTGGTGGCGTGCCACACGTTGCAGGTGTACTTGATCATCTCGGCCACTTCGATCGGCTTGCGGATGATCGGGGCGTCGAGTTCTTCGTACAGGGCTTGCAGAATGTCGCCGCTGGTGCTGTCCAGTTCGCCGATGACGGTCATCGGTGGCTGGTCGTAGTCTTTGATTGCCGTGCTTTCTCGCAGGAATTCCGGGTTGACCGCGACGCCGAAGTCAATGCCGGCTTTCTTGCCCGAGCAGTCTTCGAGGATCGGGATGACCACGTTCTTGACGGTACCCGGCAGCACGGTGCTGCGCACCACGATGGTGTGCCGGCGGGTGGTGTCGCGCAGTACGTAGCCGATTTCACGGCACACCGACTCGATGTATTCCAGGCCCAGATCGCCGTTCTTCTTGCTGGGCGTACCCACGCAGATCATCGACACGTCGCTGGCGCGGATGGCTTCGGCGAAGTCGGTAGTGCCGCGCAGGCGGCCGTTGGCGATGCCCTGTTGCAGCAGTGCTTCCAGGCCAGGTTCGACGATGGGCGACTTGCCCTGGTTGATCAGGTCGATCTTGGTGCTGGACACGTCCACACCGATTACCTCATGGCCACGCGCCGTCAGGCAGCCTGCACAGACCGCACCCACATAACCCAAACCAAAGATGCTGATACGCATCGCTATCACCTCATGTGTTTATCACGCCGACGCCTCCGCAGAGAGCCGGGCTGGGTTGATTAACAACAGTTTTCGGGCGCACGGATTCATGGCGAATGCACATTTAGCCGAGCGCAGGCAAATTAAATCCGGAGCGCAAAAAGTTATGCACTTAAAGTTGGCAGTAAAAAGCCATTAATTAAAAAACGTGCCCTGTAATGCAGCCGTCTTTATTGCAATGCGCTACTTGGCGCGCTGCTGTGCTTGTTTTTTCAAGTGGATAAATCCTTTGAAATCAACCACTAGGACGATTTGTAAGGGGCGCGTCTCTCCTGCGTGGACGAGGTTTTCGGGGAATTCCGTGCAACCTGTCGAAGTTACCATGGCGGGCAGTAGATGCCTGCCGTTGTCATCTGTAAGTCATCTCTCACAGCCGAAGGCAGGAAAATCGTTACGGCACTATGAGCGATTGGCCCTAGCAGAAGTTCCTCGGTGGATTTCTTCCGAATGAAAGATTTCTAAATATTTATTCAGTTATAGACAGTTTCAATTTGATAGCACGCGGGTGTTTCACCCCCGTGTATCAAGGGTGTAACTGTTACGAGATATTTTTATGCCAGCATCTGAAAATTTTTTTCAGAATTCGTCAAAAAAGGTATGAACGGTCTTATGGCGTTTGGCGATAAAGGCATGGGTGGTGGTTTTTTGGCGCCGAAATCGTGACGTGGTGGCGATTTGCAGCGAGCCCCATTGCAGGGCGGAGCGCTGTTTCATGGCAGCAGGCTCTTCGAGCCTGAAACCGCTTCCACGTGATATGGCGCTGGCCGCAAGCTCAGCGCGCGTCATGTGGGTGCGGCTTTAGCCGCGAAGAGGGCGTCACAGGATCACTCCGAGGGGTGATCCCGCAAAAACACCAGATGGTCCGCCTTTGATTGCTCGGCACTGTAGTAGTACCCCTGCACGTCGAACTGCTTGAGCAGTTCCGGGTCGCTGATGCGTTGCTGGATGACGAAGCGGCTCATCATGCCGCGGGCTTTCTTGGCGTAGAAGCTGATGATCTTGTACTGGCCGTTCTTCAGGTCCTTGAAGTCGACATTGATCACCCGGGCCTTCAGCGCGCTGCGTTTCACTGCACTGAAGTACTCGTTGCTGGCCAGGTTCAGCAGCACGTCATCGCCCTGTTCGGCCAGGGCCTGGTTCAGCCATTCGCTGATGCGTGTACCCCAGAAGGCATACAGGTCCTTGCCGCGGGCGTTGGCCAGTTTGGTGCCCATTTCGAGGCGATAGGGCTGCATCAGGTCGAGCGGGCGCAGCAGGCCGTACAGGCCCGAAAGCATGCGCAGGTGGTCTTGCGCGTAGCTGAAGTCGTCCTCGCCCAGGCTCTCGGCGTCGAGGCCGGTGTACACGTCACCCTTGAACGCCAGCAGGGCCTGCTTGGCATTGGCGGGGGTGAAGTCCGGGGTCCAGCTGCCGAAGCGGGCGGCGTTCAGGCCAGCGAGCTTGTCGGACAGGTGCATCAGCTCACTAATCTGCGCCGGCGACAGTTCGCGCAGTTGCTGGATCAGTTCCTGGGAGTCGTCTAGGTACTGGGGCAGGGTGAAACGCTCGGTCACAGGCGGGGTGTCGTAGTCGAGGGTCTTGGCGGGGGAAATCACCGTCAGCATCGGGTCGGCTCCTGGCATCGTTGGCCGAGGATTCTACGGGCTGGGCGGTGCAAGTCCAAACTATGCCGACGATAGTCACAGACCATGGCCGGTGCAGGCGCTATAGTTCGCGTTTTGCCGTTGCGGAGCCTTCCACCGTGCGCATTGCCTTTGCCTTGCTGGCCGCTCTGCTGAGCCTGGCCGTGCAAGCCGCCCCTTTACCCCAGGTAAGCCTGGACCGCAGCCTGTGGCCCGAGCAACTGAACAGCCCGGCGCTGTTCGATGTGGCCTCGCGGGCAGAGATCCTTTCGTTCGCTCAGGTACTGCACGAAAGCGAATTGCTCGACGATGCGGCGTTGGCGGTGCGGCTGGGGTTGCGGCAGATCAACCTGCAGAAGGTGCGCCTGGTACGCGCGCGCATGTGGCAGCGGCTGTGGCAGGGGTATGAGCAGGCGCAGCGCAGCTGCGAGCAGGATGCCTCATTCTGCTACCCGGTAACATCAATGGCAGATCTGCGTACGCAAGCGGCGACGTTCGCTGCAGATGTCGGCACGTTCTATACAAACTGGATCGAGCCGAGCCACCAGTTCCATGTGCGTTACCTGGACGAGCAACTGCGCAAAGCCGCCTTGCTGCCGCAGACCAGCAGCGAGGTGGAGCGCCTTTCTGCGCGTGAGCGTAATGGCGATGAACTGAACGACCGTATGTTCCTGCTGACCTTCGTCGGCGGACCGGGGCCAGGGGGCGGCAGCACTGATCTGCTTGCCGACTACCTGCGCCGGCAGAAGCTTGAAGGTACGTTCTTCGTGTTGGGCAACCGCTTGCAGCAACGTCGTGACGCCGGGGCGGTGAGTGCCTTGCGGCAGCTGTACCGGGGGCAGTGTGTGGGCATTCAAGGTTGGGAATACCGCTCCCATGCCCAGTGGACGCAGTGGCAGGACTCTTTGCGGCGCAGCCAGGCACGGGTGCAGGCCGATTTGCCGACACAGTATGTGCCGTTGTTCCGGCCACCGTACGGGCAACGTCGGGCCGATGGCGAGTCGTTCATGGCCAGCCAGCAACTGCAGGTGTCGTTGTGGGATATTGATGCCCTGGACGATAGCGCACTGAGCGCAGAGGCCTCTGCACAGCGTGTACTGACGCTGATGCTGTTGTGGCGCAAGGGCGTGATACAGCTCCATGACAGCCTGCCCAAGGCCCAGCCAGCAGTGGAGTGGTTGCTAAGCAATACTGCCCAAAGCGGCATTGGCTGGGCAGATTGCCGGGCATATGCTTATCGCGAACAGGGGTATGACTTCTGAGCGTAGTCCCCTCTGGCGCTGTCGCCAAGGCCTCATCGTCAATCGGAAAAATAAAGTTCAAAAACACGTAAAAATGCTTTTTACGGTCATGGTTTTTGCGGTATGAAGAAACCAGACAGCCGATTCCTGCAGCACAGGTGGCGTCATCCAGGCCCACCTAGCCAGGTTCACTTCCCGCCCGTAACAACGCGGATACGGGGAGAACGGTAGTCACTTTGCGGCGCAACAGACCGTGCCGTATGGCTTCGACATAAGGTGACCGAGTATGGATGACCAAGGACGCAACCCTTCCTCCAGCAAGCCAATCCTGTATGTGCTCGATACCAACGTCCTGATTCACGACCCCAACGCATTACTCAACTTCGAGGAGCACCACGTCGCCATTCCGATGACGGTGCTGGAGGAACTCGACAAGCTCAAGACCGGCAAACAGACCATCGCCGCTGAATGCCGCCAGGCCATCCGCCTGATCGACCAGACCCTGGGCGACGCCTCGCCCAACGATGTCGAACAGGGCGTGCCGATCCAGCGCAACAAGAGCGGGCCCAAAGGCTTCCTGTCCATCCTGATGACCCCGCGCAACGAGCCGAACAAGCTGCTGCCGGAAAATCTCAACGACAACATCATCATCAACCAGCTGCTTGAAGTACGGGCGCGGCGCAGCGACCTGGACGTGGTGCTGGTCACCAAAGACATCAACATGCGCCTGAAGGCGCGCGCCTGTGGCATTGCGGCCGAGGACTACAGCACTGACCAGCTGGTGGATGACGTGTCCTTGCTGTCCAAGGGCTACCATTCGGTCACCGGCTCGTTCTGGGACCGCGTCAGCAAGGTCGATACCCGTCAGGAGCGCGGCCGCACTTGGCATCGGGTGCAGATGATCGACAACCTGCCTGCGGTACACATCAATGAGTTCATCATCGACGAACAGGGCTTCGTCGGCTGGATCAAGGGTATCCGCAACGATGAGCTGCTGCTGCTCGACCTGCACCAGGAGCCGTTGCTGCACCAGGAGGCCTGGGGGCTGAAACCACGCGACATCCACCAGAGCCTGGCGCTGTTTGCGTTGCTCGATCCGGATATCCACCTGGTCAACCTGACCGGCGCGGCCGGGTCCGGCAAGACCATCCTGGCCCTGGCCGCGGCCATCGAGCAGACCATGGTCAGCAAGCGCTACCGGCGCATCATCGCCACCCGCAGCGTGCAGGGGCTGGACCAGGAAATCGGCTTCCTGCCGGGCACCGAGGCCGAGAAAATGGAGCCTTGGCTGGGCGCCATCACCGACAACCTCGAAGCCTTGCACATGGATGACGAAAGCACCCATGGCAGCGTCGAGTACATCCTCGAGCGCGTGCCGTTGCAGTTCAAGTCGCTGAACTACATCCGAGGCCGTAGCTTCCAGCAAAGCCTGATCCTGATCGACGAGTGCCAGAACCTGACGCCGCACCAGATGAAAACCATCATCACCCGTGCCGGCTCCGGGTCCAAGGTGGTCTGCCTGGGCAACCTGGCGCAGATCGACACCCCCTACCTGTCCGCGACCAGCTCGGGCCTGACGTACCTGACCGAGCGCTTCAAGGACTTCCCCCATGGCGTGCACATTACCCTGCAGGGCGTGCCCCGCTCGGTGCTGGCCGAGTACGCGGAGTCGCATCTGTAACCTTCACCGCCGGGCGGTTCGCCGCCCGGCCTTGCCTGCCATCCTCCCATCCCCTGTGTAGGAGCGGCCTTGTGTCGCGAAAGGGCTGCGAAGCGGCCCCAGGTTTTTAGCTTTGCAGCTGACATTGCCGGGGCCGCTTCGCGGCCCTTTCGCGACACAAGGCCGCTCCTACACAACGGTGTAAGCCGATCAGGCACATCCCTCTGCTCAAACCTGACCCACAGGTTTACACTGGCTGTTCCCTTCACAGGAGCAGAGCAGTGCTGACACATCTTGATTCCCAGGGGCGGGCCAACATGGTCGACGTCACTGAAAAGGCCGTGACCGAGCGTGAGGCCACCGCCGAGGCGCGGGTGCGCATGTTGCCGCAGACCTTGCAGATGATCGTCGACGGCGAACATCCCAAGGGCGACGTGTTCGCCGTGGCACGCATTGCCGGGATCCAGGCGGCGAAGAAGACCAGCGACCTGATCCCGCTGTGCCACCCGCTGATGCTCACCAGCGTCAAGGTCGAGCTCAGCGCCGAGGGCGAGGACGCCGTGCGTATTGTCGCCCGTTGCAAGCTGGCCGGGCAGACCGGTGTGGAGATGGAGGCGCTGACGGCTGCCAGCGTTGCCGCGCTGACGATCTATGACATGTGCAAGGCTGTGGACAAGGGCATGGTCATCGAACAGGTGCGCCTGCTGGAAAAGCTCGGCGGCAAGAGCGGCCACTACAAGGTGCAGGCATGATGAAGGTCAAGGTGATGTACTTCGCCCGCTACCGCGAACTGCTGGGCGTGGATGGCGAGCGTGTAGAAGGCGCGTTCAAGGTGCTGGACGATGTGCGCCAGGCCCTGGTGGCCAAGGGTGGGCACTATGCGGTGCTGGCTGAGCAGAACCTGATGTGCGCGCGCAACGAAGAGCTGTGCAAGCTCGATGAACCGCTGCAAGAGGGCGATGAAGTGGCGTTCTTCCCGCCGGTGACCGGAGGCTGAACATGGCAGTGCGAGTGCAACAAGGCGCGTTCGACCCGGGCGCCGAGGTGAATGCCATGCATGCGGCCAATGTTGGCGTGGGCGCGGTAGTCAGTTTTGTTGGTTATGTGCGGGATTTCAACGACGGCCGCGAAGTGGCGGGGATGTTCCTTGAACACTACCCGGGCATGACCGAAAAGGCCTTGGGCAAGATCGTGGTCGAGGCCGAGCAGCGCTGGCCGTTGCTCAAGGTGGAGGTGTTGCACCGCATCGGTGCGCTGGAACCGGGCGAGCCGATCGTGTTTGTCGGTGTGGCCAGTGCCCATCGGCAGGCCGCGTTCGATGCCTGCAACTTCATCATGGACTACCTGAAGACCCGGGCGCCGTTCTGGAAGAAGGAGAATACCCAGGAAGGGCCGCGGTGGGTTGAAGGCAAGCAGAGTGACCAGGATGCGGCGGGGCGCTGGTAAATGAGGGTTTGATGGCCGGGGCTTCGCCCCGGTTCGCGGGTGAACCCGCTCCCACAGGTAATCCGCAGCTGCTGAAGCCTGTGCAGTACATGTGGGAGCCGGCTTGCCGGCGATTGGGCTGCAAAGCAGCCCCAGCATCAGTGGTGTTTGCGCGGCACCGGCTTCAACAGCTCATCCGGTGGCATTTCGCACTTGATCTTGCGCCCCAGCAGCTCTTCGATCGCCGGCAACTGATACGAGTCATCCTCCCCGGCAAAACTGATCGACACGCCGCTGGCCCCCGCGCGGCCGGTACGGCCAATGCGGTGCACGTAGTCGTCCGGGTCTTCTGGCAGGGTGAAGTTGATCACGTGGCTGATACCATCGATATGGATGCCACGCCCCGCCACGTCGGTGGCCACCAGCACGGTGATGCGCCCCTCGCGGAAGTTTTCCAAGGTGCGGATGCGCTTGTGCTGCGGCACGTCGCCCGACAGCTGGGCGGCATTGATGCCGTCGCGCACCAGTTTTTCCTCGATGCGCCGCACTTCGTCCTTGCGGTTGGCAAACACCATCACCCGTTCCCAGTTGTTCTGGGTCACCAGGTTGTACAGCAGCTTGTACTTGTCGCTGCCAGCCACCGCATACACGTGCTGCTCGACCGTTTCGCTGGCCACGTTTTCCGGTTCGATCTCGACGATGGCCGGGTTGGTGGTCCACTGCTTCGCCAGGTTCATCACGTCGTCGGTGAAGGTGGCGGAGAACAGCAGGGTCTGGCGCTCGCTTTTCGGCGGCGTCTGGCGAATGATCTGGCGCACCTGGGGGATAAAGCCCATGTCGAGCATGCGGTCGGCTTCGTCCAGCACCATCACCTCGACCATGTCCAGGTGCACCTCGCCGCGCTGGTTGAAGTCCAGCAGGCGGCCTGGGGTAGCTACGAGGATGTCGCAGTGGCGTGCTTCAAGGGCCTTCAGCTGCTTGTCGAAGTCCATGCCGCCGACGAAGCTCATGACGTTCAGCCCGGTGTACTTGGTCAGCGCAGCGGCGTCCTTGGCAATCTGCACCACCAGCTCGCGGGTAGGCGCGATGATCAGCGCACGCGGTTCGCCCATGTAGCGTTCCTTGGGCGGTGGCGTCTGCTGCAGCTGGGAAATGATCGAAATCAAAAACGCCGCAGTCTTGCCGGTACCGGTCTGCGCCCGGCCGATGGCGTCCTGGCCACGCAGGGTATAACCCAGCACCTGCGCCTGGATCGGTGTGCAGTACGGGAAGCCCAGGTCGTGGATGGCGTGCATCAGCTCGTTGGACAGCTTGAAGTCGTGGAAGCGGGTCTTGCCTTCCTGCGGCTCGACCACGAAGTCTTCCGGCTTCCACAGGCTGGCCTGCGGCTTGGGCTTGCGCTCGCGACGCGGTTTGTCCTTGGCCGCTTTGTCGGCAAGTGGCGTAGCGGTAGCGGTTGCGGGTTGTTCAGCCTCGGGGGCGGTGTTGGCACGCGGTACGGCCGTTTTTGCTGCGGGCCGGGCCTCGCTGGCGGGTGCGTGCGCAGGCGGCGTCA
Organism: Pseudomonas sp. SAS7; assembly: GCF_052112345.1. Taxonomy (NCBI): domain Bacteria; kingdom Pseudomonadati; phylum Pseudomonadota; class Gammaproteobacteria; order Pseudomonadales; family Pseudomonadaceae; genus Pseudomonas; species Pseudomonas sp. SAS7. The sequence goes on along the minus strand of NZ_JBEGGO010000004.1, from coordinate 332,427 downwards.
CGCTGGCAGCAGGAGCGACGGCTTGTGGCGCGGCGTCTCCCTTGCCGAATATTTTCTTGAGTGCTTTGAGCACGATCGTCTCATCAACTGATTAAGGAATGTACGCCGGGCAGTGTAATGCAAGATCCGGGCGCGGCGTAGCGGAATACTCCCACAACTACAAGAGAGCCAGCCTATTGCAGCTGCTCGCTGAGCCAGTTGTGGATGTCGTTCAGTTCCTCGACCACCACTTCGTGTTCCATCGGGTATTCGTACCAGCGGGCGGCGACGCCCCAGGTGTTCAGGTACTCGAAGGCGGTGCGGCCCATGGACGGAATCACCACCGGGTCATGCACGCCATGCAGGCACAGCGCCGGGGTGCGCTGCTGGCAGGCACTCAACTGGTGCTGGTCGTTGAAGGTGGGGGCGTAGGTGGACAGGGCGATCACCCCACCCAGTGCTTCTTGCCACTTTATATAGGCAGTGTGCAGCACCACCGCGCCACCCTGGGAAAAACCGGCCAGGAAGATACGCGACAGGTTGATGCCTTTGGCCTGCTCGGCCTTGATCAATGCAACCACTTGCTCGGCCGACTCTTCCAGCTGCGCTTCGTCAATGGCGCGGGCTGGGGTCATGGCCTTGATGTCATACCAGCTGGGCATGGCATAACCGCCATTTATGGTGACTGGTCGGGTTGGGGCCTGGGGCATGATGAACCGGGTGCTGAGCAGGCGCTCCTGCATGAATTCGGCCACAGGTAGGAAGTCGTAACGGTCGGCCCCCAGACCGTGCAACCAGATCACACAGGCGTCAGCGGTTTTCTGTGGTTCGAGAATCAGCGGGTTGGTCATGACTGCTCCGAAAGTGTGCGGGTCTTGTTATGGCGTGCGTGAAAAGAAGGCGCTGGAAATGATTGTCGGAAAAAGAATGTCGCAACGATACAACTTTCCCTACTTGACGAGCGCTTAAACGCTACAGCCACAGAATCTGGTACGCGCTTTGCAATTCAATCTGTGATGCAAAGGGCAGGCCGAGACGGTAACACCCTTTGTACGCGAAGGCTGTCACAGAACAGTCCATTGCGCCAATTGACCCAATAACAAGCCAATACGGGTCGGATACGCCTCAAAAGGGTGCGGTGCAATTCCGGCTCGATACAACAAGAGCGATTTGGAGGTTGTGAATGAAGATGTTGAAAACCACCCTGGCAGTCCTGACCGCTGCCGCCGCACTGGGCGTCGTGAGCAATGCCCAGGCCGGCGCCACCCTCGATGCGGTAAAGAAGAAGGGCTTCGTCCAGTGTGGCGTGAGCGACGGTCTTCCGGGCTTCTCGGTACCTGATGCGCAGGGCAAGATCGTCGGTATCGACGCCGATGTGTGCCGCGCCGTGGCCGCCGCCGTGTTCGGCGATGCGACCAAGGTCAAGTTCAGCCAGCTCAACGCCAAGGAACGCTTCACCGCCCTGCAGTCGGGCGAGGTCGACGTGCTGTCGCGCAACACCACCTGGACCAGCTCGCGCGATGCCGGCATGGGCCTGGTGTTCGCCGGGGTCACCTACTACGACGGCGTAGGCTTTTTGGTCAACAAGAAGCTGGGTGTCTCCAGTGCCAAGGAGCTTGATGGCGCAACCATCTGTATCCAGGCCGGTACCACCACCGAGCTGAACGTGTCGGACTTCTTCCGCGCCAATAACCTCAAGTACACCCCGATCACCTTCGACACCTCGGACGAAAGCGCCAAGTCGCTGGAGTCGGGCCGTTGCGACGTGCTGACCTCGGACAAGTCGCAGCTGTTTGCCCAGCGTTCCAAGCTGGCCGCGCCGACCGACTACGTGGTACTGCCGGAAACCATCTCCAAGGAGCCGCTGGGCCCGGTGGTGCGTAAAGGCGACGAGGAGTGGTTCAGCATCGTCAAGTGGACCCTGTTCGCCATGCTCAACGCCGAAGAGGCAGGCGTCACCTCGAAAAATGTCGAGGCCGAAGCCAAAGGCACCAAGAACCCGGACGTCGCCCGCCTGCTGGGTGCGGATGGTGAGTACGGCAAGGACCTCAAGCTGCCCAAAGACTGGGTAGTGCAGATCGTCAAGCAAGTCGGCAACTACGGCGAAGTGTTCGAGAAGAACCTGGGCCAGAGCACCGACCTGAAGATCGACCGTGGCATGAACGCCCTGTGGAACAACGGCGGCATCCAGTACGCGCCACCTGTGCGCTGATGGTTGCACCCTGCGGCGGCATCCCGCCGCCGCAGGCTGTTCGAATCCCTACTGTCCGGGGCACTTCATGCAAAATCAAATCGGCGCACCCAAGGGCTTGTCCCTTAATGATCCGCGTGTGCGCGCGTGGCTGTTCCAGATCCTCACGATCGTCTTCGTGGTCGGCCTGGGCTGGTACCTGTTCCACAACACGCAAACCAACCTGCAACACCGGGGTATCACCTCGGGCTTCGACTTCCTCGATCGCAGTGCCGGCTTCGGCATCGCCCAGCACCTGATCCCCTATGTGGAATCCGACAGCTATGCGCGGGTGTTCGTCATCGGCCTGCTCAATACCCTGCTGGTGACCTTCATCGGCGTCATCCTGGCGACGATTCTGGGCTTCATCATCGGTGTGGCTCGCCTGTCACCGAACTGGATGATCAACAAACTGGCGACCGTGTATGTGGAAACCTTCCGCAACATTCCGCCGTTGCTGCAGATCCTGTTCTGGTACTTCGCGGTGTTCCTGACCCTGCCGGGACCGCGGGGCAGCATTAACATCGACGATATGTTCTTCATCAGCAACCGTGGCCTGAACATGCCTGGCGCGTCCATGGCCGATGGCTTCTGGCCGTTCGTCATTGCTCTGGTGGTGGCCATTGCCGCCATTGTCGTGATGGTGCGCCTGGCCAACAAGCGCTTCGACGAAACCGGCGTGCCGTTCCACAAGTTCTGGGTGGGGCTGGCGCTACTGCTGGTCATCCCGGGCCTGAGCGTGCTGTTGTTCGGCAATCCGGTCAGCTGGGAAGTGCCGCAGCTCAAGGGCTTCAACTTTGTCGGGGGCTGGGTGCTGATCCCCGAGCTGTTGGCGCTGACCTTGGCGCTGACTATCTATACGGCAGCCTTCATCGCTGAAATCGTGCGTTCCGGCATCCGTTCGGTCAGCCATGGCCAGACCGAGGCCGCGCGCTCGCTGGGCCTGCGAGAGGGCCCGACCCTGCGCAAGGTGATCATCCCCCAGGCACTGCGGGTGATCATTCCACCGCTGACCAGCCAGTACCTGAACCTGGCGAAGAACTCGTCGCTGGCGGCCGGTATCGGTTACCCGGAGATGGTCTCGCTGTTCGCCGGCACCGTGCTCAATCAGACCGGCCAGGCCATCGAGGTGATTGCGATCACCATGAGTGTCTATCTCGCCATCAGCATCAGCATTTCGCTGCTGATGAACTGGTACAACAAGCGCATAGCGCTGATCGAGCGGTGAGGATACGCCCGTGAATGCCCATGTTTTCAAACCCGATATGCCGCCACCGGTGAAAACCGTCGGCGTGCTCGCATGGATGCGTGCCAACCTGTTCTCCAGCTGGCTCAACACGCTGTTGACCCTGCTCGCCATCTACCTGGTATGGCTGATCGTGCCACCGCTGCTGCAGTGGGCGTTGATTGACGCCAACTGGGTCGGTACAACCCGCGCCGACTGCACCAAGGAGGGCGCCTGCTGGGTGTTCGTGCAGCAGCGCTTTGGCCAGTTCATGTACGGCTACTACCCGGCCGAGCTGCGCTGGCGGGTGGACCTGACGGTATGGCTTGCCGTCATCGGCGCTGCGCCGCTGTTCATCAAGCGCTTCCCGCGCAAGGCCTTCTACGGCCTGGGCTTCCTGGTGCTGTACCCGGTACTGGCCTACACCCTGCTGCACGGTGGGTACCTGGGCCTGGAGAGCGTACCGACCAGCCAGTGGGGCGGGCTGATGCTGACCCTGGTGATCGCTACCGTGGGTATCGTCGGCGCCTTGCCGCTGGGCATCCTGCTGGCCTTGGGCCGGCGTTCGAGGATGCCGGCCGTGAAGGTGGTGTGCGTGACCTTCATCGAGTTCTGGCGCGGCGTGCCGCTGATTACCGTGCTGTTCATGTCGTCGGTGATGCTGCCGTTGTTCCTGCCCGAAGGCATGAGCTTCGACAAGCTGCTGAGGGCGATGATCGGCGTGATCCTGTTCCAGTCGGCGTACATCGCCGAGGTGGTGCGCGGCGGCCTGCAGGCCATCCCCAAGGGCCAGTACGAAGCCGCCGCTGCCATGGGCCTGGGCTACTGGCGCTCGATGGGCCTGGTGATTCTGCCGCAGGCGCTCAAGCTGGTGATCCCCGGCATCGTCAACACCTTCATTGCCCTGTTCAAGGACACCAGCCTGGTGATCATCATCGGCCTGTTCGACCTGCTGAACAGCGTCAAGCAAGCCGCCGCCGACCCGGCCTGGCTGGGCATGGCTACCGAGGGCTATGTGTTCGCCGCCCTGGTGTTCTGGATTTTCTGTTTCGGTATGTCCCGCTACTCCATGCACCTGGAGCGCAAGCTGGACACTGGCCACAAGCGTTAGGAGTTTCGAAATGAGTGAAGCGATCAAGCAGCCTGCCGGCCCCGAAGGCATCATCCAGATGCAGGGTGTGAACAAGTGGTACGGCCAGTTCCATGTGCTCAAGGACATCAACCTGAACGTGCGCCAGGGCGAGCGCATCGTGCTGTGCGGGCCGTCCGGCTCGGGCAAGTCCACCACCATCCGTTGCCTCAATCGCCTGGAAGAGCACCAGCAGGGGCGCATCGTGGTTGATGGCGTGGAGCTGACCAACGACCTCAAGCAGATCGAGGCCATCCGGCGCGAAGTGGGCATGGTGTTCCAGCACTTCAACCTGTTCCCGCACCTGAGCATCCTGGAAAACTGCACCCTGGCGCCCATGTGGGTGCGCAAGATGCCGCGGCGCAAGGCCGAGGAAATTGCCATGCACTACCTGGAGCGCGTGCGTATTCCCGAGCAGGCGCACAAGTACCCGGGGCAGTTGTCGGGTGGCCAGCAGCAGCGTGTGGCCATTGCCCGTGCGCTGTGCATGAAACCGAAGATCATGCTGTTCGACGAGCCGACCTCCGCGCTGGACCCGGAAATGGTCAAGGAAGTGCTCGATACCATGGTGGGCCTGGCCGAAGATGGCATGACCATGCTCTGCGTGACTCACGAAATGGGCTTCGCCCGCACCGTGGCGAACCGGGTGATCTTCATGGACAAGGGGGAGATCGTGGAGCAGGCGGCGCCGGATGACTTCTTCGACCGGCCGCGCAGTGACCGGACCAGGTTGTTCCTGAGCCAGATCCTGCATTGAGGCAACTAGTGCTGCACTATTGAGGGGGCTGTCGCGGTCCCTGTAGGAGCGGCCTTGTGCCGCGAAAGGGTCGCGCAGCGGCCCCAGGGTTTCAGCTTCGCCGCTGATATGGCTGGGGCCGCCATGCGGCCCTTTCGCGGCACAAGGCCGCTCCTACACGGGAGGTTTACTTTTCTTCTTGCGTTGCAGCCGGCGCCGGCGGCGGCCGCAGCCCCACCTCGGCAATCAGCTTCAGCTGCTGCCCATTGCGCATCACCTCGATGGTGATCTTGTCCGTGGGCTTGATCCGCGCCACCTGGTTCATCGACTTGCGGCCATCACCGGCCGGTTCGCCATTGATGCTCAGGATCACGTCACCCAGTTGCAACCCGGCCTTGGCCGCTGGCCCCTCGCGGAAGATACCGGCCACCACGATACCCGGGCGGTCCTTCATGCCGAACGATTCGGCCAGCTCCTGGCTCAACGGCTGCACCTCGATGCCCAGCCAGCCACGGATCACCTGGCCGTGCTCGACGATCGACTTCATCACCTCCAGTGCCAGTTTCACCGGGATGGCGAAGCCGATGCCCTGCGAACCGCCGGACTTGGAGAAGATCGCGGTGTTGATGCCGACCAGGTTGCCACTGGCATCGACCAGTGCGCCGCCCGAGTTGCCGGGGTTGATCGCAGCGTCGGTCTGGATGAAGTCTTCGTAGTTGTTCAGGCCCAGCTGGTTACGGCCGGTAGCGCTGATGATACCCATGGTCACGGTCTGGCCGACACCGAACGGGTTGCCGATGGCCAGTGACACGTCGCCAATGTGAATGGTGTCGGAACGGCCGATGGTGATCGCCGGCAGGTTCTTCAGGTCGATCTTCAGCACCGCCAGGTCGGTTTCCGGGTCGCTGCCGATCACGCGGGCCAGGGTTTCGCGGCCATCTTTCAGGGCCACGACGATCTGGTCGGCGCCGCTGGTGACATGGTTGTTGGTCAGCAGGTAGCCCTCGGGGCTCATGATTACCGCCGAGCCCAGGCTCGACTCCCAGCGGCGCTGCTTGGGCAGGTTGTCGCCGAAGAAGCGGCGGAACTGCGGGTCTTCGAACAGTGGGTGGGCGCTCTTGTTCACCACCTTGGTGGTGTACAGGTTGACCACGGCAGGGGCAGCCAGCGTCACGGCGTCGGCGTACGACACCGGGCCTTGCATGATCCGCGTGGTCTGCGGTGCCTGTTGCAGGTTGACGTCCTGGCTGGGCAGGCCGACCCATTCCGGGAAACGCTGGATGATCAGCATGGCGATCAGTACGCCGGTAAGCAGGGGCCAGCCAAAGTAACGCAAAGCCTTGAACATGAACGAATCCTGGAAAGATCGAGGGCCAGTGGCCGCGCAGTGGGGCATGAGCGCGCGGGATCATACACCGGTTCCCCCAGTGCCGGCGACGGCCCATAATGGCCGGCATTATACGGGCGTTCCATTGGCGTTGCGCCCGAGAAAAGCGCAGTTTTCGAGGAGATTTTCATGGCCGTCGCTCTAAACACCCTGGTCGAGGAAGCCGAGCGTTACCTGGGCAGCGCGAAGATCCAGGATTATTGCCCCAATGGCCTGCAAGTAGAGGGCCGGCCGCAGGTCAGCCGGATCGTCAGCGGCGTTACCGCCAGCCAGGCGTTGCTGGATGCTGCGGTCGAGGCCCAGGCCGACCTGGTGCTGGTGCACCATGGTTATTTCTGGAAGGGCGAGAACCCGTGCATTACCGGTATCCGCCAGCGTCGCCTGAAAACCTTGCTGAACAACGACATCAGCCTGCTGGCGTTTCACCTGCCGCTGGATGTGCACCCGGAGGTGGGCAACAACGTGCAGCTGGCGCGGCAACTGGACATCACCGTGGAAGGGCCGCTGGACCCGGAGAACCCCAAGGTGGTCGGGTTGGTCGGCTCACTGGCTGAACCTGTGACCGCGCGCGATTTTGCCCGGCGGGTTCAGGAGGTGCTGGGGCGTGAGCCGTTGCTGGTGGAGGGCGAGCAGATGATCCGCCGGGTTGGCTGGTGCACCGGTGGCGGGCAGGGTTACATCGACACGGCGATTGCCGCCGGGGTGGACCTGTACCTGACCGGCGAGGCGTCGGAGCAGACCTACCACAGTGCGCGCGAGAATGGCGTCAGCTTCATTGCTGCCGGGCACCATGCCACCGAGCGTTACGGGGTGCAGGCGCTGGGCGATTACCTGGCGCGGCGGTTTGCCGTGGAGCACCTGTTCATCGATTGCCCCAATCCCATCTGAGGCTTTCGGAGTGGCATGCGGTTCGGTGTAGGAGCAGCCTTGTGCTGCGAAGAGGTCGAAGCAGGCAATAGATCCCTATCTGCTGTACCGGCCTCTTCGCAGCACAAGGCTGCTCCTACAGGGCTTGGTGCTGGGCAGCCAGAGCCCAAACCCGCAGTCATATCGTTAGACCTTTTCGATCTAGCCCGCCTCCTAAATAGAAGCAGCCGCTGTGATAAAGTGGCTCGCTCGAACACGGCCCGCAGGCCGTCCATAAGATCGTTTTTCGTGAGTAGCCATGGTCGACAAACTGACGCACTTGAAACAGCTGGAGGCGGAAAGCATCCACATTATCCGCGAGGTGGCCGCCGAGTTCGACAACCCGGTGATGCTGTACTCGATCGGCAAGGATTCCGCCGTGATGCTGCACCTGGCGCGCAAGGCCTTCTTCCCGGGCAAGCTGCCATTCCCGGTGATGCACGTCGACACCCAGTGGAAATTCCAGGAGATGTACAGCTTCCGCGACAAGATGGTCGAGGAAATGGGCCTGGAACTGATCACCCACGTCAACCCTGAGGGTGTGGCGCAGGGCATCAACCCGTTTACTCATGGCAGCTCCAAACACACCGACATCATGAAGACCCAGGGCCTGAAGCAGGCACTGGACAAGCATGGTTTCGACGCCGCCTTCGGTGGCGCGCGCCGCGACGAAGAGAAGTCGCGGGCCAAGGAACGCGTGTACTCGTTCCGCGACAGCAAGCACCGCTGGGACCCGAAAAACCAGCGCCCCGAGCTGTGGAACGTGTACAACGGCAAGGTCAACAAGGGCGAGTCGATCCGCGTATTCCCGCTGTCGAACTGGACCGAGCTGGACATCTGGCAGTACATCTACCTTGAAGGCATCCCGATCGTGCCGCTGTACTTCGCCGCCGAGCGTGAAGTCATCGAGAAGAACGGCACCCTGATCATGATCGACGACGAGCGCATCCTCGAGCACCTCTCCGAGGAAGAGAAAGCCCGCATCGTCAAGAAGAAGGTGCGTTTCCGTACCCTCGGTTGCTACCCGTTGACGGGCGCTGTCGAGTCGGAAGCAGAAACGCTGACCGACATCATTCAGGAAATGCTCCTGACGCGCACTTCCGAGCGCCAGGGCCGGGTCATCGACCACGATGGCGCCGGTTCCATGGAAGACAAAAAACGTCAGGGCTACTTCTAATTTTCAGGGTTACTCCATGTCGCACCAATCCGATTTGATCAGCGAAGACATCCTCGCTTATCTGGCTCAGCACGAGCGCAAAGAACTGCTGCGTTTCCTCACCTGCGGCAACGTGGATGACGGCAAGAGCACCCTGATCGGGCGCCTGCTGCACGATTCGAAGATGATCTACGAGGACCACCTCGAAGCCATCACCCGTGATTCGAAGAAGTCCGGCACCACCGGCGAAGAAGTCGACCTGGCGCTGCTGGTCGACGGCCTGCAGGCCGAGCGTGAGCAGGGCATCACCATTGATGTCGCCTACCGCTACTTCTCCACTGCCAAGCGCAAGTTCATCATCGCCGACACCCCGGGCCACGAGCAGTACACCCGCAACATGTCCACCGGTGCATCCACCTGTGACCTGGCGATCATCCTGGTCGATGCCCGCTACGGCGTGCAGACCCAGACTCGCCGGCACAGCTACATTGCCTCGTTGCTGGGCATCAAGCACATCGTGGTCGCGGTCAACAAGATGGACTTGAAGGGCTTCGATGAAGGCGTCTTCGAGTCGATCAAGGCCGACTACCTGAAGTTTGCCGAAGCCATCAACCTGACCCCGAGCAGCCTGCACTTCGTACCAATGTCGGCGCTCAAGGGCGACAACGTGGTCAACCACAGCGAGCAATCGCCGTGGTACACCGGCCCGACGCTGATGGAAATTCTCGAAACCGTCGAGGTTGCGGCTGACCGCAACTTCACCGACCTGCGCTTCCCGGTGCAGTACGTGAACCGCCCGAACCTGAACTTCCGCGGCTTCGCCGGCACCATCGCCAGCGGCGTGGTGCACAAGGGCGACGAAATCGTCGTGCTGCCGTCGGGCAAGAGCAGCCGCGTCAAGTCCATCGTCACCTACGAAGGTGAGCTGGAAAACGCCGGCCCAGGCCAGGCCGTGACCCTGACCATGGAAGACGAGATCGACATCTCCCGTGGCGACCTGCTGGTACATGCCGACAACGTACCGCCGGTGACCGACCAGTTCGACGCCATGCTGGTGTGGATGGCCGAAGAGCCGATGCTCCCGGGCAAGAAGTACGACATCAAGCGCGCCACCAGCTATGTGCCGGGCTCGATCGCAAGCATTACCCACAAAGTCGATGTGAACACGCTCGAGAAGGACGCAGCCAGCGCGCTGCAACTGAACGAGATCGGTCGTGTCAAGGTGTCGCTGGACAGCGCCATCGCCCTGGACGGCTACGACAGCAACCGCACCACCGGTGCGTTCATCGTCATCGACCGCCTGACCAACGGCACCGTTGGCGCTGGCATGATCATCGCTCCGCCTGTTCTGCCACACGGCAGCACCGGCCAGCATGGCAAGCAGGCCCACGTGTCTACCGAAGAGCGCGCCCTGCGCTTCGGCCAGCAGCCTGCCACCGTGCTGTTCAGCGGCCTGTCCGGCGCTGGCAAGAGCACCCTGGCCTATGCCGTGGAGCGCAAGCTGTTCGACATGGGCCGTGCGGTATACGTGCTGGACGGCCAGAACCTGCGCCACGACCTGAACAAGGGCTTGCCGCAAGACCGCGCCGGCCGCACCGAAAACTGGCGCCGCGCCGCCCATGTGGCGCGCCAGTTCAACGAAGCCGGCCTGCTGACCCTGGCTGCGTTCGTGGCCCCGGATGCCGAAGGCCGCGAACAGGCCAAGGCCCTGATCGGCAAAGAGCGCCTGGTGACCGTTTACGTCCAGGCCTCGCCGCTGGCTTGCCGCGAGCGAGACCCACAAGGCCTCTACGCGGCCGGCGGCGAAAACATCCCGGGCGAAAGCTTCCCGTTCGATGTGCCGCTGGATGCCGACCTTGTGATCGACACCCAGTCCACCAGCGTGGATGAAGGCGTGAAACAGGTGCTGGACGTGCTGCGTCAGCGTGGCGCTATCTAAGCGCTGGCCTGCAAGAAAAAACCCGCTTCGGCGGGTTTTTTTATGCGCGTAATCCTTGGGTTGTGCGGAGTCTTTAAGGCCAACCGCTTTGTTGAGAATCTGAAAGTTTGCGCGATCACTGTAGGAGCGGCTTTAGCCGCGAACACCGGCAGAGCCGGTGCCATGTACCGCCGCTGGCAAAGGTTCTTCGCTAAGCCTCTGAGCTGCGTCCAGACCTGGCAGGCTAGTTAATTTTAATTCTGAACACTGCAAGACGCTTTGACGCTCTCCATTCCAAGATGCGCGCCATGACCTGCTCGGAGCATCTTCCCCGTTCTTCCTCGGGGTAATAGATAAGGTCAGCGCCATCAGGATGTTCAACCACTTCGATAAAGTGTTCCAGCAATCGATCCTGCCAAGCACGCGAGCCTGTCGCCTGAATCAACGCCTCAACAAGCAAGCGGAACTCATCGTATGAATAGTCGGCCAGGCAGTGTTTCAGACGGATCACCATGGCGTCTCCGATGAAAGCGCGTATTGCATGGCGCTCATGATCCGCAGGTTTTCAGCGTCGTACATCAATCCACCCCACTCGGGCGGGTTCAAGTGGCATATCTGATAAGAGCGCAGACCCTTTACCGTCTCATGGAATGGCGCCCGAGGGGGCCAGCCTTTCTTGAGACGGTTGAGTTGGGCGGGGATGAATTGCTGGCTGTAGATTGGGTCTTCTGCCATTGCCAGCCAGAAGGATTGGCAGAAATGGTCGAAGCTGTGGAATGTACGACTTTCGAGTTTACGGATGATGAATTCTGGAAGAAGGCTGGCCATAGAGTCGTCCCTGAGTGAAAGGCAGGGAAAGTGTGCCCGGGGACGAATTTTATTTATGTCAGAGGTAGGCTGTATGTCAGTAGGAACGTGCCCGATGATTGGAAGGAGTTTTCTTAAGTATGCTTTTCCTACACGGGGATTTGCATTTTTTCCTTTACCGTTTCGTAGGGTAAGCTCCCGGTTGGATTCAACAAATTGTTTTAGGCGTTTCTCCAGAATATCCGGTCCGAATAGATTGAGACCCTGGGTTATCAGGGTCTCAATCTATTTAGTTGGCTTTGAAACCTACTTTGCCATTGGCCAGGCGCCAGGTTTCGACGATTTCAAGTACTTGTTCAGGCTCGCCCCGGTTGCTGCCTTGCGGTCTAAAAAAAAGGTCACTCCCAGACGGATGCTCGGTAATTTTCTCAAAAAGCTCGATCAAAGGTACTAGTACGTTGTCTGGCTCATCCTCGATAGCTGTATTAATCATTTGGAGGAAAACAAGGAACTCTTGCTTTGTGTAATCTTCAAATTTGTTTTTCAAGATTGCTTTTTCCATAGTGAATATGATTGTGAGCTTTGGGTGTCAAAATTATTAAATTGTCCATATCATATACGCCTCCCTGCTTGCTGATTGGTACAACGTGGTGAATTTCGTGAGAGCGTTTGCTCATGTACTCATCATCTCTGTCGACCCAGGGCGAATATCCGTGTTTTTTCATTCGACGGATGTCTTGGGGGCTAGACTGCTTGGACAGCTCGGGGTCATTAGCCACCGCCTTCCAAAACTGCCGTCGGAACGCGTCAAAGCTCCCGTATTCATTCCCTCTGAGAAGATCAGCAATCTGAGCAGGAATTGGAGCCCCTTCGAGGCTGGCTGCAGATTTACGCCACGTATCTGATACCTGTGTACCATTTCCGGTCGATGTACCTGCCTCGTACCGCGGGCTTTTGAACACCACCAGAATAGGCGGTAATCCCGAGTCCATGGGGAAGGTGATGATCAGTCGTTCCTGGTCCAGCAGATCAAGCGCGGGGTAACCCTCCTGCTCGGTGATGACAGGGTTCAGGCTGCTGCCGGTGTACACGACGGTACCAGTCGGGACTAGCGGCAGGCTGGTGGAGCTTCCCTCTTCACCACCCGGCGCGCTGGCGGGTGTCCAGGTCAAAATCCGCTGTGGATTGTCCAACGCTAGGCTGTACACCTGCCGTTCACTGTCGAACGTTGCTGCGCGTACCGCCACTGGCTGGCCGCCTGGCACCACATACAGATCCAGCTCGTTTTCGTTCTCAACCCCCGCCAGAAGATAGGGCAGGTCGATGCTGGTCGAGGATGCCGCCAGGGCAGCAAGGTCGGGCCAACCGGCAGGGCTGAGGCTACCGAGTGGTGTGCTGATGAGGTATTGGCGTTCACTGTTACCCAACGTTGACGGCCACGCCATCGCAAGGGTGCCTACTGCAAGCGAAGGGATTGTCGTAGCAACAAGGCGGGCAATCGCGGCTGCGATTGCTTCACCCAAAGCCGAGTAAGCCGCTTCGGCTACTGCAAAAGAGGTAGCACCAATGGGGATGATGGCCGGCGTCAGTCCCGCCAAGCGCGCTTCATTGATATAGGAAATGCTCCGCCGCAGAGCCTCCTGCCTTTGCCGCTCGGCTTCTGCAGCCAAGCGCTCGGCTTCGGCTTGCTGGCGTGCAGCTTCTGCCTGTGCGGCGAGTTGACCTTGGAGGTCCTCCACCTCAGCGGCGCGCTGCATCAGGTTTTGCGTGGCACCTGCATATACGCCCAGGAATCTGATCGATTCGGTTAGCGACAGTGCGAGATGGTATTCCCGCCAGCGCGGGCCAGCCCGGCGTAATCGTTGTTCATCGACAAGATGCAAAAGCCCTTCAAGTTGAGGCTTCGACAGGGGGCGTTGATGCGGGGGTTTTGATCATGGTAAAGCGGAATTTGCGATTGCTTGGCCTGCACCAAGGCAGCAGCGGTTGCCAGGTAGGCACTGAAGGTTTGAACAAGCGTGAGGGCGTCGTCAATGACGGTTTGCCCCAACTCATGCTGAAGGACGTTGGGTAAACAATCGAAATGTATTTGCCGCTCTGCGTGAATCTGAGCTGTTCGGCGCGCGATCACCTCCAGGAGATTCAGAGGCTGATGGTTAAGCTCCTCCTGATCCACTTGCCTTGCGAGGCCCTCAAGTTCGTCTGCGAGCGCTTGGTGCTTTTGAGCTTCGATGTGTAAACGGTATGTGCCGTCCCAAGACCTCTGCAGCCTTGTGGCCCACTCCACACCTAGCTCCTGGCCTGTTGTTGCTGCGAAGAACCCCGGGTCCAGAAACCGGCTCATCATTGAGTCGCCGCGTTTGTAGAATGCGGGTACGCCAAAGTAATTATTGGCATCAGGTAGAATCTGCAAATAACCGTCACGAATCTGACTGATTCGTAATGACAGGATTTGTTGTTCTGTTGAAAGGGTGGATGTTGCGCCGTTTGTACTGTTCGCCTCGGCTCTGATCTGGGCCTTCAGTGCAGTAATGGTTTCAGGGATCTGGTTTACTTCGTGAGCATATTTGTCCGAATAGTCCTTCTCGATAATCTGAAATTCTTCTGTCAGCACTCTGCGAGTGGAAATGACCCGTGCGATGTCATTTTTGGTTGGGCTGGTGCCTCGTGGATAACCATCGCTTAGCCCCCAGCCACCTGCGCCCGGTCCACCACCACCGCCACCAATCAAACTTAGTTCGGCACCTGTTGGTGCTTGCGCACTGATAAACAGCGCTTCATCGAGATAATACGTGTCGTCCCGTGCCATGTAGGTTCTCCTGGTCACTACACGGCATAGCTTTAAACGTATTGAATTCGCGGTATGTCAGCTGCGGCCTGTCAATCGGTAGGAAGCTTCCTGGTGCCCGGAAAGATCTGTCTTAGATGTGTTTTTCCGACACAGGTATTACCCTTTTCTCCTTCACCGCCTTGTAGGAAAAACTCGAATAGATCTCCTTCACCCCCGGCAGCCGCTGCAGCACTTCCCGGGTAAATTCGCCAAACGACTCCAGGTCCCGCGCCAAGATCTCCAGCAGAAAGTCATAGCGCCCGGAGATGTTGTGGCATGCAACGATCTCGGGAATTTCCATCAGCCGCTGCTCGAAGGCCTGTGCCATGTCCTTGGTGTGCGAGTCCATCATGATGCTGACGAACGCGGTCACGCCAAACCCCAGCGACTTGGGCGAGAGGATGGCCTGGTAGCCAGTGATGTAGCCGTTGTCTTCCAGCAGTTTGACCCGACGCCAGCAGGGCGAAGTGGTCAACGCCACCTGGTCGGCAAGTTCGGCAATGGTCAGGCGGGCATTGTCCTGCAAGGCGGCGAGCAGGGCGCGGTCGGTGCGGTCGAGACTTGAAGGCATGTTTTGCCCTCCTGATCCGTTAATTGTTGTTTTTATTCCAGCAAGCACGCAGATGCGTGGGCTATTTTGGAAAAAATCGGGCAGCTCGGTGGCATAAGCTTATAACAAACCACAAGAGGCTGTTGCCATGCGCGGCTCCCATAACAACACCGGTTTTTCCACACGGGCCATTCACCATGGCTACGACCCGCTTTCCCACGGTGGCGCTTTGGTGCCACCGGTTTATCAGACCGCTACCTATGCATTCCCCACTGTTGAATACGGCGCTGCCTGCTTCGCCGGGGAAGAGGCTGGGCACTTCTATAGCCGCATCTCCAATCCCACCTTGGCCTTGCTGGAGCAACGCATGGCCTCGCTGGAGGGCGGTGAGGCGGGATTGGCGCTGGCGTCGGGGATGGGGGCCATTACTTCGACCCTCTGGACCCTGCTGCGGCCTGGTGATGAGCTGATCGTGGGGCGCACCTTGTATGGCTGCACCTTTGCGTTCCTGCACCATGGCATTGGCGAGTTCGGGGTCAAGATTCAGCATGTCGACCTCAACGACGCCAAGGCCCTTAAAGCGGCGATCAACAGTAAAACGCGGATGATCTACTTCGAAACACCGGCCAACCCCAATATGCAACTGGTGGATATAGCGGCGGTCGTCGAGGCAGTGCGAGGGCATGATGTGCTTGTAGTGATCGACAACACTTACTGCACGCCGTACCTGCAGCGGCCACTGGAGTTGGGGGCCCACCTGGTGGTGCATTCGGCGACCAAGTACCTCAGTGGCCATGGTGATATCACTGCGGGCCTGGTGGTGGGGCGCAAGGCTTTGGTCGACCGCATTCGCCTGGAAGGGCTGAAAGACATGACCGGGGCAGCCTTGTCACCGCATGACGCTGCGTTGTTGATGCGCGGTATCAAGACCCTGGCGCTGCGCATGGACCGGCATTGCGCCAACGCCCTGGAGGTCGCGCAGTTCCTGGCCGGGCAGCCTCAGGTGGAGCTTATCCACTACCCGGGCTTGCCGTCGTTTGCCCAGTACGAACTGGCACAGCGGCAGATGCGTTTGCCGGGTGGGATGATTGCCTTTGAGCTCAAGGGCGGTATCGAGGCCGGGCGGCGCTTCATGAATGCCCTGCAGCTGTTTGCCCGGGCGGTGAGCCTGGGGGATGCCGAGTCGCTGGCACAGCACCCGGCGAGCATGACCCACTCCAGTTACACGCCGCAGGAGCGGGCCCATCACGGGATATCGGAAGGGTTGGTGCGGTTGTCGGTGGGGCTGGAGGATGTGGAAGACCTGCTGGCGGACATCGAGCAGGCGTTGAAGGCGTGTGCATGAACTTGCCTTACAGGATCGGGAACACTTGCCCAATGCCTTACGGGATCAGGCGATGGCACTTTGGATGAGCTGGTGAATTGGCCGGCTTATCCAAGAGGAGTTTGAAAATGACCGTATTCCCGAAACGCATCGACCTGTTCATTTGCCGCAGTGGCGGTGACGATGATGAAGGTGGCCAGTCCTGGCGCAAGCCTTGATCTGGACCGGGAACCCCGCACTGGCGGGGCTCTCTTGGCGATTCAAAGCACAAAAAAGGCCTCTTGCGAGGCCTTTTGCATGTTCAGCAGATCAACGCTTGAGCCCGTAGCTCTCGTCGAGCATGCCCGGCGAGTTCGGCGCTTTTGGCGCATAGTCGCGCGGCACTTCGGCGGTGTCCTTCGGCGGGGTCAGGCGGTCACGCGGGCCTTGCGGCGCCTCGGAATGCAGAGCAGCCAGCAGGCGCTGGCGAGTGACATCATCCAGGGCCAGGCTGTTGGCGCCTTCGGCCAGGTGATCCTGTACGTCCTGGTAGCTCTGGGTCAGTTTCTTGACCAACATGGCAGTGCTGTTGAAGTGGGTGACCACTTCGTTCTGATAGCTGTCGAAGCGCTTCTGGATGTCATCCAGTTGGCGCTGGGTGTTGCTGGGCGCTGCGTTGGGCAGCAGGCGGGCAACAATGAAACCGACCGCCACACCGATGACCAGGGCCAGGGTTGGCAACAACCAAACAAGGAGCGAGAGTTCCACGAGTCCTTCCTCTATAAACGGCTTTGCTTTACGTTAACGGCTCAGACCTGCGCTGTATACCGCGAGCGATCGCAAATCAGAACAGAATTCCTCACCTAGACGAATCGACCCATCCCGAGGTCACGGAGTAGTGCTTTGCTTGTCCGCGAAACCCCCTTGTTCATCGATGGCCCCAGCGGCCAGCTGGAAGCCTTGTACCTGGACGTGGCCGATGCCCGTGGCGCGGTGCTGATCTGCCACCCCAACCCGGTCCAGGGCGGCACCATGCTCAACAAGGTGGTCTCGACCCTGCAACGCACCGCTCGCGATGCCGGCTATGTGACCCTGCGTTTCAACTACCGTGGCGTCGGTCAGAGCGCCGGCAGCCATGACATGGGGGCCGGCGAAGTGGCCGATGCCGAGGCCGCCGCCGCCTGGCTGCGTGCCAGGCACCCCGACCTGCCACTGGTGCTGATGGGCTTCTCGTTCGGCGGTTTCGTTGCCACCAGCCTGGCCGGGCGCCTTGAAGCTGCCGGGGTCACGCTGCAACACTTGTTCATGATTGCCCCGGCAGTCATGCGCCTGACGGCCGAATTCCCGCTGCCCCAGCACTGCCCGATCACCGTGGTGCAGCCAGATGCCGACGAAGTGGTCGCGCCGCAGCTGGTTTACGAATGGTCTGACAGCCTGTCGCGCCCCCATGAGCTGCTGAAAGTGGCAGAATGCGGACACTTCTTCCATGGCAAGCTGACCGATCTGAAGGATCTGCTGCTGCCGCGCCTTTCGAACTGAGCCAAGCCTGAATAAGCGAACACCCATGACCACGCGCATTCTTACCGGTATCACCACCACCGGCACTCCGCACCTGGGCAACTACGCCGGCGCCATTCGCCCTGCGATCCGTGCCAGCCAGCAGCCCGGTGCCGATTCGTTCTACTTCCTGGCCGACTACCACGCCCTGATCAAGTGCGATGACCCGCTGCGCATCCAGCGCTCGCGCCTGGAAATCGCCGCCACCTGGCTGGCCGGTGGCCTCGACCCGGACAAGGTGACCTTCTACCGCCAGTCCGACATCCCGGAAATCCCCGAGCTGACCTGGCTGCTGACCTGTGTTGCCGCCAAGGGCCTGCTGAACCGCGCGCATGCCTACAAGGCCTCGGTGGACAAGAACGTCGAAAACGGCGAAGACCCGGACGCCGGCGTGACCATGGGCCTGTTCAGCTACCCGGTACTGATGGCCGCCGACATCCTGATGTTCAACGCCCACAAGGTGCCGGTCGGCCGTGACCAGATCCAGCACGTGGAAATGGCCCGCGACATCGGCCAGCGCTTCAACCACCTGTTCGGCCAGGGCCGGGACTTCTTCGCCCTGCCGGAGGCGGTGATCGAGGAAAGCGTGGCCACGCTGCCAGGCCTGGACGGGCGCAAGATGTCCAAGAGCTATGACAACACCATCCCGTTGTTCACCAGCGCCAAGGACATGAAAGACGCCATCTCGCGCATCGTCACTGACTCGCGCGCGCCAGGCGAAGCGAAAGATCCGGACAATTCGCACCTGTTCACGCTGTACCAGGCCTTCTCGACGCCAGAGCAATGCACCGAATTCCGCGAAGAGCTGCTGCAGGGGCTGGGCTGGGGCGATGCCAAGCAGCGCCTGTTCCAGCTGCTGGATGGCCAACTGGCCGAAAAACGCGAGTACTACCACCAGTTGATCGCCCGCCCGGCGGACCTGGAAGACATCCTGCTGGCCGGCGCCGCCAAGGCCCGCAAGATTGCCACGCCGTTCCTCGAGCAACTGCGCGAAGCCGTTGGCCTGCGTTCGTTCCGTAGCGGTGTGCAAGCCGGCACCGAGGTGAAGAAGAAGGCCGCCAAGAGCGCACGCTTTGTCAGCTTCCGCGACGAAGACGGCAGCTTCCGCTTCCGCCTGCTGGCCGCTGACGGCGAGCAACTGCTGCTGTCGCGCAGCTTCGCCGATGGCAAGAGCGCTGGCGCCGTGAGCAAGCAGCTGCAGCAGGGGGGCGAGGCCGATGTACGGGTCGAAGGCGTGAGCTTCGGCTTGTGGCTCAATGGCGAGCAGGTTGCCGACGGGCCGCAGTTCGACAGCGCCGAAGCCCGTGATGCGGCCATTCAAAGCCTGCGTGATGCCCTGGCACCACAGCAGGACTGAGGCATATTGACGCAAGTCTGATTGCCATTAAGCGGGCCTGTCGCTACAGTGACGGCCCGTTTTTTGTTGCCTCGCTAACGAATTATGACTCCCTTAGAACGCTATCAAGCAGATCTGAAACGTCCCGACTTCTTCCATGACGCGGCGCAGGAAACTGCGGTGCGTCACCTGCAGCGCCTGTACGACGACCTGGTGCAAGCGCAGAACAACAAGCCGGGCGTGTTCGGCAAGCTGTTCGGCAAGAAGGAGCAGACCCCGGTCAAGGGCCTATACTTCTGGGGTGGGGTAGGGCGAGGCAAGACCTACCTGGTCGATACCTTCTATGAAGCGCTGCCGTTCAAGCAGAAGATGCGTACGCACTTCCACCGCTTCATGAAGCGCGTGCACGAGGAAATGAAAACCCTCAAGGGCGAGAAGAACCCGCTGACCATCATCGCCAAGCGTTTCAGCGACGAAGCCAGGGTGATCTGCTTCGACGAATTCTTCGTGTCGGACATTACCGACGCCATGATCCTCGGCACCCTGATGGAAGAGCTGTTCAAGAACGGCGTGTCGCTGGTGGCTACCTCCAACATCGTGCCGGATGGCCTGTACAAGGACGGCCTGCAACGCGCCCGCTTCCTGCCAGCCATTGCCATGATCAAGCAGTACACCGACGTGGTGAACGTTGACAGTGGGGTCGACTACCGTCTGCGTCACCTGGAGCAGGCCGAACTGTTCCACTACCCGCTCAACGATGCGGCGCACCAGAGCATGCGCGCCAGCTTCAAGGCGCTGACGCCTGAGTGCACCCAGGCGGTCGAGAACGATGTGCTGATGATCGAGAACCGTCCGATCAATGCCCTGCGCACCTGTGACGATGTCGCCTGGTTCGACTTCCGTGCCCTGTGCGATGGGCCGCGCAGCCAGAACGACTACATCGAACTGGGCAAGATCTTCCACGCCGTGCTGTTGAGCAATGTGGAGCAGATGGGTGTCGCCACCGACGACATCGCCCGTCGCTTCATCAACATGGTGGACGAGTTCTACGACCGCAACGTCAAGCTGATCATCTCGGCCGAGGTAGAGCTCAAAGACCTGTACACCGGCGGGCGCCTGAGCTTCGAGTTCCAGCGTACCCTGAGCCGGTTGCTGGAGATGCAGTCGCACGAATTCCTGTCGCGCGCGCACAAGCCATAAGAAGCTGGGGCCGCTTTGCGGCCCATTCGCGGCACAAGGCCGCTCCTACAGGGGGAATGCGATTCCATGCTGGTACGCGATCTCTTGTAGGAGCGGCCTTGTGCCGCGAATGGGCTGCAAAGCAGCCCCATGGCGCTCAAGCCTCTTGCATGAACTGCTGCCGATACTGGTTCGGCGACAGCTCGGTGTGCTGGCGGAACAGCCGCGCAAAGAAGCTGGCATCGTCATAGCCAACTTCGTAGCTGATGGTCTTGATGCTCTTGCGCGTGCTGGATAGCAACCCCTTGGCGGTCTCGATCCGCAGCCGTTGCAGGTAGTGCAGCGGCTTGTCACCCGTCGCGCCCTGGAAGCGGCGCATGAAGTTGCGGATGCTCATGCCGTGGTTGCGGGCCACATCCTCGAAGCGGAACTTGTCGGCGAAGTGTTCCTCCAGCCAGTGCTGGATCTGCAGGATGATCAGGTCCTGATGCAGCTTCTGCCCGCCAAAGCCCATGCGCCCCGGGGTGTAGTTGCGCTGTACTTCGTAGAGGATGTCGCGGGCCACGGCGCGGGCCACGTTGGCGCCGCAGAAGCGCTCGATCAGGTAGATGTACAGGTCGCAGGCCGACGTGGCGCCGCCAGCGCAATAGATATTGTCGGCGTCGGTCAGGTGCTTGTCCTGGTTCAGCCGGATCTTCGGAAAGCGTTCGGCAAAGCTGGTGAAGAAGCGCCAGTAGGTCGTCGCCTCCTTGCCATCGAGCAGGCCGGATTCGGCCAGCCAGAACACACCACTGGCCTCGGCGCACAGCACCGCACCGCGGGCATGCTGTTCACGCAGCCATGGCAGCACCTGTGGATAACGTTGCAGCAGGTTGTCGAAATCGTCCCAGTAGGCCGGGAGGATGATCACATCGGCGTCGTCCAGGCCACCGTCGACCGGTAGCTGCACATTGCTGAAGCTGTCCACAGGCTGGCCGTCGGGGCTCACCAGGTGGATCTCGAACATGGGCTGCAAGCCCAGGCCCAGCTGCTTGCTGTAACGCAGGCTGGCGAGATGGAAGAAATCCTTGGCCTGCATCAAGGTCGAAGCAAACACCTTGTCAATGGCCAGGATGCTGACGCGCCGCAGCGACGCGGAGGGTTGGGTAAACATCATTGTCATTGTTCTTATAGGGTAGAGTGGTCAATCACCGGCTGGATCGTCTTATTTTTTGGCGATTGTGTCTAGCCTATGTAACAGAGCGGCTGCAAAGCAGCCCCTCTGGCGATCAAGGCGCCGGGTTCGGCTGCTCCTGGTGAATGGCTTCGATCGCCGCCAGCAACTCATCGCTCAGGCTCAGCTCAAGGCTTGCCAGGTTGCTGTCCAGCTGTTGCAGGCTGGTCGCGCCAATGATGTTGCTGGTCACGAACGGCTGCCGGGTGACGAACGCCAGGGCCATCTGCGCCGGGTCCAGACCGTGCTCGCGGGCCAGTTGCACGTAACGGCTGCAGGCTGCCACGGTCTGCGGGTTGGAATAGCGGGCAAAGCGGCTGAACAGGGTCAGGCGCGCGTTGCCCGGCCGTGCGCCATTCTCGTACTTGCCCGAGAGCATGCCGAACGCCAGCGGCGAATAGGCCAGCAGGCCGCACTGCTCGCGGATGGCCACTTCCGCCAGGCCCACCTCGAAGCTGCGGTTGAGCAGGTTGTACGGGTTCTGGATCGATACCGCCCGCGCCCAGCCCCGGCTTTCGGCCAGTTGCAGGAACTTCATGGTGCCCCACGGCGTTTCGTTGGACAGGCCGATGTGGCGGATCTTGCCCGCACGCACCTGCTCGTCGAGTACTTCGAGGGTTTCTTCCAGCGGGGTGAAGTGGTCCTGGGGCAGGTGCTGGTAGCCCAGCTTGCCGAAGAAGTTGGTGCTGCGTTCCGGCCAGTGCAGCTGGTACAGGTCGATACGGTCGGTCTGCAGGCGCTTCAGGCTCTCCTCCAGCGCCGCGACGATGTGCTGGCGGTTGTGCTTGAGCTGGCCGTCGCGAATGTGGCTGATGCCGTTGCCAGGGCCTGCAACCTTGCTGGCCAGCACCCAGTCGTCGCGATCACCGTTGTCACGGAACCAGTTGCCGATGATGCGCTCGGTGGCTGCGTAGGTTTCCGGGCGGGGCGGCACCGGGTACATCTCGGCGGTGTCGATGAAGTTGACCCCGGCGGCCTTGGCCCGGGTAATCTGTTCGAAGGCTTCGGCCTGAACGTTCTGTTCACCCCAGGTCATGGTGCCCAGGCACAGGGCGCTGACATTGAGGTCGGTACGGCCGAGCTGGCGGTATTCCATCGGTTAGACACTCCTTGGCAATAGATACCTATCAAAGCAGGTTGAAATTTTTCTCGCAATCTGGATAATTCAGCCCCTCTCCGCGTGGCGGAAGTGATGCACCATCACGCAGGAAGAACCCCGTCGAACATTGGCGTGCCCGACCCGAGCCCCCAAAAGCGTCTGTGTTCGGCTGCGCGCTTGCTCTTGGCAACGTGTGCACTATCCAGTAAGATTCGCCGTCTATTTTTCGCTGGGCGGCCTCTGAGGCTTTAGAGAATGAAAACTTTTACTGCTAAACCGGAAACAGTAAAGCGCGAGTGGTTCGTAGTCGACGCCGCTGGCCAGACCCTGGGTCGTCTGGCTACCGAAATCGCTAGCCGTCTGCGTGGCAAACACAAACCAGAATACACCCCTCACGTTGACACCGGCGACTACATCGTCGTTATCAACGCCGAGCAGGTTCGTGTGACTGGTGCCAAGTCTTCCGACAAAATGTACTACTCCCACTCCGGCTTCCCGGGCGGTATCAAGGAAATCAACTTCGAGAAGTTGATCGCCAAGGCCCCTGAGCGTGTTATCGAAACCGCGGTCAAAGGCATGCTGCCTAAGAACCCGCTGGGTCGCGACATGTACCGCAAGCTGAAAGTGTACGCGGGTGCTGCTCACCCACACACTGCTCAGCAGCCTCAAGAACTGAAGATCTAACGGGATAGTTCATTATGTCGGCGACTCAAAATTACGGCACTGGCCGTCGCAAGACCGCAACCGCTCGCGTATTCCTGCGTCCGGGTACTGGTAACATCTCCATCAACAACCGTT
This sequence comes from Pseudomonas sp. SAS7, assembly GCF_052112345.1. Taxonomy (NCBI): domain Bacteria; kingdom Pseudomonadati; phylum Pseudomonadota; class Gammaproteobacteria; order Pseudomonadales; family Pseudomonadaceae; genus Pseudomonas; species Pseudomonas sp. SAS7. Next base: position 309,089 of record NZ_JBEGGO010000004.1, on the reverse strand, counting down.
CTCTGGACGTGTTCTTCGGTCGCGAAACCGCTCGCATGGTTGTTCGCCAGCCACTCGAGCTGACTGAAACCGTTGAGAAGTTCGACATCTACGTCACCGTTTCCGGTGGTGGTGTCAGCGGTCAAGCCGGTGCGATCCGTCACGGTATCACCCGCGCTCTGATGGAATACGACGAAACCCTGCGTGGCGCTCTGCGTCGTGCTGGCTACGTCACCCGCGACGCTCGTGAAGTCGAGCGTAAGAAAGTGGGTCTGCGTAAAGCGCGTAAGCGTCCTCAGTACTCCAAGCGTTAATACCGCTTCGGCAGTCGAAAAAAGCCCGGTTCCTTGGAACCGGGCTTTTTTTTTGGCTTGAACTAACCTGTCAGCATGTCAGTGGCCGCTTGTCGCATAGACGCAGATCAAGCAAAGCGCGGGTTGTGGCCCTTGCTTGGGTAATCACCTTGTCAGTGTGTGGATTTGTTTCTTACCATGGCTGCCAAATTTTAGTGCCATTGACACAACCTAAGTACGAGCCTGGTTCAACAGGCCAAGCAAGCTGATGGGAGAGGACTGAATGAGCAATGACGGCGTCAACGCAGGCCGGCGCCGCTTCCTCGTAGCCGCGACATCCGTGGTCGGGGCAGCGGGAGCAGTGGGGGCTGCGGTACCGTTCGTGGGGTCATGGTTTCCCAGTGCCAAGGCGAAAGCCGCGGGTGCACCGGTGAAGGTCAATATCGCCAAGGTCGAGGCCGGGCAGCAGATGGTGGCCGAATGGCGTGGCCAGCCGGTATTCATCGTGCGCCGAACGCAGGAAATCCTCGGCAACCTGAAAAAAATCACGGGTGACCTTTCTGATCCCGAGTCCAAGGCCTCGGTGCAGCCGACCTACGTCGACCCTGAGGTTCGCTCGATCAAGCCGGAAATCCTCATTCTCGTCGGCCTGTGCACGCACCTGGGATGTTCGCCCACCTTCCGCCCGGAAGTTGCGCCTGCTGACCTTGGTCCGAAGTGGGTCGGTGGCTATTTCTGCCCGTGCCACGGTTCCCACTACGACCTGGCTGGCCGTGTCTACAAGTCGCAGCCGGCACCTCTCAACCTGCCAGTGCCGCCGCACTCTTACGAGACGGACGACATCATCGTCATCGGCGTCGACCAGGAGAACGCATGATGAGCAAGTTCATGGACTGGATTGATGCTCGCTTCCCCGCCACCAAGATGTGGGAAGACCACCTGAGTAAGTATTACGCGCCCAAGAACTTCAACTTCCTGTACTTCTTCGGCTCCCTGGCATTGCTGGTACTGGTCAATCAGATCGTCACCGGTGTGTGGCTGACCATGAGCTTTACGCCCTCGGCGGAAGAGGCGTTCGCCTCGGTCGAGTACATCATGCGTGACGTGGAATACGGCTGGATCCTGCGCTACCTGCACTCCACCGGTGCGTCTGCGTTCTTCATCGTGGTCTACCTGCACATGTTCCGCGGCCTGCTCTATGGCTCCTACCAGAAGCCGCGCGAGCTGGTCTGGCTGTTCGGCATGCTGATCTACCTGGCGCTGATGGCCGAAGCCTTCATGGGCTACCTGCTGCCGTGGGGCCAGATGTCGTACTGGGGTGCCCAGGTGATCATCTCGCTGTTCGGTGCCATTCCGGTAATCGGTGACGATCTCACCCAGTGGATCCGTGGTGACTACCTGATTTCGGGCATCACCCTGAACCGCTTCTTCGCCCTGCATGTGGTCGCCCTGCCAATCGTGATTCTTGGCCTGGTAGTGCTGCACATTCTTGCCCTGCACGAAGTGGGTTCGAACAACCCCGATGGTGTCGACATCAAGAAGAAAAAGGACGAAAACGGCATTCCGCTGGACGGCATTCCGTTCCACCCGTACTACACCGTCAAGGATATCGTCGGCGTGGTGGTGTTCCTCTTCGTGTTCTGCGCCGTGGTGTTCTTCTTCCCGGAAATGGGCGGTTACTTCCTGGAAAAACCGAACTTCGAGCAGGCCAACGCCTTCAAGACGCCTGAGCACATCGCACCGGTGTGGTACTTCACACCGTTCTACGCCATCTTGCGGGCGGTGCCTGACAAGTTGATGGGCGTGATTGCCATGGGCGCGGCCATCGCCGTGCTGTTCGTACTGCCCTGGCTCGACCGCAGCCCGGTGCGTTCCATGCGTTACAAGGGCTGGATCAGCAAGGTCTTCCTGCTGGTGTTCTGCGTGGCCTTCGTCATCCTCGGCGTGCTGGGCGTACTGGCGCCGACACCTGGGCGTACCTTGCTGTCGCAGGTGTGCACGGTGTTGTACTTCGCCTACTTCCTGCTGATGCCGTTCTACACAAGGCTCGAGAAGACCAAACCGGTTCCGGAAAGGGTGACTGGCTGATGAAAAAGTTGATTGCAGTATTTTTGCTGGCAGTGATGCCTGCCTTTTCCTTCGCTGCCGAACACGGCCTGGAGCTGGACAAGGCCGATATCGACCTGACCGACAAGGCCGCCATGCAGGACGGTGCGCGCACCTTTGCCAACTATTGCATGGGCTGCCACAGTGCCAAGTTCCAGCGTTACGAGCGGGTGGCCGACGACCTGGGCATCCCCCACGAGCTGATGCTCGAGAAGCTGGTGTTCACCGGTGCCAAGATCGGTGACCACATGCAGATCGGCATGAAGCCCAGTGACGCCAAGACCTGGTTTGGCGCTGCGCCGCCCGACCTGACCCTGGTCGCCCGTGTGCGGGGCACCGATTGGCTGTACACCTACCTGCGCAGCTTCTACGAGGACCCATCGCGGCCTTACGGGGTGAACAACAAGGTGTTCCCGAACGTGGGCATGCCTAACGTGCTGGTTGGCTTGCAGGGTAACCAGGTGATTGGCTGCAAGCAGGTGCAGACGGTAACCGATGGCAAGAAGCAATTCGACCCGTTGACCGGCAGCCCGATCACCCATGAAGCCTGTGACCAGCTGACCGTCACGCCGAAATCCGGTACCCTGACCACCGAGCAGTTCGACGAGAAGGTCAAGAACCTGGTGACCTTCCTGGCCTATTCGGCCAACCCGGTCAAACTGGAAAGCCAGCGCATTGGTACCTACGTGTTGCTGTACCTGGCTTTCTTCTTCGTATTCGCCTATTTGCTCAAGCGTGAATACTGGAAGGACGTGCACTGATCACGCAGTAGTTTCTGGTTGTTGAACGCGCCTGGGGCGCCCTGGCAGTTTTGCCAGGGGGCCCCAGGCGCGTTTTCATTTACAGTTGCACAAGCATCCCGTGCGAGGAGCCGCTACATGGGCGCAACCAACAGGTTAGCCTGCTATTCCGATCCCGCTGATCACTATTCTCATCGGGTACGCCTTGTGCTGGCCGAGAAGGGTGTCAGCGTGCAGGTCATCGATGTCGACCCCAGTCGCCTGCCGGCCAAGCTGGCCGAGGTAAACCCTTACGGCAGTGTGCCGACCCTGGTTGACCGTGACCTGGCGTTGTATGAGTCGACCGTGGTGATGGAATACCTCGAGGAGCGTTACCCGCACCCGCCGCTGATGCCGGTGTACCCGGTTGCACGGGGTAACAGCCGTTTGCTGATGCACCGCATCCAGCGCGACTGGTGTGCCCTGGCCGACACCGTGCTGGACTCGCGCAGCACCGAGGCCGCCCGTGTCGAGGCACGCAAGGCCCTGCGCGAAAGCCTCACCGGCGTCTCGCCATTGTTTGGTGAGTACGCCTGTTTCATGAGTGAGGATCAAAGCCTGGTCGATTGTTGTCTATTGCCCATACTCTGGCGCTTGCCAGTGTTGGGTATCGAATTGCCGCGGCAAGCCAAGCCGCTGCTGGATTACATGGAGCGGCAGTTTGCCCGCGAGCCTTTCCTGGCGAGCCTGTCCTCCGTAGAACGTGAAATGCGCAAGCTTTAAGGAGCTGTTGATGAACTCCAGTCGCCCCTATCTGGTTCGAGCACTGTATGAGTGGATCGTCGACAACGATTGCACGCCCCATATGCTGGTCAATGCCGAATACCCGAAAGTGCAGGTGCCGGATGGTTTCGCCAGCGATGGCCAGATCGTCCTGAATATTTCGCCAAGTGCCGTGCGCAGCCTGCACATGGATAACGACGCGGTCAGCTTCGAGGGCCGCTTCAGTGGCGTGGCCCATTCGCTGTTCGTGCCGGTTGGCGCCATCCTGGGCATCTATGCCCGCGAAAATGGCCAGGGCATGGTCTTCGAGCTGGAGTCGCCGATGGATGGCGACGAGCTGGAAGAAGATGATGTACAGCCGGACGACGATGGCCCGCCAGAAGGCGGGGGCCAGCCGCCGCGCCCAAGTGGTCGGCCAAGCCTGAAGGTGGTCAAGTAACAAAAAAGGCGATCCAACCGGATCGCCTTTTTCTTTGCCGCCAACTTCGGGTTACAGGTCGCTGATAGTGCGTATCTGGTCCTTGTTGATGCGGGTGCGCTTGCCGTCGAGTTGCTGGAACTCGTAGAAGCCTGCCTCGCGGTCGTACTTCGGTGCGTCGACAGCCTGGATTTCACGGCCATCGTTGAGGGTGATCAGGCTTGGAGTGGAGCAGCCGGCCAGGGTGGCGAAGGTGCCGATCAGCAGGGCAGGCAGCAGAAGCTTTTTCATGCGGTGTTTCCTGGGTTTCTGAAAGGTGGGGCATTGTTGTTGCTTGTACTGGCCCTTTCGCGGCGGTTCGACGCTTCGATAAACCCGCTCCCACAGAAATGCACAAGGCTTGAAAGCTGTGAGATCCCTGTGAAAGCGGGTTTACCCGCGAAGAGGCCGGTGCAGGCAGCAAAGAATCAGTCGATGTACTCGAACAGCTTGACGATCTTCTGCACGCCCGACACGCCCTGTACCACGGCAGTGGCCGAATTGGCCTCCTGTTGGGTTACCAGGCCGAGCAGATAGACGATGCCGTTTTCGGTAATCACCTTGATGCGCGAGCTTGGCACGGCGCTGTCACCCAGCATCTGGGTCTTGATCTTGGTGGTCAGCCAGGCGTCGTTGTTGCGTGCCAGGATGGAGGAGGGCTGCATCACTTGCAGCTCGTTATGCACTTTCTTCACCCGCTGCACCTGGCCGGCGGTCTGCTCGGCGAGGCTCTTGAGGTCGGCGCGTGGGGTCTGGCCGGCCAGGAGGACGATGCCGTTGTAGCTGCTGACAACAATGTGCGAGCCCTTGTCCAGGTCAGGGCTGGCCTTGGAAATGTTCACCGACGCCTTGGTCTCGATCAGCGAATCGTCGATCTTGCTGCCAATGGTGCGCGTACCGCGATCGTCTTCGATCGGCGAATTGCGGGTAGAGGTGAGTACCGAGCTGCAACCGGTGACGCTCAGGCACAGGGTCAGGGCCATCAGGCCGAGGCGCATAGGGGTCATTCTTCACTCCCGAACAGTTGGCTGTCGATCAGATCGCACAGGCAGTGGATCGCCAGCAGGTGGACTTCCTGGATGCGTGCGGTAACCGTCGAAGGTACGCGGATTTCCACGTCTTCGGGCAGCAGCAGTGAAGCCATGCCGCCGCCGTCGCGGCCAGTCAATGCTACGACAATCATTTCGCGGTCATGTGCGGCCTGGATCGCCTGGATCACGTTGGCCGAATTGCCGCTGGTGGAGATCGCCAGCAGAACGTCGCCGGGCTGGCCCAGGGCGCGAATCTGCTTGGAAAAGACTTCGTTGTAGCTGTAGTCGTTGGCGATCGAGGTCAGGGTCGAGCTGTCGGTGGTCAGCGCGATGGCTGGCAGGCTCGGGCGCTCGCGCTCGAAACGGTTGAGCAGTTCCGACGAAAAGTGCTGGGCATCACCGGCCGAGCCGCCGTTGCCACAGGCGAGCATCTTGCCCTCGTTGAGCAGCGCATTGACCATGACCAGGCTGGCCTGCTCGATGTGCGGTGCCAGGATGTCCATTGCCTGTTGCTTGGTATCGATGCTGGCCTGGAACAGCCGGCGAATTCGGGATTGCATGTCCATCTGGTGACCTTAAGTGGGGCGGTGGCCTTTGCTGCGCGCATCAACGACCAGCCCGCGAAACATAGAGCAAAAAAAACGAAGTGGGTTCAGCATTCGAAGGCGTTTTTCAGCCATTGAAGCGGTCTGCCTGCATGGTGGCTGCCCTGCAGGGCGACTACGTCGAAGCGGCAGGGGTGGTTGCCCCAGTGGGGCGCCTTCTGCAGGTACAGGCTGGCGGCGAGCACCAGCCGTTTCTGCTTGCGCCCGTCGATGCTTTCGAGGGCGCCACCGAAGCACGCGTGCAACCGGTAGCGGACTTCGACGAATACTACTGTATCGGCGTCAAGCATGACCAGATCAAGCTCACCGCCTTTGCATCGCCAATTGCGCGCCAGTAGCTGCAGGCCCTGCCCTTGAAGGTACTCAAGGGCCTGGGTTTCTGCTGCTTGCCCGGCGCTGGTGGGCGACGCTGTTGCCATCAGCGGGCGGTGTCAGGCAGGCGCTTGACCTGGCCGCCGGCGAACTCGGCCCATGGCAGCTGGCGCTCGATACGCTGGTTGGCGTTGATGCTCAGGCTGCCCGAAAGGCCCTGGACGCGGTTGTCCGGCAGCGCTTTCAGCTGGCCCAGGCGCGGCGCCAGGCTGTAGGCATCGACGCCCATGGCGTACAGGCGGCCAAGGCTGCCAGCGGCCTGCGGCCATTGCTGTACCACCTGCTGGCGCAGGCTGTTGCTGGTGTCGAGCAGCCACGGCGTTTCGCAGAAGCGGATGCCGTTCATGTCGTTGTACTGGTTGACGTCACCGCTGGCGCTGTACAGGTTCGAGGTGGCGTATACCGGTACGTCACCGGCGTACTGGAAGTTCAGGGTCGGCTTGATCTGCTGGGCCTGTTGCGGGGTCGAGGCCAGGAAGATGAAATCGATATCCTGGCGGCGCGACGGTTGTGCGGCGATGCTGCCACCTACCGTGCTCTGCAGGCTCTTGGCGCGGCCTTCGCTCTGGCGCAACTGGAACAGGTCGGCGATCTGCTGGGCCAGGGCAACCGGCTGGGCGATGCGCTCGGCGGCGAGCAGGGTGCCGCCATTGCCTTCCCAGTCCTGGCGGAAGGCGGCCAGCACGCGATCACCCCATTCGCCACTCGGCACCAGAGCGACGGCGCGGACCATGCCGTCGGCGCGGGCGCGGCGGGCGACTTCGCGCGCTTCGTCTTCGGCAGCCAGGCCGAACTGGAACAGTTGCGGCGGGGCCTTCTGACCTGCGTCGGCGTAGTTCAGGGCCAGGGTGGTGATCGGCAGTTGTGGTTTGGCGGCCAGTTGTTTGACCAGTGGCTTTTCAAGTGGGCCAATGACCAGTTGCACGCCGGCGGCCTGCGCCTGGTTGTAGAAATCGTCGAGCGAGCCGATGCGCGAGCTGTCGAACACCTGCACCGCAGGCGCTGGCTGACCGGTTTGCTGGGCCTGGAAGTGGGCGGCCATGAAGCCGTCACGCAGGGCGCGCGCAACACCGGCCAGCGGGCCTTCCTGAGGCAGCAGCAGGGCAATCTTGGTCAGTGGCTGGCTGGCCAGTTCCTTGAGCTTGGTCAGTGCCTGCGGCAGTTGCTGTGCAGCAGGGTGGTCCGGGTGCTGTTTGACCCAGGTGTCGATGGCCGCTTGCTGCTGTTCCAGGGTGCCGGCGCTTTTCACGGCGAAGGCCAGGCTGGTCCAGCCGGCCAGGGTCTGATCGTTGGCGGGCTGCTGCAGTTGCTCTGCCGGCAACGAGGCGACCAGGGCCCAGATAGCGTCATTGTTGGCGCTGGCAGCCTGGCCGCTGAGCAGCGGGGCCAGCAGCATGCGCTGTTGCGCGGCAGCCAGGGCCTGGCCGTCGGCTTCCAGGGCGGCGGCGTGCACGTTGTAGGTGCGCGCTTGCTGCTCTGCCGGCAGCTCGGCTACTCGTTGCAGGCTGGGGTGGGCCAGGGCGGTGAGGGCCGCCTTGGGCTGGTTGCGGCTCATGGCCAGCTCGGCCGCGAGGGTGCTGGCGAACACTTGCTGGGCCGGCTTGAGCGTGTCCAGCGGGACTTGCTCAAGAATGCGTGCGGCGCGTGGGAAGTCCTTCTGCTTGTAGGCCAGGTCGGCCGCGCTCAGGCGCAGCAGTGCGGCGTCTTCCGCAGACTTGCTGGAAGCGGCCTTTTCGAGCAGTTGCTCGATGCTGGCGTCCGGGGTGCGCGGCAGTTCGCCCAGGCTGGATGAGGGCGAGCTGGCGCAAGCTGCCAGCAGGGCAGCGAGGCAGAGGGCTGTGAGCAGCCGCAGGCAAGCGATCATGTAAAGGTCCTGTTACTCGATCAAGTTGGCCGGCAATTGTACCCAAGCACTGGCCGGGGCGCGATGTTGCTGTGCTGATCCTTCACTATAGGTGGCTTGCAGCTGATCGCCGGCGAAGTTCTTTGCGCCCTGTTGCAGGCGCTCGGGCTACAATGGCGCCTTTGATCCGAATGACAGGTGTGCGCAGTGACTGATGTGGCAGGGGCTTCGAAATCCACGGTGGGGACGCTGTATGTGGTGGCAACCCCCATCGGCAACCTCGACGACATGAGCGCCCGGGCGCTGAAGGTGCTGGCGGATGTGGCGCTGATCGCTGCCGAAGACACCCGCCATTCGATCCGCCTGCTGCAACACTTTGGCATCGACACACCGCTGGCGGCCTGTCATGAACACAACGAGCGTGACGAGGGTGGGCGTTTTCTCACCAAGCTGCTGGCTGGCGAGAACGTGGCACTGGTTTCCGATGCCGGCACGCCGCTGATTTCCGACCCGGGCTACCACCTGGTGCGCCAGGCGCGGGCTGCGGGGGTGAGCGTGGTGCCGGTGCCGGGCGCCTGCGCCTTGATCGCTGCCCTGTCGGCGGCCGGCTTGCCGTCGGACCGCTTCATCTTCGAAGGCTTCCTGCCGGCCAAGCAGGCAGGGCGCCGGGCGCGCCTCGAGCAGGTGAAGGAAGAGCCGCGCACGCTGATTTTCTATGAAGCCCCGCACCGCATCCTCGAATGCCTTGAAGACATGGAGCTGGTATTTGGTGGCGACCGCCCGGCACTGCTGGCACGGGAACTGACCAAGACCTTCGAAACCCTCAAGGGCCTGCCGCTGGCCGAGCTGCGGGCGTTCGTTGCCGGCGACAGCAACCAGCAGCGTGGTGAATGCGTGGTACTGGTGGGCGGCTGGAGCGCGCCGGAAGGCGAGCAGGCCATCAGTGCCGAGGCCCAGCGAGTGCTCGACCTGCTATTGGCCGAGTTGCCACTGAAGCGGGCGGCGGCGCTGGCGGCGGAAATTACCGGGGTGCGCAAGAACCTTTTGTATCAACTTGCCCTGGAAAAGCAGAAAGCCGAATAGTGGCAGTTTGATATAAATGCCGGTATTGCTTGTTCTTGTGCGCGCGTGCCGGTAACCTTGGCGGCGGAGAGTCGATCGGACAGTCGCTGCCTGTTTTTGTTCCGCAACTTTTTGTTGTGTGAGCAGCAGGGGGAGGAAAGTCCGGGCTCCATAGGGCAGAGTGCCAGGTAACGCCTGGGAGGCGCGAGCCTACGGAAAGTGCCACAGAAAATAACCGCCTAAGCACTTCGGTGCCGGTAAGGGTGAAAAGGTGCGGTAAGAGCGCACCGCACGGCTGGCAACAGTTCGTGGCTAGGTAAACCCCACTCGGAGCAAGACCAAATAGGGTTCCATCAGGCGTGGCCCGCGTCGGAACCGGGTAGGTTGCTAGAGGCGTCCAGTGATGGCCGTCGTAGAGGAATGACTGTCCTCGACAAAACCCGGCTTACAGATCGACTCTCCACCTTTTCCTCCCCTGCTTGATTCGATAGCAGATCCTCTCTGGTAATACCGAAAAAATCTTACTCTTCATAAATCACTTTAACTTCGAACTCCATTTGCTTGCGTGGGTTTGATTTTTCTCGTGTTTTCTTCTGCTGGGTAATCGTTCCACATTCCCTTATCGCGCTAAATCTCGGTCCTGTAAGGCTTTTCCTTATGAACGTGCCTTGACGGTGCTGCGGGCGGATTCCTATAGTGTGCGCAAGTGGCAGAAAGTGGGATGAAGTGGGTTTTCTGGCACAAAAAAGCTAATATTGTGGGGAATCGCAGCCGTGTTCCGCGGAGCCAACGCCGTCAGCCTCGATGCCAAGGGACGTCTCGCCATGCCGAGCCGGTACCGTGACGAGCTCGATTCGCGTTGCAATGGCCAGCTGATCGTGACCATTGACGCCGTTGACCCCTGCTTGTGCGTATACCCCCTCGATGAGTGGGAACAGATAGAAGCCAAGTTGCGAGCCTTGCCATCGTTGCGTGAGGAAAACCGCCGCCTGCAGCGTTTGCTGATCGGTAATGCGGTTGACCTGGAGCTCGATGGCAGTGGGCGTTTCCTGGTGCCGCCCCGCCTGCGTGAGTACGCCAAGCTCGACAAGAAGGCGATGCTGGTGGGGCAACTGAACAAATTCCAGCTGTGGGATGAAGATGCCTGGAACACGGTTTCGGCAGCCGACCTTGCAGCTATTCAACAACCGGGCGCCATGCCCGACGAATTGCGTGACCTGATCCTGTGACCATAGATAGCGGCTTCAACCACATTACCGTCCTGCTCGACGAGGCTGTCGAGGCATTGGCCCTGCGCGCCGACGGTTGCTATCTGGACGGCACCTTCGGCCGTGGCGGACACAGCCGGCTGATTCTCAGCAAGCTCGGGCCGCAAGGGCGGCTGCTGGGCTTCGACAAAGATCCACAGGCGATTGCCACAGGGCAAGCGCTGGCGGCCGAAGACGGCCGCTTTGTCATTGTGCAGCGCAGCTTTGCCGAGCTGGGTGCGGAAGTGGCCGAGCGCGGCCTGCACGGAAAGGTCAGCGGTGTACTGCTGGACCTGGGCGTGTCCTCGCCGCAACTGGATGACCCCGAGCGTGGCTTCAGCTTCCTCAATGATGGCCCGCTGGACATGCGCATGAACCCGGATCAGGGCATCAGTGCCGCCGAGTTCATCGCCACGGCGCCTGTCGAAGAAATTGCCCGCGTCTTCAAGGAGTACGGTGAAGAGCGCTTCTCCGGCCGTATGGCGCGTGCCGTGGTCGAGCGCCGTGAGAAGGAGCCGTTCACCCGTACTGCCGACCTGGCAGAAGTGCTGAAGGTTGCCAACCCTGCCTGGGAAAAAGGCAAGAACCCGGCTACCCGTGCCTTCCAGGGGCTGCGTATCCATGTCAACAACGAGCTGGGTGACCTGGAGGCTGGCCTTGAGGCTGCGCTGGATGCGCTCGAGGTCGGTGGCCGCCTGGCAGTGATCAGTTTCCACTCGCTTGAGGACCGTATCGTCAAGCTGTTCATGCGCAAGCTGGTCAAGGGCGAGGCCGACAACCTGCCACGCAACCTGCCGGTACAGCACAAGGTCTTCGAGCCGAAAATCAAGCTCATCGGCAAGGCCCAGTTCGCCTCCGAAGCCGAGCTCAAGGCCAACCCACGGTCGCGTAGCGCCGTGATGCGTGTGGCGGAGAAGCTGCGGTGAGCAGGCTCTTTGCCAAGCCTTTGCCAGGCGGAAGCTTCCTGATGCTTCTGCTGTTTGTCGGCGTGCTGGTTTCGGCCGTCGCCGTGTCCTACAGCGCGCACTGGAACCGCCAGTTGCTCAACACCCTTTACGGCGAGTTGAACGAGCGTGACAAGGCCCAGGCCGAGTGGGGCCGGCTGATTCTCGAACAGAGCACCTGGACTGCCGCTAGCCGCATCGAAAACCTGGCTTCCGAGCAATTGAAGATGCGCGTGCCTTCGGCTGACGAAGTGCGGATGGTGGCGCCATGATGAAGCTCGAAGGCGCACTCTACCCGTGGCGCTTCCGCGTGGTGATCGGCTTGCTGGCAATCATGGTGGGTGCCATCTGCTGGCGCATCATCGACCTGCAGGTAGTTGACCGTGACTTCCTCAAGGGGCAGGGCGATGCGCGCAGCCTGCGTCATATTCCTATCCCGGCGCACCGCGGCCTGATTACCGACCGCAACGGTGAGCCATTGGCCGTGAGTACCCCGGTCACTACCCTGTGGGCCAACCCCAAGGAAATGCAGGCGTCCAAAGACCGCTGGCCACAGCTGGCTGCAGCGCTTGGGCAAAACCCGCAGCAACTGGTCGAACGCCTGACCGCGCAGGCCAGCAAGGAGTTCATCTACCTGGTCCGCGGCCTGACCCCGGAACAGGGCCAGCACGTACTGGACCTGAAAGTGCCAGGTGTGTACGGCCTGGAAGAATTCCGCCGCTTCTATCCGGCCGGTGATGTCACTGCGCACATGGTTGGTTTCACCGACCTCGACGACCACGGTCGCGAAGGGGTGGAGCTGGCCTATGACGAGTGGCTGGCCGGCGTGCCCGGCAAGCGCCAGGTGATCAAGGACCGGCGTGGCCGGCTGATCAAGGACATTCAGGTAACCAAGAACGCCAAGGCCGGCAAGACCTTGGCGTTGTCGATAGACCTGCGCCTGCAATACCTGGCTACCCGCGAGCTGCGCAACGCCATTGCCGAACAGGACGCCAAGGCCGGCAGCCTGGTGATCATGGACGTCAAGACCGGTGAAGTCTTGGCGATGGTCAACCAGCCAACCTACAACCCGAACAACCGCCGCAGCATGTTCCCGGCAGCGATGCGCAACCGGGCGATCATCGACGTGTTCGAGCCCGGTTCCACGGTCAAGCCGATTTCCATGAGTGCGGCACTGCAAAGCGGCCGCTGGAAGCCGACCGACAAGGTCGAGGTTTACCCGGGCAGCCTGCAGATCGGCCGCTACACCATCAAGGACGTGTCGCGCAGCGAGGGCCCGATCCTCGACCTGACCGGCATCCTGATCAACTCCAGTAACGTCGGCATGAGCAAGATCGCCTTCGACATTGGCGGCGAGGCCATCTACCGGGTCATGTCCCAGGTAGGCCTGGGCCAGTACACCGGCCTTGGTTTCCCGGGTGAGCGTGTCGGTAACCTGCCCAACCACCGCGAGTGGCGCAAGGCCGAGACCGCGACCCTTTCCTATGGCTACGGCCTGTCGGTGACCGCCCTGCAGCTGGTGCATGCCTACGCGGCGCTGGCCAACGACGGCAAGATGGTGCCGCTGTCGATCATCAAGGTCGACAAGGCGCCGGAAGCCGTGCAGGCCATTCCGAAGGAAACCGCCGAAACCGTTCAGGGCATGCTGCAGCAGGTGATTGAAGCGCCGCGTGGCGTGTTCCGTGCCCAGGTGCCGTTCTATCACGTGGCCGGCAAGTCCGGTACCGCGCGTAAAGCCACCGTGGGTTCCAAGGGTTACACCGAAAACGCCTACCGCTCGCTGTTTGCAGGCTTCGGCCCAATGAGCGACCCGCGCTACGCCATCGTCGTGGTCATCGACGAGCCGGGCAAGGGTGGTTACTTCGGTGGCCTGGTTTCGGCACCGGTATTCAGCAAGGTCATGTCCGGCACCCTGCGTTTGATGAACGTGCCGCCAGACAACCTGCCGCCACCGGCACCCGCCGCACAGTCGCAAGTCAATGCAGCAGCCGCCAAGGGAGGGCGTGGATGATGACAATGCCATTAAGCAAACTTTTCGCTCACGCCAGCCGCGACCCGCTGATTCGTGAACTGACCCTGGACAGCCGCAGTGTGCGCCCGGGCGATCTGTTCCTGGCCGTGCCGGGCGCCAAGGTCGATGGCCGCGAGCATATCGCCGATGCCTTGGCCCGTGGCGCTGCCGCCGTGGCCTATGAAGAGCAGGGCGCCAACGTGCTGCCGCTGACCGATGTGCCGCTGATTCCGGTCAAAGGCCTGATCGCGCAGCTGTCGGACATCGCCGGGCGCTTCTATGGTGAGCCCAGCCGCCAGCTGAACCTGGTGGGCGTGACAGGTACCAACGGCAAGACCAGCGTCACCCAGTTGGTGGCCCAGGCGCTTGATGCGCTCGGCCAGCGCTGCGGCCTTATTGGCACGTTGGGTACTGGCTTCTACGGTGAGCTGCAAAGTGGTCGCCTGACCACGCCAGACCCGATTGCTGTGCAGGCGACCCTTTACGACCTGAAAAAGCAGGGCGCCAAGGCCGTGGCCATGGAGGTTTCCTCCCACGCCCTGGAGCAGGGGCGTGTCGCCGCACTGGCGTTCGACATCGCGGTCATGACCAACCTGTCCCGTGATCACCTGGACTACCACGGCAGCATGCAGGCCTATGAGGCGGCCAAGGCCAAGCTGTTCGCCTGGCCGAACCTGCGTTGTCAGGTGGTCAACCTGGATGACGAATTTGGTCGTCGCCTGGCCGAAGACTTTGCTCGCCGCCCGAGTGTCGACCTTGTCGAGACCCGGCTGCTCAGCTACAGCCTGGAAAACCCCGATGCCTCCCTGTTCTGCCGCGAAGCGGTGTTCAGTGACGATGGCGTGCGTGCCACGCTGGTCACCGCCCAGGGTGAGCGCACCCTGCGCAGCCAGCTGCTGGGCCGCTTCAACCTGAGCAACATGCTGGCCGGGGTGGCAACCCTGCTGGCGCTGGATTACGCGCTGGACGAAATCCTGGAGGTCACCCCGCGACTGCAAGGGCCGGTAGGCCGCATGCAGCGCCTGGGCGGCGGCCAAAAGCCGCTGGTGGTGGTCGACTACGCGCACACCCCGGACGCCCTGGAAAAAGTGCTTGAAGCCCTGCGTCCGCATGCCCACGGCAAGCTGTTGTGCCTGTTCGGCTGCGGCGGCGACCGTGATCGCGGCAAGCGACCATTGATGGCCGAAGTGGCCGAGCGCCTGGCCGACCGCGTGCTGGTCACCGACGACAACCCGCGCACAGAAGACCCGCTGCGCATCTTCGACGACATCCGCCCCGGTTTCACCAGGCCTGGCGACGTCGAGTTCGTCGCCGGCCGTGGCCAAGCCATTACGCACCTGATCGCCTCAGCCGCTGCCAACGACGTAATCGTGCTGGCCGGCAAGGGACACGAGGATTACCAGGAGATCAATGGCGAGCGCCATGACTTCTCCGACCTGATCGAAGCCGAGAAGGCCCTTGCAGCCTGGGAGGCTCCACATGCTTAAGCCGATGACACTCAGCCAGCTGACCACAGCACTGGGTGGTCAACAAGTCGGTACTGACGCCACCTTCACCGGTGTCAGCATCGACAGCCGCAGTGTCGGCGCCGGGCAACTGTTCGTCGCCTTGGCCGGCCCGCGTTTCGATGGCCATGACTACCTGGCTGATGTCAAAGCCAAAGGCGCAGTAGCCGCCCTGGTCGAGCGTGAGGTGGCCGGTGTCGACCTGCCGCAGTTGCTGGTCAAGGATTGCAGGGTAGCGCTTGGTCAGCTCGGCGCCCTGAACCGCGCTGCCTTCGACAAGCCGGTGGTGGCCATAACCGGCTCCAGTGGCAAGACCACGGTCAAGGAAATGCTTGCTGGCATCCTGCGCACCCGTGGCCTGGTGCACGCCACCCGTGGCAACCTGAACAATGACCTTGGCGCGCCGCTGACCCTGCTGGAAATCGCCCCGGAGCACAGCGCCGCAGTGATCGAACTGGGCGCTTCGCGTATTGGCGAAATCCGCTACACCGTCGGCCTGACCCAACCTCAGGTAGTCATCATCAATAACGCCGGTACTGCCCACGTTGGCGAATTCGGTGGCCCGGAGAAAATCGTCGAAGCCAAGGGCGAGATTCTCGAAGGCCTGGGCGAGGGCGGTATCGCCATCCTCAACCTGGCCGACAAGGCGTTCGATATCTGGCACAAGCGTGCCGGCAGTCACCGCATCTTTACGTTTGCGCTGGATAACCCGCAGGCGGATTTCCACGCCAGCGCCATCGGTCGCGACGCCCGGGGCTGCCCGTCGTTCACCCTGCACGGGCCTGATGGCAGCGTGCCGGTGCAGTTGAACCTGCTGGGTACCCACAACGTCAGCAACGCCCTGGCCGCCGCCGCCGCCGCCCATGCCGTTGGTCTGAGCCTGAGCGGCATTGCTGCCGGCCTGGCTGCCGTGCAGCCGGTCAAGGGCCGTACCGTGGCGCAGGTCGCGCCGAATGGTGTGCGCGTGATCGACGACAGTTACAACGCAAATCCCACCTCCATGTGCGCAGCCATTGATATACTCGCCGGCTTTTCCGGACGCACCGTCCTGGTGCTTGGGGATATCGGCGAATTGGGGCAATGGGCGGAAGAAGGCCACCGTCAGGTGGGTGACTACGCGCGTGGCAAGGTCGACGCCCTGTATGCAGTGGGTTCCAACATGGCACATGCGGTCAAGGCGTTCGGCGCCAATGGCCGTCATTTCGCTACTCAAGCTGAGCTGATCGACGCGGTTAGCGCCGAAAATGCCAGCGACACCACTATCTTGATCAAGGGCTCGCGCAGCGCTGCGATGGAAAACGTCGTGGCGGCATTGTGCGGTGCCAGCGGGGAGAAACATTAATGCTGCTGCTGTTGGCCGAGTATCTGCAACAGTTCCACAAAGGCTTCGCGGTCTTCCAGTACCTGTCCCTGCGCGGGATTCTTGGTGTACTGACCGCGTTGTCCCTGGCGCTGTGGCTGGGGCCGTGGATGATCCGTACCCTGCAAATCCGCCAGATCGGCCAGGCCGTGCGTAACGACGGCCCGCAATCGCACCTGTCCAAGTCCGGCACCCCGACCATGGGTGGCGCACTGATCCTGTCGGCCATCGCCATCAGCACACTGCTGTGGGCTGATCTGTCCAACCGCTATGTGTGGGTAGTGCTGATCGTTACCCTGGCATTCGGCGCGATCGGCTGGGTTGACGACTACCGCAAGGTGATCGAAAAGAACTCCCGTGGGCTGCCAAGCCGCTGGAAGTACTTCTGGCAGTCGGTGTTCGGTCTGGCTGCGGCCGTGTTCCTGTACAAGACCGCGCCGACCAGCGTCGAGACCACATTGATCCTGCCGTTCATCAAGGATGTCACCATCCCGCTGGGCGTCGGCTTCGTCGTATTGACCTACTTCGTCATCGTCGGCTCCAGCAACGCGGTCAACCTTACCGATGGCCTCGACGGCCTGGCAATCATGCCGACGGTGATGGTCGGCGGCGCCCTGGGCATCTTCTGCTACTTGTCGGGTAACGTGAAGTTCGCCGAATACCTGCTGATCCCTTACGTACCGGGCTCGGGCGAGCTGATCGTGTTCTGCGGCGCGCTGATCGGTGCCGGCCTGGGCTTCCTGTGGTTCAACACCTATCCGGCACAAGTCTTCATGGGTGACGTCGGCGCGCTGGCGCTGGGCGCCGCGCTGGGCACCATCGCCGTCATCGTCCGCCAGGAAATCGTGCTGTTCATCATGGGCGGCATCTTCGTGGTGGAAACCCTGTCGGTGGTGATCCAGGTCGCTTCCTTCAAGCTGACCGGCAAGCGCGTGTTCCGCATGGCGCCGATCCACCACCACTTTGAACTCAAGGGCTGGCCAGAGCCTCGGGTGATCGTCCGCTTCTGGATCATCACCGTGATTCTGGTGCTGATTGGCCTTGCAACCCTGAAACTGAGGTAGATGAGCGTGTCTTTGATCGCTTCCGACCAATTCCGCATCGTTGTCGGCCTCGGCAAGAGCGGCATGTCCCTGGTTCGCTTCCTGGCGAACCGGGGCATTGCCTTTGCGGTCGCCGACACCCGCGAGCAACCGCCGGAACTGGACACCCTGCGCCGTGATTACCCGCAGGTGGAAGTGCGCTGTGGCGAGCTGGACGTGGACTTCCTGTGCCGCGCCAACGAGCTGTACGTGAGCCCTGGCCTGGCCCTGGCCACCCCGGCCCTGCAGCAGGCAGCCGCGCGTGGCGTGAAGCTGTCCGGTGACATTGAGCTGTTCGCCCAGCACGCCAAGGCGCCGATCGTTGCCATCAGCGGTTCCAACGCCAAGAGCACCGTTACCACCCTGGTCGGCGAAATGGCCGCCAAGGCCGGCAAGCGCGTGGCGGTGGGCGGCAACCTCGGTACCCCGGCGCTGGACTTGCTGGCTGATGACGTCGAGCTGTACGTGCTGGAGCTGTCCAGTTTCCAACTGGAAACCACCGACCAGCTCAACGCAGAAGTGGCCACTGTGCTGAACATCAGCGAAGACCACATGGACCGCTACAGCGGCCTGCCGGCCTACCACCTGGCCAAGCACCGGATTTTCCGCGGTGCCCGCCAGGTGGTGGTCAACCGCCAGGACGCCCTGAGCCGGCCATTGCCGGTGGAAGGCCGCCCATGCTGGACCTTCGGCCTCAACCAACCCGACTTCAAGGCCTTTGGCCTGCGTGAAGTGGACGGTGAAAAGTACCTGGCGTTCGAGTTTCAGGCGCTGATGCCGGCGCGCGAGCTGAAGGTGCGTGGTGCCCACAACCAGTCCAACGCCCTGGCGGCGCTGGCCCTGGGGCATGCCGCTGGCCTGCCGTTCGAGCCCATGCTCGAAGCCCTGCGTGAGTTCGGTGGCCTGGCCCACCGTTGCCAGTGGGTGCGCGAGCGTAATGGCGTGAACTGGTACGACGACTCCAAGGCCACCAACGTCGGTGCTGCCCTGGCCGCCATCGAAGGCCTGGGTGCCGATATCGAAGGCAAGTTGGTGCTGATCGCCGGTGGCGACGGCAAAGGTGCTGAATTCACTGCGTTGCGCGAGCCCGTCAAGCGCTTCTGCCGCGCCGTGGTATTGCTGGGCCGTGATGCCGAACGCCTGGCCGAAGCGTTGGGTGATGACGTGCCGCTGGTACGGGTCAAGACACTCGACGACGCCGTGCAGCAGTGTGCCGAACTGGCCCAGGCCGGCGATGCGGTGCTGCTGTCGCCGGCGTGCGCCAGCCTCGACATGTTCAAGAACTTTGAAGAGCGCGGGCGCCTGTTTGCCCAGGCAGCGGGAGGTCTTGCATGATCTTCGGCATCTTCAAGCCCTACCCGTCGCCGCTGATCAGCGGTCGTGGCATCGACCTGGACTTCCCGATGCTCGCCGGCTGCCTGGCTTTGCTTGGCCTGGGCCTGGTGATGATCACCTCGGCGTCCTCGGAAGTGGCCGCGGTGCAGTCGGGCAACCCGCTTTACCACATGTTCCGCCACCTGGTTTACGTGTTCCTTGGCCTGGTTGCCTGCGGCGCAACCATGCTGGTGCCGATCGCCACCTGGCAGCGCATGGGCTTCATGATGCTGCTGGGCGCCTTCGGCCTGCTGGTGCTGGTGCTGGTGCCGGGCATCGGCCGCGAAGTGAACGGCTCCATGCGCTGGATCGGCTTCAGCTTCTTCAACGTCCAGCCTTCGGAAATCGCCAAGGTGTTCGTGGTCGTCTACCTGGCGGGTTACCTGGTGCGCCGGCAGACCGAAGTGCGCGAAACCTGGATGGGCTTCTTCAAGCCGTTCATCGTGCTGCTGCCCATGGCCGCCCTGCTGCTGATGGAGCCGGACTTCGGTGCCACCGTGGTGATGATGGGCGCGGCGGCGGCCATGCTGTTCCTCGGCGGGGTGGGGCTGTTCCGCTTCAGCCTCATGGTGGTGTTGGCGGTGCTGGCGGTGTTTGTGCTGGTACAGGCGCAGCCCTACCGGATGGCGCGGCTTATCACCTTCACCGACCCGTGGTCCGACCAGTTCGGCTCGGGCTACCAGCTGACCCAGGCATTGATCGCCTTCGGCCGTGGCGAGTGGCTGGGGGTTGGCCTGGGCAACAGCGTGCAGAAGCAGTTCTACCTGCCCGAAGCGCACACCGACTTCGTGTTCTCGGTATTGGCCGAAGAACTGGGCGTGGTCGGTTCGCTGCTGACCATTGCACTGTTCGTGTTCGTGACCGTGCGTGCCCTGTACATCGGCCTGTGGGCCGAGAAGGCCAAGCAGTTCTTTGCCGCCTATGTGGCCTTCGGCCTGGCGTTCCTGTGGATCGGCCAGTTCCTGATCAACATCGGGGTGAACGTCGGCCTGCTGCCAACCAAGGGCCTGACCCTGCCGTTCCTCAGTTACGGGGGCAGTTCGCTGGTGATCTGTTGCGCCTGCGTAGGCCTGTTGCTGCGTATCGAGTGGGAGAGCCGCACGCACCTGGGCAGCGAGGAACACGAGTTCAGCGAAAGCGATTTTGCCGAGGAGACCAGTCATGGCCGCTGACGGCAAGAACATACTGATCATGGCGGGCGGCACCGGGGGCCACGTATTCCCGGCCCTGGCCTGCGCCCGTGAGTTCCAGGCGCGTGGGTTTACCGTGCACTGGCTGGGCACCCCGCGTGGCATCGAGAACGAGCTGGTGCCACAGGCTGGCCTGCCACTGCACCTGATCCAGGTCAGCGGCCTGCGCGGCAAAGGAAAACTGTCGTTGCTCAAGGCGCCATTCACCCTTATCAAGGCCGTACTGCAGGCGCGACGCATCATTCGCCAGCTCAAGCCGGTCTGCGTGCTGGGCTTTGGCGGCTACGTGACCGGCCCCGGCGGTGTGGCCGCGCGGCTGTGCGGCGTGCCGCTGGTGATCCACGAGCAGAACGCCCGTGCCGGTACCGCCAATCGGTTGCTGGTGCCACTCTCGGCGCGGGTCTGCGAAGCTTTCCCGAACACCTTCGAGGCCAGCGACAAGCGTCGCACCACCGGCAACCCGGTGCGCCCGGAGCTGTTCATGGATGCACAACGCGCGCCCCTGGCCCAGCGCCGTGCGCGCCTGCTGGTGCTCGGTGGCAGCCTGGGTGCGGAACCATTGAACAAATTGTTGCCTAAGGCCCTGTCCGAAGTCCCTGCCGCGCTGCGGCCAGAGGTGTTCCACCAGGCCGGTAAGCAACACGCGCCAATCACCGCCGAGCGTTATCACGAGGCGGGCGTCGAGGCTCAGGTAGAGCCCTTCATCAAGGACATGGCCCAAGCCTATGGCTGGGCCGACATGGTGGTGTGCCGGGCCGGTGCCCTGACCGTCAGCGAGCTGGCGGCAGCAGGCCTGCCTTCGATGCTGGTGCCTTTGCCCCACGCCATCGACGACCACCAGACCCACAACGCCCAATATCTGGCCCGCGAAGGCGCTGCCTTCCTGATGCCACAAGCGACAACTGGCGCAGCGCAGCTCGCTGAACGCCTGAACGAGGTGCTGATGCAACCCGAGAAACTCAACGTCATGGCAGGCACCGCACGGCGCCTGGCCAAACCTGCTGCAACCAGCACCGTGGTCGATATCTGCCTGGAGGTGGCCCATGGTTGAGAGCCAGAAAGCCATGCCCCAGCCCAAGATGGGTCGTATCCGCCGTATTCACTTCGTCGGTATCGGCGGCGTGGGCATGTGCGGCATTGCCGAAGTGTTGCTGAACCTGGGCTATGAAGTGTCCGGTTCGGACCTGAAAGCTTCGCCGGTGACCGAGCGCCTGGAATCGTTCGGCGCCGAGATCTTCGTCGGCCACCGCGCCGAGAACGCCGCTACCGCTGACGTGCTCGTGGTGTCCAGTGCCATCAACCCGGCCAACCCGGAAGTGGCTACCGCCCTCGAGCGACGCATTCCGGTGGTGCCGCGTGCCGAAATGCTCGCCGAACTGATGCGCTACCGTCACGGTGTGGCCGTTGCCGGTACCCACGGCAAGACCACCACCACCAGCCTGCTGGCGTCGGTGTTCGCTGCCGGTGGCCTGGACCCGACCTTCGTCATCGGTGGCCGCCTGACCGCTGCCGGTACCAATGCCCAGCTGGGCACCAGCCGCTACCTGATCGCCGAAGCAGACGAAAGCGATGCCAGCTTCCTGCACCTGCAGCCGATGGTGGCCGTGGTCACCAACATCGACGCCGACCACATGGCGACCTACGAAGGTGACTTCAACAAGCTGAAGAAAACCTTCGTCGAGTTCCTGCACAACCTGCCGTTCTATGGCTTGGCGGTGATGTGCCTGGACGACCCGGTGGTGCGCGAGATCCTGCCGCAGGTGAAACGCCCGACCGTGACCTATGGCTTCAGCGAAGAGGCCGACATCCGCGCCATCAACGTGCGCCAGCAGGGCATGCAGACCCACTTCACCGTGCTGCGCCGTGACTGTGAGCCGCTGGAAGTGTCGGTGAACATGCCTGGCAACCACAACGTGCTCAACGCACTGGCCACCATCGCCATCGCCACCGACGAAGGCATCAGCGACGAAGCCATCGTCCAGGGCCTGTCCGGCTTCCAGGGTGTTGGCCGCCGGTTCCAGGTGTACGGCGAACTGCCGGTGGAAGGCGGCAGCGTGATGCTGGTCGACGACTACGGCCACCACCCGACCGAAGTGGCTGCGGTGATCAAGGCCGTGCGCGGTGGCTGGCCAAGCCGGCGCCTGGTGATCGTCTACCAGCCGCACCGCTACAGCCGCACCCGCGACCTCTACGATGATTTCGTCCAAGTGCTGGGCGATGCCAACGTGCTGCTGCTGATGGAAGTCTACCCGGCCGGCGAAGAGCCGATCCCCGGTGCCGACAGCCGTCAGCTGTGCCACAGCATCCGCCAGCGCGGCAAACTGGACCCGATCTACATCGAGCGCGGCGCCGAGCTGGCGCCGCTGGTCAAGCCACTGCTGCGCGCTGGCGACATCCTGATCTGCCAGGGTGCCGGTGATGTTGGCGGCCTGGCCCCGCAACTGATGAAAAGCCCGCTGTTCGCTGGCGCCAAGCAGGAGAAGTCGAAATGACCAGCGCCTACGAAAAACTGCACTCGACCCTGAACGCCAAGGCGTTCGGCCGCGTCGCCGTGCTGTACGGTGGCAAGAGCGCCGAGCGTGAAGTGTCGCTGAAGTCCGGCGCTGCGGTGATCGACGCGCTGAGCACTGCCGGTGTCGACGTAGTCGCCATCGACGTGGGAGATGACCTGCTCGATCGCCTGCAAAGCGAGAAGATCGACCGTGCGTTCATCATTCTGCACGGCCGCGGCGGTGAAGACGGCAGCATGCAAGGCCTGCTGGAGTGCCTGGGCATCCCCTACACCGGCAGCGGCATCCTTGCCTCTGCGCTGGCCATGGACAAACTGCGTACCAAGCAGGTATGGCAGAGCCTGGGCATTCCGACCCCGCGTCACGCGGTGTTGGCGAGCGAAAACGATTGTTTGTTGGCCAGTACGGAACTGGGCTTCCCGCTTATCGTCAAACCCGCCCATGAAGGCTCTAGCATCGGCATGGCCAAGGTGAACAGCGCCCAGGAACTGGTCGCCGCCTGGCAGGACGCCGCCAAATACGATTCCCAGGTACTGGTGGAACAGTGGATCCACGGCCCGGAGTTCACCATCGCGGTCTTGCGCGGCCAGGTGCTGCCGCCGATCGCCCTGGGTACGCCGCACGTGTTCTACGACTACGACGCCAAGTACATCGCAAACGATACCCAGTACCGCATCCCGTGCGGCCTGGATAGCGTCAAGGAACAGGAACTGATCGACCTGACCGCTCGCGCCTGTGATGCCATCGGCATCGAAGGCTGGGGGCGACTGGACGTGATGCAGGACGAGCAGGGCCGGTTCTGGCTGCTCGAAGTCAACACCGCACCGGGCATGACTGATCATAGCTTGGTGCCAATGGCGGCCCGCGCGGCTGGCCTGGACTTCCAGCAACTGGTGCTGGCAATCCTGGCTGAAAGCGTGACGACCCGAGGTTAACAACCATGCAAGGCGCGATGATACGTCAGCAGCAACCCGTTACCGGCCGTAGCAAGCCGGTGCCGCGTGGTGCCAGCCGGCTGGTGGCCGACGAGCCCGTATCGGCGCGCCTGCCGCGGCCAAGCCTGGGGGGGCTCAAGCGCCTGCTGTGGCCGGTGCTGCTGGTGGCGGCCGGCTTTGGAGCCTACGAGGGCGCCATTCGCCTGATGCCCTATGCCGACCGGCCGATCACCAAGATCGACGTGCAGGGCGACCTCAGCTACATCAGCCAGCAGTCGGTGCAGCGGCGCATCGCCCCCTATGTGGCGGCGAGCTTCTTCAGCGTCGACCTGCCGGCGATGCGTGCGGAGCTCGAGCAGATGCCATGGATTGCCCACGCCGAAGTGCGCCGGGTGTGGCCTGACGAGGTGGTGATTCGCCTGGAAGAACAGCTGCCGGTGGCGCGCTGGGGTGACGCAGCCTTGCTCAACAACCAGGGCCAGGCCTTTACTCCGCGCGAACTGGCCAACTACGAGCACCTGCCGCAGCTGGCCGGGCCGCAGCGTGCTCAGCAACAAGTCATGCAGCAGTATCAGGTATTGAGCCAGATGCTGCGCCCCCTGGGCTTTTCCATCGCTCGCCTGGAGCTGCGCGAGCGAGGCAGCTGGTTCCTGACTACCGGTGCGAGCAGCGCCGGCCCAGGTATCGAGCTGCTGTTGGGGCGCGACCATCTGGTGGAGAAGATGCGCCGTTTCATTGCCATTTACGACAAGACACTCAAAGACCAGATCACCACCATCGCCCGCATTGATCTGCGTTATTCCAACGGACTTGCCGTTGGTTGGCGGGAACCGATTGCACCGACGACGGCCCAACCCGCCGTTGCGAAGAATTAGAGAGAGGCAGGACCATGGCAAACGCGCATAGCGGCAAAATGATCGTCGGGCTGGACATTGGCACCTCCAAGGTGGTGGCGCTGGTGGGCGAGGTGGGCGAAGACGGCACCCTGGAAATCGTCGGGATCGGCACCCATCCGTCCCGCGGCCTGAAAAAAGGCGTGGTGGTGAACATCGAGTCCACCGTGCAGTCGATCCAGCGCGCCGTGGAAGAAGCGCAGCTGATGGCCGGCTGCCGCATCCACTCGGCCTTCGTTGGGGTGGCCGGCAACCACATCCGCAGCCTGAACTCCCACGGCATCGTCGCCATCCGCGACCGCGAGGTCAGCCTGGCCGACCTGGAGCGTGTACTCGACGCCGCCCAGGCCGTGGCGATCCCGGCCGACCAGCGCGTGCTGCACACGCTGCCGCAGGACTACGTGATCGACAACCAGGAAGGCGTGCGCGAACCGCTGGGCATGTCCGGCGTGCGTCTGGAAGCCAAGGTTCACGTGGTCACTTGCGCAGTCAACGCGGCGCAGAACATCGAGAAGTGCGTACGCCGCTGCGGCCTGGAAATCGACGACATCATCCTCGAGCAGTTGGCCTCGGCCTACTCGGTGCTGACCGACGATGAAAAAGAGCTGGGCGTGTGCCTGGTGGACATCGGTGGCGGCACGACCGACATCGCCATCTTCACCGAGGGCGCCATCCGTCACACCGCGGTCATCCCGATTGCTGGCGACCAGGTGACCAACGACATCGCCATGGCCCTGCGTACCCCTACCCAGTACGCCGAAGAAATCAAGATCCGCTACGCCTGCGCCCTGGCCAAACTGGCTGGCGCCGGCGAGACCATCAAGGTGCCGAGTGTGGGCGACCGCCCACCGCGCGAGCTGTCGCGCCAGGCCCTGGCCGAGGTGGTGGAGCCACGTTACGACGAGCTCTTCACCCTGATCCAGGCCGAGCTGCGCCGCAGCGGCTATGAGGATTTGGTGCCAGCCGGCATCGTCCTCACTGGCGGCACCGCGAAGATGGAAGGTGCCGTGGAACTGGCCGAGGAAATCTTCCACATGCCGGTACGCCTGGGCGTACCGCACAGCGTTCGCGGGCTGAGCGACGTGGTTCGCAACCCGATCTATTCCACCGGCGTGGGCTTGCTCACCTACGGTCTGCTGAAGCAGTCCGAGGACCTGATCCTGACCGGTAACACCAACAGCAGCAACAACAGCTATGGCGATGAACCGAAGGCCCCAGTGCTTGAGCGCTTCAAGAAGTGGGTCCAGGGCAACTTCTAAGTTTCAAAGCAGTAGTGGTAGGCGCAACAACTAGAGAACTGTAAGGAGAGGGAAAATGTTCGAGCTCGTAGACAACGTCCCGCAAAGTCCGGTCATCAAGGTGATCGGCGTTGGTGGTGGTGGCGGCAACGCCGTCAACCACATGGTCAAGAGCAGCATCGAAGGTGTGGAATTCATCTGCGCCAACACCGATGCCCAGGCGCTGAAAAGCATTGGCGCGCGCACCATCCTGCAATTGGGCACTGGCGTGACCAAGGGCCTGGGTGCCGGTGCCAACCCGGAAGTCGGCCGTCAGGCTGCGCTGGAAGACCGTGAGCGCATCGCCGAAGTGCTGCAGGGCACCAACATGGTGTTCATCACCACTGGCATGGGTGGCGGTACCGGTACCGGTGCAGCGCCGATCATTGCCGAAGTGGCCAAGGAAATGGGCATTCTCACCGTAGCTGTGGTGACCCGTCCGTTCCCGTTCGAAGGCCGCAAACGTATGCAGATCGCCGATGAAGGCATCCGCATGCTGGCTGAAAGCGTCGACTCGTTGATCACCATTCCCAACGAGAAACTGCTGACCATCCTGGGCAAGGATGCCAGCCTGCTGTCCGCCTTCGCCAAGGCCGACGATGTACTGGCCGGTGCCGTTCGCGGTATCTCCGACATCATCAAACGCCCTGGCATGATCAACGTCGACTTCGCCGACGTGCGTACCGTGATGGGTGAAATGGGCATGGCGATGATGGGTACTGGCTGTGCCAGCGGCCCGAACCGTGCGCGTGAAGCCACCGAGGCGGCGATCCGCAACCCGCTGCTGGAAGACGTCAACCTGCAGGGCGCCCGTGGCATCCTGGTGAACATCACCGCAGGCCCGGACCTGTCGCTGGGTGAGTACTCCGATGTGGGTAGCATCATCGAAGCCTTCGCCTCTGACCACGCCATGGTCAAGGTCGGCACCGTGATCGACCCGGACATGCGCGACGAACTGCACGTGACCGTTGTGGCCACTGGCCTGGGCGCGCGCATCGAGAAGCCGGTCAAAGTGGTCGACAACACCCTGCAGACCGCACAGCAGGCGTACGAAGCGTCCAATCCTGCGCCGGTTCGCCAGGAGCAGCCAGCGGTCAACTACCGTGACCTGGAGCGCCCGACTGTGATGCGCAACCAGGCCCATGCAGGTGCTGCTGCAGCCGCTAAACTGAACCCTCAGGATGACCTGGACTACCTCGATATCCCGGCTTTCCTGCGTCGTCAGGCTGATTAATGGAATTTATCAGGGGTATAAAGGTGATTGGTATTCATCAAAGGTTGGGTCTGTTATTATCCCCAGCCTTTGTTGATACCTGTTCGCAATTTGCGCTGAAGCGGCCAATGCCATGATTAAACAACGCACCCTGAAGAATACCATCCGTGCCACAGGTATCGGTCTGCACTCTGGGGAGAAGGTTTACCTGACCCTCAAGCCCGCACCTGTTGACACCGGCATCGTCTTCCGCCGCGCCGATCTCGACCCTGTGGTCGAAATCCCTGCGCGTGCGGCCAACGTCGGCGAGACAACCATGTCGACGACGCTGGTCAACGGTGACGTCAAGGTCGATACGGTCGAGCACCTGCTCTCCGCCATGGCGGGCCTGGGCATCGATAACGCCTACGTCGAGCTCTCCGCCTCGGAAGTGCCGATCATGGATGGCAGCGCCGGACCCTTTGTATTCCTGATTCAGTCTGCCGGCCTGGAAGAACAGGACGCAGCCAAGAAGTTCATCCGCATCCTGCGTGAGGTAACCGTGGAAGAGGGCGACAAGCGCGCCACGTTCCTGCCTTTCGAAGGGTTCAAGGTGAGCTTCGAGATCGACTTCGATCACCCGGTCCTCAAGGGCCAGACCCAGAGTGCGGTCGTCGACTTCTCCAGCACCTCGTTTGTGAAGGAAGTCAGCCGCGCGCGTACCTTCGGTTTCATGCGTGACATCGAGTACCTGCGCAAGCACAACCTTGCGCTGGGCGGCAGTGTCGAGAACGCCATCGTGGTCGACGAGACCGGTGTGCTTAACGCAGACGGCCTTCGTTCCGATGACGAATTCGTCAAGCACAAGATCCTCGACGCCATTGGCGACCTCTATCTGCTGGGCAACAGCCTGATCGGCGAGTTCAAGGGCTACAAGTCCGGCCACGCGCTGAACAACCAGCTGCTGCGCAAGCTGATTGCTGAAACCGATGCCTGGGAAGTGGTCACTTTCGAAGATGCCAGCACGGCACCGATCTCGTACATGCGCCCTGTTGCGGCCGTGTAAGTTCGAACACTCTCTAGTTCATTAAGGCCACCTTCGGGTGGCCTTTTTTATGACTTGTCGTGAGCGTGGGCGGCCAACCGTTCCAGCGCTGCGCGCAGCTTGGGGTCGGCGATACCTTCGGCGGTGTCGCGCAGGCTCTCGGCGGCGCTGTTCGACAGCTCTGCCGCATGCCCGCCACGCTTGGCAGGCACCAGCGGTGGCTGCACCTTGTAGAGGATGCGCCGAAGGTTGCCGAAGGCTTCCATGGCCTGCAATGCCGCCAGCAGGCGCTTCTGCTGGTAGCGCAGGCGGGTTGCCCAATGGCCGTCGGTCACCACCAGCAACAACGTGCCATCACGCCATGACGCGACATGGCAGTGCTCGCGGGCAGCCGGTTGCAGCTGGCTTTCCAGCAGGCGCTGCAGGTGCTCCAGGCGCTCGGCCTGGTTCAGCAGCAGGCGCAGCGGGCGGACCTGGCGCAGCAATGCGGAGGGCGGCTGGGCGGGGGAGGGTTTGTAGGCCATTGGGTACGCATAAGGTTACAAGAGCAGCAGTTTAACACCTCTATAGCCTGTGCCGGCCTCTTCGCGGGTAAACCCGCTCCCACAGGATCACCACAGGTCCGGATCCTGTGAAATACCTGTGGGAGCGGGTTTACCCGCGAAGAGGCCGGCACAGGCTATAGAAGATAAGAGTAGTTCTCGATAGCTTTCATGTTGCCAAGCCTTGAACTCAGGGAAAATGCCCCTATCTAAGACAGGCCCCCACCAAAACGCTGTAATAGCATCGTGGAAATCCACCACTTTCCTCACCATCGTTTCCGGGTAGAATGCTCGTTCGCATGCGGCCTAAGGGCTGCACGGGCGACTCATGGGGCCGCCCTCCATCCCTACGTGTGGAAGATCCTGCCGATATGTTTGCGCCTTTGTTAAAAAAACTTTTTGGAAGCAAGAACGAGCGTGAAGTCAAACGCATGCTCAAGACGGTGAGTATCGTCAATGCCTTCGAAGAGAAGATGGTGGCCCTCTCCGACGAGCAGCTGCGGGGCAAGACCGCAGAGTTCAAGGAGCGCCTGGCCAAAGGCGAGACACTGGACCAATTGCTGCCTGAAGCTTTCGCCGTGGCCCGGGAGGCTGGCAAGCGCGTGATGGGCATGCGCCACTTCGATGTGCAGTTGATCGGTGGCATGACCCTGCACGAGGGCATGATCGCAGAAATGCGCACCGGTGAAGGCAAGACCTTGGTCGGTACCCTGGCCGTGTACCTCAACGCATTGTCCGGCAAGGGCGTGCACGTGGTCACCGTCAACGACTACCTGGCCCGCCGTGATGCCAACTGGATGCGACCGCTGTACGAGTTCCTCGGCCTGTCGGTCGGTATCGTCTCGGCGTTCCAGCCGCCAGAAGAAAAGCGTGCCGCCTATGCGTCCGACATTACCTACGGCACCAACAACGAATTCGGTTTCGACTACCTGCGCGACAACATGGCGTTCAGCCAGGAAGAGAAGTTCCAGCGTGAACTCAACTTCTCGGTAATCGACGAAGTCGACTCCATCCTCATCGACGAGGCGCGTACCCCGCTCATCATTTCCGGCCAGGCTGAAGACAGCTCCAAGCTGTACATCGAGATCAACCGCCTGATACCGCGCCTGACCCAGCACATCGAAGAAGTCGAAGGCCAGGTCACCCAGGAAGGCCACTTCACCATCGACGAGAAGAGCCGCCAGGTCGAGCTCAACGAAGCCGGTCACCAGTTCATCGAAGAGATGCTCACCCAGGCCGGCCTGCTGGCCGAGGGCGAGAGCTTGTATTCCGCGCACAACCTGGGCCTGCTGACCCACGTTTACGCTGGCCTGCGCGCGCACAAGCTGTTCCACCGCAACGTCGAGTACATCGTCCAGGACGGCCAGGTCCTGCTGATCGACGAGCACACCGGCCGTACCATGCCGGGCCGTCGCCTGTCCGAGGGCCTGCACCAGGCCATCGAAGCGAAAGAGAACCTGAATATCCAGGCCGAAAGCCAGACCCTGGCTTCGACCACCTTCCAGAACTACTTCCGTCTGTACACCAAGTTGTCCGGCATGACCGGTACCGCCGACACCGAAGCGTTCGAGTTCCAGTCCATCTATGGCCTGAACGTGATGGTGATTCCGCCGAACAAGCCGCTGGCACGCAAGGACTTCAACGACCTGGTGTACCTGACCGCCGACGAGAAGTACGCCGCGATCATCGCCGACATCAAGGAAAGCATGACCCTTGGCCGCCCGGTGCTGGTGGGTACTGCCACCATCGAAACCTCCGAGCACATGTCGAACCTGCTGCTCAAGGAAGGCATCGAGCACAAGGTACTGAACGCCAAGTACCACGAGAAGGAAGCCGAGATCATCGCGCAGGCCGGCGCGCCAGGCGCACTGACCATCGCCACCAACATGGCCGGTCGTGGTACCGACATCTTGTTGGGCGGTAACTGGGAGGCCGAAGTGGCCACCCTGGAAAACCCGACACCCGAGCAGATCGCCCAGATCAAGTCGGACTGGCAGAAACGTCACCAGCAGGTGATCGAGTCGGGCGGCTTGCACGTGATCGCTTCCGAGCGCCACGAATCGCGCCGTATCGACAACCAGCTGCGTGGCCGTTCGGGCCGTCAGGGTGACCCGGGTTCCAGCCGCTTCTATCTGTCGCTGGAAGACAGCCTGATGCGCATCTTTGCCTCTGACCGGGTGAAGAACTTCATGAAGGCACTGGGCATGCAGTCGGGCGAGGCCATCGAACACCGCATGGTCACCAACGCCATCGAAAAGGCCCAGCGCAAGGTCGAAGGCCGTAACTTCGACATCCGTAAGCAATTGCTCGAATACGACGACGTGGCCAACGAGCAGCGCAAGGTGATCTACCACATGCGCAACAGCCTGCTGGCCGCCGAGAACATCGGCGACACCATCGCAGAATTCCGCCAGGAAGTACTGGACGCTACCATCAGCCAGCACATCCCGCCGCAGTCGCTGCCCGAGCAGTGGGATGTGGTCGGCCTGGAAGCCGCTTTGGCCAGCGATTTCGCCATGAAGCTGCCGATCCAGCAGTGGCTCGACGAGGACGATCACCTCTACGAGGAGACCCTGCGCGAGAAGCTGCTGAACGAGATCACCACCGCCTACACGGAGAAGGAAGACCAGGCCGGTATCGACGCCCTGCGTACCTTCGAGAAGCAGATTCTGCTGCGCGTGCTGGACGACCTGTGGAAAGACCACCTGTCGACCATGGACCACCTGCGTCACGGTATTCACCTGCGTGGCTATGCGCAGAAGAACCCGAAGCAGGAGTACAAGCGCGAGTCGTTCAGCCTGTTCCAGGAGCTGCTCGAGTCGATCAAGCGCGACACCATCCGCGTGCTGTCGCACGTTCAGGTTCGCCGCGAAGATCCGATCGAAGAAGAAGCCCGCCTGCGCCGCGAGGCCGAGGAACTGGCCAGCCGCATGCAGTTCCAGCATGCCCCTGCCCCGGGGCTGGAAAGCGAGCAACTGAGCGAGGAGGGCGCTGAAGTGGCGGTCGCCGCAGCGCCAGTGCGCAACGACCAGAAGCTGGGCCGCAACGAGCCGTGCTGGTGCGGTTCGGGCAAGAAGTTCAAGCATTGCCACGGGCAGATCGAGTGATCTGACCAGGCAGTTGTAACCTGAAACATCCGGGGGCCGCTTTGCGGCCCATTCGCGGCACAAGGCCGCTCCTACAGGGACCGCGCCCGACCCAATGGTTGCGATGCCCCTGTAGGAGCGGCCTTGTGCCGCGAATGGGGCGCGAAGCGGCCCCGCTCTTCCATCATCATTTCACCGTTTTTCTAGGAGCGCTCTAATGGCTGTTGGTCTTGGTCCTTTGCCTACCCTGCACCCGGTTCCGGGTTTTGAACTCGGCATCGCTTCTGCCGGCATCAAGCGCCCGGGGCGCAAGGATGTGGTGGTCATGCGCTGTGCCGAAGGCTCCAGCGTGGCTGGCGTGTTCACCCTCAACGCTTTCTGCGCAGCGCCGGTGATCCTGTCCAAGCAACGTGTACAGGGCACCGTGCGCTACCTGCTGACCAACACCGGTAACGCCAACGCCGGTACCGGCGCGCCAGGCCTGGCCGCCGCCGAACGTACCTGCGCCAAGCTGGCCGAGCTGGCTGGCGTGCCGGCCGAGTCGGTACTGCCGTTCTCTACCGGCGTGATCGGCGAGCCACTGCCGGTCGAGAAGATCGAAGGTGCACTGCAGGCCGCCCTCGACAACCTGTCGGAAAACCACTGGGCTGAAGCTGCCACCGGCATCATGACCACCGATACCCTGCCCAAGGGTGCCAGCCGCCAGTTCCAGCACAATGGCGTGACTGTTACCGTCACTGGCATCAGCAAGGGTGCAGGCATGATCCGCCCGAACATGGCCACCATGCTCGGCTACATCGCCACCGACGCCAAGGTTGCCCCGGCGGTACTCAAGGACCTGATGCTGGACGGCGCCAACAAGTCGTTCAACCGCATTACCATCGATGGCGACACCTCGACCAACGACTGCTGCATGTTGATTGCCACCGGCAAGGCCAACCTGCCAGAGGTCACCGAAGCCAGCGGCGCGCTGTTCGAAGCGCTGAAAAAGGCCGTGTTCGAAGTGTGCATGGAAGTGGCCCAGGCCATCGTCCGTGATGGCGAAGGCGCGACCAAGTTCGTAACCGTGCAGGTCAACGGTGGTGGCAACCACCAGGAATGCCTGGACGTCGGCTATGCCGTGGCCCACTCGCCACTGATCAAGACCGCACTGTTCGCCTCCGACCCGAACTGGGGCCGTATTCTGGCCGCCGTTGGCCGCGCTGGTGTGCCAGAGCTGGATGTAAGCCTGATCGACGTGTACCTGGACAGCGTGTGCATCGCCAGCAAAGGCGGCCGCAACCCGAGCTACACCGAAGCTCAGGGCTCGGCAGTGATGGCCCAGGAAGAGATCACCATCCGCATCGAACTGGGCCGTGGCCATTGCAGCGAAACCATCTGGACCACCGACCTGTCCCACGAGTACGTGAAGATCAACGCCGAGTACCGTACCTGATCTACTGATCCGAAGGCCTCTTCGCGGGCACGCCCGCTCCCACAGGTGTTGCAATGCCTGCAGGAGCGGTGCGGTCCCTGTAGGAGCGGGCTTGCCCGCGAAAGGCCGCGCAGCGGCCTGCGGGTTTTGCAATACAAACCTGATGGAGCCGAACCATGAGCTATCACCTGATCATCGGCGACAAGCTGTACTCCTCCTGGTCGCTGCGTGGCGCCCTGGCCCTCGAGCTGGCTGGCGTGCCCTACGAAGAAACCCTGATCAAGCTGAACCAGCCTGATACCCGCCAGCGCATCCTCGCTTTTTCCTCCACCGGCAAGGTGCCGCTGCTCAAGAGCGAGCACGGCGTGATCGCCGATTCCCTGGCCATCGCCGAATACCTCAACGAACAGCATCCCGAGGCCCAGCTGTGGCCTGCCGATGCAGCCGCGCGTGCCCAGGCCCGTTCGGCTTGTGCGCAGATGCACAGCGGTTTCTTCGCCCTGCGCGGTGCCATGCCGTTCGACCTGTCGCGTGACCAGGCCCTGGACAATATGCCGCTGGACGTGCAGGTCGATATCGACCGTATCGTCGCGCTGTGGTCCGAATGCCGCGTGGTGGCCAAGGACAGCGGCCCGTTCCTGTTCGGCAAACCGAGCCTGGCCGATGCCTTCTTCGCCCCGGTGGCCGTGCGCCTGCGCACCTACCGCGTGGCGGTGCCGGCAGAGGCGGCAGCCTACATCGAAACCATTTATCAGTGGCCAGCCTTCCAGGCTTGGCAGCAGGCCGGCCTGGCGGAGCGTGAAGGGTGAAACGGATACATGTTGTAGCGGCGGTCATTCGCGGTACTGATGGCCGTATTCTGATTGCCCGCAGGGCGGATACCCAGCACCAGGGCGGCTTGTGGGAATTTCCCGGTGGCAAGGTGGAAGAGGGCGAAGGCGTTGAAGCGGCGCTGGCCCGCGAACTGCGCGAGGAGCTGGGCATCGAGGTGACCCGCTCGCGTGCGCTGATCAAGGTCAGCCATGACTACCCGGACAAACAGGTGCTGCTGGACGTGCGCGAAGTCGAAGCGTTCACGGGCGAGCCTCATGGCGCAGAAGGGCAGCCGCTGGAATGGGTGGCCCCGCGCGATCTGTCGCAGTACGCAT
Organism: Pseudomonas sp. SAS7; assembly: GCF_052112345.1. Lineage (NCBI taxonomy): Bacteria > Pseudomonadati > Pseudomonadota > Gammaproteobacteria > Pseudomonadales > Pseudomonadaceae > Pseudomonas > Pseudomonas sp. SAS7. The sequence goes on along the minus strand of NZ_JBEGGO010000004.1, from coordinate 275,084 downwards.
TTCCTGAAGCCAACAAACCCATCGTTGCTGCGGCGCGGCTGCCGGACCAGTACCTGATTACCCCCGATGGCCTGGAAGTGCCGCAGATGCTCAAGGGCATCCAGAAGGCGGTGGCCAACGGTACTCGCCTGATCCAGTTGCGGGCGCCGGACATGTACGACCCCAAGTACCGTGATGTGGCGGTGGATGCAGTCGGGTTGTGTGGGGGCAAGGCGCAACTGATGCTCAAGGGACCGCTGGAATGGCTGGGTGATTTCCCGTCGGCCGGTTGGCACCTGACAGCCGCGCAGCTGCGCAAGTACGCGGCCAAAGGCCGGCCATTCCCCAAGGAGCGCTGGTTGGCGGCGTCCTGCCACAGTGCCGAGGAGCTGGCGCTGGCTGAGCAGATGGATGTGGACTTTGTCACCTTGTCACCGGTGCAGGCCACCCAGACCCATCCTGAGGCGGTGCCGCTGGGGTGGGATGAAGCGCAGCGGTTGATTGCGGGGTTCAACAAGCCGGTCTACCTGCTGGGTGGGGTAGGGCCTGATCAGCGCGAGCAAGCCTGGGAAGCCGGGGCACAGGGTGTTGCCGGGATCCGGGCGTTCTGGCCCGAGGCCTGAGTAAGGGGGCCGCTTTGCGGCCCATCGCCGGCAAGCCAGCTCCCACAGGTTTAGCGTTGCCTTCGGGTTGATGATGAACCTGTGGGAGCTGGCTTGCCGGCGATGGGCTGCAAAGCAGCCCCGGTACTATCAGCCCTCTGGCTTTGGCGCAGGCTGCCACAAAACCTCAGCCACCCCCTGGCGCCGCCCGATGATCCGCGCTGCCACGAACAATAGATCGGAAAGCCGGTTGATATACGCCAAGCCAACGCCTTCCAGTGGCTCCACGGCATTCAACTGCTGGCACCGCCGCTCCGCACTGCGCGCCAGGCTGCGGCACACATGCGCCTGCGCCACCAGCGCCGAACCACTGGGCAAGATGAAGTTCTTCAACGGCCCCAGCTCTTCGTTCCACACATCGATGGCCGCCTCCAGGCGCTCCACCTCTGCCAGGGTCAACGCCTGATAGCTCGGCATTGCCAGCTCACCGCCCAGGTCGAACAAGCGGTGCTGGCACGGCACCAGCACGGTGCTCACCTCGTCCAGGCCTTGCTCGTCCAGGCCCGCCAGCAGCAGGCCCAACTGGCTGTTAAGGCTGTCTACCTCGCCAATCGCCTCGATCCGTGGGTGGTCCTTGGGCACCCGGCGTCCGTCGCCCAGGCCGGTTTCGCCCTTGTCGCCGGTGCGTGTGTAGATCTTCGACAGGCGATAGCCCATGTCACTTCTCCGTGTTGGCCGGCGTCGCCGGCTGGCCGAGGGGCAGGCGCAAGGTAAAGCAGGTGCCCTGGCCGGGCGTGGACTGCACTTCCATCTGCCCCTTGTGGTTGTTGGTGATGATGAAATACGAAACCGACAGGCCCAGGCCAGTGCCCTGACCGATTTCCTTGGTGGTGAAGAACGGCTCGAAGGTGCGTTTGCGCACCGCCTCGGGCATACCGACGCCATTGTCCTCGACCTGGATTTCCGCCCATGGCGGGTTCAGCCGGGTGCGCAGGGTAATGCGCCCGGGCTCACTGGGCTGTGGCCGAACGTGGATGGCCTGGGCCGCGTTTTTCAGCAGGTTGAGCAGTACTTGCTCCAGTTCGTTGGCGGTACATGGCACCGGGCCCAGTTCAGGGTCGAACTGGCGCACGATCGCCTGGCCCTTGAAGTCGAAGCCGATGGCCAGGTCAAAGTCATTGCCGGCAATTTCCACCGCCTGGTCGATCAGTGCCGGCAGGTCGCACGGTGCCAACTGGCGGTTGCTGCGGCGGCTGAAACTGAGCATGTGGGTGACGATCTTCGCTGCCCTGGCACCGGCCTGCTGAATGCCATCGAGCAGTTGTGGCACCTCGCGGCCGTCCAGGTAGCGGTTGACCGTGGCCAGGTCGATCCCCAGCTCTTCGGCCTGCTCCTGGTTGCGCGGCAGCTCGGGCGAGAGGCGCCGGCGGATATTCTGCACGTTGTGCAGGATGGCGCCCAGTGGGTTGTTGATCTCGTGGGCCATGCCCGCTGCCAGGCCACCGACCGAGAGCATCTTCTCGGATTGCACCATCATCTCTTCCAGCGACAGGCGCTGGGTAATGTCGTCGATGCGGATGACCACGCCGCGCCCGCCACCGCCAGTCAGCGGGTAGAAGGTCAGGGCGTAGTGGCGCAGGTCATCGCCCTTGGCCCAGGTGACCCGCTCGATCTTCGCTACCCGGTGCTTTTCCACGGTTTCCTTCAACTGCGGCAAGTACGGCTTGAGCGGCTCGAAGGCGATGAACACCGGCTGGTTCAGCGCTTCGTCCAGTGGCGTACCGGAAAGCACCGTGGCTTCGTGGTTCCACTGGGTCACGTAAAGCTGTTCGTCGAGGGCGATCAGCGCCGAGGGCATCGAGTCGATTATGCTGTTGAGGTAGTTCTGGAAGCCTGTGAGTTTTTTCTCGATCTTGCTGCGCACCTGCACTTCCAGCTCAAGCTTGCGGTTGGTATGGCGGGTTTCCTCGGCCAGGCCCTGGGCCTGGTCGTAGGCGCTCTGGAATTCGTCCCGCGCGCGTTTCAGCTGCTGCTCGCGGCCTTCGATGCGCGAAAGCATGGTGTTGAAGGCTTCGGCCAGGCTGCCGATTTCGTCGTCGTTGCCGCGCTTGGCGCGCAGGGCATAGCTTTCTTCGCGGGTAACCTGGCGGCTGAGCTCTTCGAGCTGGTTGATTGGCTGGGTGATCAGGCGCTTTATCTGCCGGGCCACCACAATCCACAGCAGGATGCTGAACACCAGGATGCCCATGCTGGCGCTCAGGGTGCCGGTGTAGAACGCTGTGGGCAGCTCGCTGCTGGCCACCAGCAGCAGGTGTGCCGGCGGGTTGGCGTCGCGCGGTATGCGGATCAGCTGGGTGCTGCGAAACTCCATCAGGCGCCAGCCGTCGATGTTGCGAAAACGCTTGGGCAGGGCCAGCGGCTCGCCATGCTGCAACTGCGCCAGCATGCGGCCATCGCCGCCGTAGACGGCGGCGGCGCGTAGTGGGGTGTAGCTGTCCAGTTCCTTTAGCAGGGCGCTGGCGGTTTCCGGGGTGTCGCCGGCGCGGGCCGCAAGCTGCGGGTTGGCCACCAGCCGGCCGATGGTCTGCAGTGCCTGCGGCGCCATGCTTTCCTGGGTGATCCAGTAGGCGGCGCTGATGAAGGTGAGGTTGGCCACCAGCAGGATGGTCACCAGCAATACCAGCAGGGCCGCCAGCAGTTTCTGCCCGACCGGGAGGTTTTCCAGGCGTTGGCGCAAGGTCATGGGCTAGGCAATGTCCGTATCCGGTTGAAAGGGCCGCGTCAGTCGCAGGGCAAGCCACGCGTGCGCAAGTTATCGACCAGGCGCTGTTGCAAGTGTTCCAGCTGTGGCAGTTGCAGGCCGTGGCGCCCGGCCGCCCGGCAGGCATGGCCGAGCAGGTAGTGCACCTCGGTGCGTCGGCCCGCGCGCACGTCCTGGTACATGGAAGAGTAGTTGGCTGCGGTGGCAAGGATCACCCGCTGCACTTCTTCGCTCAGCTCATCTGCCGCTTGCGGCTGGCCGCAGCGCCGCAGCAACTGGACCAGCTCGGCGCACAGCGCATCGACTTCTCCCAGATGCCCCAGCAGGCCGCCGTTCTGGCATTCGTGCAGCACGGTCAGCGGGTTGATGGCGCAGTTGAGGGCCAGCTTGCGCCATAGGCGGGTGAGGATGTCCACCGTCCATTCGGCAGGGATACCGGCTTCGTGCAGGTCATCGAACCAGGCGGGCATTGCAGGGTTGCGTGGGTCGCCCAGCCAGTTGAATCCGTGGCCGGCAAACTGCACCTGCCAGTCCCCCTCGCGAAAGGCCCCTTCGGTGCTGGAGGCGAAGATGCAGCGTGCGTGGGGCACCAGGTCGGCCACTTCATCCTGGCTGCCCAGGCCGTTCTGCAGCAACAGTACCTCGGCACCCTCGGCCAGCCGCGGCGCCACGCTGGCAATGGCCGGGGCGGCATCGTACGCCTTGCACGCCACCAGCAGGCGGTGGATGGGGCCCTGCGCCTGTGCGGTTTCGGCCGGGATGGCGTAGTGGCGGGGCTGGCCTTGCTCGACCAGGGTCAGGCCGCCGGCCTGCTGATGAGCCTGCAGCCGTTGCCCGTCACGCAGGATCAGGCGCACCGCCTTGCCTGCGCGCGCCAGGCGGCAGGCCCACAGGCTGCCGAGGCTGCCGGCGCCGAGAATATGCCAGGTGCTGCTCATATGCGTTTCGCAACCCGTTATAATGAGCCCGCATTTTAACCGTCTAACTCAGCGTGCTCCATCTTCAGACCGAGCGCGCTTTATTTTTTGGAGAACAACCATGCCTTCGTTCGACGTGGTATCGGAACTGGACAAGCACGAAGTGCAGAACGCCGTTGATAACGCCATCAAGGAACTTGATCGGCGCTACGACCTGAAGGGCAAGGGCACCTTCGAGTTCAAGGAAAAAGATCAGACCGTTCTGCTGACCGCCGAGGAAGAGTTCCAGCTCGAAGCGATGCTGGAAATCCTGCGCCTTGCACTGGTCAAGCGCAAGATCGACGTGAAATGCCTGGAGACCCAGGACCCGTACCCCTCCGGCAAGGAAAAGAAGCAGGAAGCCAAGTTCCGCGAAGGCATCGACAAGGACTTGGCGAAAAAGATCGTTGCCACCATCAAGGATGGCAAGCTGAAAGTACAGGCCGCCATCCAGGGCGAGCAGGTGCGGGTAACCGGCAAGAAGCGTGACGACCTGCAGGAAGCCATTGCCCTGCTGCGCACCAAGGAATTCGACATGCCGCTGCAGTTCAACAACTTCCGCGACTGATGCAGGTGCTGCCCGGAACCCCGATGGCGTAATGATGTCCATGGGGGCCGGGGCTGTGTAAATGCGCGCAGCCTGTTCTACCGTGTACTTGCCGCTCGGCATCAGGAGATGAATATGGATTTGAACGCTGAAGTCGATCAGCTCGTCCGCCAATCCCAGACCTGGGTCCCCTTGATCATGGAGTACGGCAGCCGCGTGCTGCTGGCACTGCTGACCCTGGCGGTCGGCTGGTGGATCATCAACAAGGTCAGCGCCCGCCTCGGCAAGCTGGTTGGCCTGCGCAATGCCGACCTGGCGCTGCAGGGCTTCATCAGCACCCTGGCGAATATCGTGCTGAAGGTGTTGCTGATGGTCAGCGTGGCGTCGATGATCGGCATCGAGACCACCTCGTTCGTTGCCGCCATCGGTGCCGCAGGCCTGGCCATCGGCCTGGCCCTGCAGGGCAGCCTGGCAAACTTCGCCGGCGGTGTGCTGATCCTGATGTTCCGCCCGTTCCGTATTGGTGACTGGATCGAAGCGCAGGGCGTTGCCGGCACCGTCGACAGCATCCAGATCTTCCACACCGTGCTGCGTACCGGTGACAACAAGACTGTGATCATGCCTAACGGCAGCCTGTCCAATGGCATCATCACCAACACCAACCGCCAGCCGACGCGCAAGGTGGTGTTCGATGTGGGTGTGGACTACGAGGCCGACCTGCAAAAGGCCCGCAACGTGCTGCTGGAGCTGGCCAAGGACCCGCGTGTCCTGGCCGACCCGGCACCGCAGGCTGTAGTGGCGACGCTCGGCGACAGCTCGATTACCGTCTCGCTGCGCTTGTGGACCAAGACGTCCGATTACTGGGACGTGATGTTCATGCTCAACGAGCATGCGCGTGACCGCTTGAAGGCCGAAGGGATCGACATTCCGTTTCCGCAGCGGGTGATCCGTGTGGTGCAGGAGACTGCCGCGCAGTAATACCGCTTTGTCATCGACTGGGGCCGCTGCGCGCCCCTTCGCGGGCTTGCCCGCTCCCACAGAGATTCCGCAATCCGTGTGGGAGCGGGCAAGCCCGCGAAGGGGCGCGCAGCGGCCCCAGTTTTTACACTTGTTCACAGCAATTGCTCGGCTTTTCTGGCATATACCCTGGCCCCACCTGTCACACCCGATATGCCATCATGAAACCACTGCTGTACATCACCCCCCTGCGCGCCTTGCTGTTCGGCCTGACCCTGGCCCTGTTCGAACTGCTCACCTACCTGGCCAGCGACGCCGTCATGCCGGCCATGCCGGTGGTGGTGGGCGACCTGAACGCCAGCCCCGAATACATCCCCCATGCCCTCAACCTGTATCTGTTGGGGGGCGTGGTACTGCAATGGTTGATCGGCCCGCTGGCCGATCGTTATGGCCGGCGCCCGCTGCTGCTGGTTGGCTGCGCATTCTTCGGCCTGGCCTGCCTGGCCACCTTCTGGGTTCACGACATTGGCCTGTTCAACCTGCTGCGCCTGCTGCAGGGCATCGGCCTGGGCTTTGTGGTCACAGTCAGCTATCCCGCCCTGAACGAAGCCTTCAGCGAGGCTGACGCCGTGCGCATGATGGCCCTGCTGGCCAACATCGCCTTGCTGTCACCCCTGCTCGGGCCGCTGGTGGGCACCTTGCTGCTGCAATGGCTGGACTGGCGCTGGCTGTTCGTGGCCTTTGCCATTGGCGCGGTACTGGTGTGGGGGCTGTTGTACCGCCTGATGCCCGAAACCCTCGGTGTGGAACGCCGTGACGGCTCGCGCCTTGCGTTTACGCCGATTCACCTGCTGCCACTGCTGGCGGGCTATGGTCAGTTGCTGGCCAACCGCCGTTTTGTCGCGGGCAGCGCTGCCTTGGGCCTGGTCGGTTTGCCGTTGATTGGCTGGATCGGCCTGTCGCCGGTGCTGCTCATCCACGATGAGGGGCTGAGCACGATGGCGTACGCCTTGTGGCAGCTGCCGGTGTTTGGCGGGCTGATTCTCGGTAACCTGATCATCAACCGCATCGCCGACCGCTACCCGCTGCCTGCCCTGGTGCGGGGCGCGCTGTGGCCCTACCTGGCCGGCCTGTGCCTGATGGTGCTGGCGACCTGGTACTGGCCGAGCGTTACCAGTGTGGTGGCGGGCATGTCGCTGTACGCGCTGGGGCTGGGTGTGGCCAACGCGGTGCTGTACCGCATGACGTTGTTCTCCAGCGAACAGAGCAAAGGCCTGGTCTCGGCCATGCTGGGGATGATCACCATTGCCTTGCTGGGGTTGGGCGGGGCGGTGCTGGCGATGATCGGCGCCGGGGCCAGCTTGCTGCACTTTGCCTTGGCGGCGGGTGTGGCGGGGGCATTGGCGTTGTGGCCGTTGTGGTTTGTGGTGGGCGGGCGGCCTGGGGAAGGGGCTGTTACTCAGTAATCTCAGTTGGTTGTACCGGCCCTTTCGCGGGTTTACCCGCGAAGAGGCCGGTACAGGCGATAGAGTTCTTTCAGGGCCGCTCAGCCGCTGAACTTTCCTGTGCCACCGGCGTACCCCGCCCAGCTTCCTGACGCCACTGCAGGGCAATCAGAATCAGCGTAGGCACACCCAGCAATGCGGTGATCAGGAAGAAGTCGTGGTAGCCGAATTTTTCCACCATAACCCCTGAGTACCCGCCGATCAGCCGCGGCAACAGCAGCATGATCGAGCTGAGCAGCGCGTACTGCGTCGCCGAGAACTTCAGGTTGGTCAGGCTCGACAGGTAGGCAACGAAGGCCGAGGTGGCCATGCCGGAGCTGAAGTTGTCCAGCGAGATGGTCACCACCAGCATTTCCAGGTTCGGCCCCATGTCGGCCAGCATCAGGAACAGGATGTTGGTACCGGCCGATGCGACACCCCCGATGAACAGGATCGGCATGATGCCGAAGCGCACGATCAGCAGGCCGCCGACCCCGGCGCCGACCAGGGTCATGATCAGGCCGAAGATCTTGCTGACACTGGCGATCTGGTCCTTGGTGAAGCCCATGTCGATATAGAACACGTTGGCCATCACGCCCATGACGGTGTCCGACATGCGATAGGTAGCGATCAGGCCAAGCAGCAGCAGGGCCTGCCAGCGGTAGCGGGTGATGAAGTCGTTTACCGGGGTCAGCACCGGGGCGAGGCCACGGCGGCCCAGGCTGGACAGGCACGCCCAGCTCAGCAGCACGTAGAGGATCAGGCGCAGGAAGGCGCGGTCTTCCAGCAGCAGGTCGAGCGGCGTTGCATCACCGGAAATGACGCTGGACCAGCCGGTATTGAACATCTGGGTAAAGCTGGCCGGTACCGAAACCAGCAGGATGATCAGTACGAACACCGACGCCAGCTGGTGCACCAGCCCATAGCGCGCTGCCGACAACTGGGTACGCATGGGCACTGGCGGCTCGCGCATGACCAGCGTGGTGAACAGGGCGGGTAGCATCATCACCCCGAACATGACATAGGTGCCGGCCCAGGCTTTGTGCAGGTAGCTGAACCCGGTGGAGCCGAACCACTCGGCGAAGAACAGCGCGCCGGCCGTGGCGAGCAACGCTGCCACCCGGTAGCCGGCCATGTAGCTGGCGGCGAGCGCGGCCTGGCGTTGGTCGTCGGCGATTTCAAGGCGATAGGCGTCGACGGCGATATCCTGTGTGGCAGAGGCGAACGCTACCAGCACCGCCATGGCGATCAGCCACGACAGGTGCTGTTGCGGATCGCACAGGCTCATGCCAACCAGCCCGACCACCACCAGCGCTTGCGACAGCAGCAACCACGAGCGCCGGCGCCCAAGTCCGCCGAGCAGCGGCAGGCGCCATTGGTCGAGCAGCGGCGACCACACCCACTTGAAGGCGTAGGCCAGGCCGATCAGGCTGGCGTAACCAATGGTTTCGCGGGCAACGCCGGCTTCGCGCAACCACACGGACAGGGTCGAGAACACCAGCATGTAGGGCAGGCCAGCGGCGAAACCGAGCAGCAAAAGTACCAAAGTTGACGGGCTGGCATAGGCAGCAAGCGCAGCGCGCCAGGTTTTACGGGGCATGGGCCAACATCTGCCTCAAGTTTGCGAAAACTAAAGCGCGCACTCTAACCGCTGTGCTCCATTGGGCGCCAGCCATGGCGCGTCATATCCACACGATTGTTGGTTACATTCACACCCTCCGCGCGTAAACGCGCCCGCTGTTCATCGCCAGACGGCGTCCCCAAGGCCAGGCTCAGCCGGCCACCTGCGCCGAGTACCCGGTGCCAGGGCAGGCGGGTGTCTGCTGGCAGCTGCCCGAGGGTGCGCCCGACCCACCGAGCCGCGCGGCCAAGCCCCGCCAGCTCGGCCAGCTGGCCATAGCTCACAACCTTGCCGGGCGGCACCTGGCCGAGTACCGAATACAGCGCCGTTCGTCGGCCCTCGGCGTTATCCAGGGCGTGCTCATATCCATCAAACATCACGCCCCCCTTGGGCTGCAGATGAAACCAGACCGGTGGTCCGGCAAATGGGAGTTGAACTCAACGCCAAGTGCTTGGTCTGTCCTTGCTCTGGCCGTCGGTATCTGGATAATGCCCGGCTTTTTTGTCAAGTCGAACCCATAGCCCGCTTATGTATTCTAGATCCTTGTTGTGCCTGCTAGCTGCTTCGTTGTGTGCCTCCCCGGCGTTGGCCGACACCGTGTGGATGAAGAACGGTGACCGGCTCAGTGGCAAGATCAAAGTCTTCGACGGCGGCAAGCTGCTGTTGGAAACCCCCTATGGTGGGTCCATTGCGCTGGACTGGAAACAAGTCCAGACCCTGGAAAGCGACCAGGAGATGCTGGTCAAGCAAGACGCCTATACCGGTGAAAAAGCCAAGTCGCTGAAAGCCGCCGAGCCTGGCAAAGTGACCTTGGCCAACGGCGAAGCGCCCAAGACCGTGGAACTGGCCAGCATCGAGCAGATCATGAAGCCCAAGCCACTGGTCGAGGACTTCGTGTGGAAAGGCAACGTCGATGTGGCGCTGGACTACAAGCGTGCCGAGAACGACACCGACGATTACGACGTAGGCTTCAAGACCACCGCTCGCCATGGCCGCTGGCGGCACAATGCCGAAGGCGAATACAACCGCGAGACCAAGGACGACGTCACCACCACCGACAACTGGAGCGCCGAGTACGCCCTGGACCGCTTCATCACCGAGAAGTGGTTCTGGCAGGGGCGTGCGGAGTACAAGCGTGACCGCATCGAAGACCTGGCCCGCCAGCGCACCGTCGGTACCGGCCCGGGTTACCAGTTCTGGGACGATGAACTGGGCGCGTTCTCGCTGGGTTCGCTGATCAACCGCACCGACTTCGAGTACCAGGACGGCGGCAAGGACAACTTCTATTCCGCAGCGGTAAAGTGGGACTACACCCGCTACCTGATCGGCAAGAACGTGCAGCTGTTCACCAACGGCGAGTTCGCCAAGCCGCTGGGTGGCGTGGCCGACTACTCGCTGGATGCCGAGGTTGGCCTGCGCTACAAGGTCACCGAGTGGGCCTCGCTCAACCTCAAGGCGGAGAAGGACATCATTACCGGCACGCGTGAAAGTGACCTGGACAAGACCCGCTATACCGCAGGCTTCGGCGTTACCTGGTAGATCGTTGGGGCCGCTTTGCGGCCCTTTCGCGACACAAGGCCGCTCCTACAGGATGTACGCGATTCCCTGTAGGAGCGGCCTTGTGTCGCGATGGGCTGCGCAGCAGCCCCATTGGCAGCATTGGGTGATAATGCTTATCTTGTCCCCCATCCAGTCCGCCAGGAGCCGCCTTCAAGTGAGTACCAACGCCATCCGCCCAGCCCGGGAACTGCTGCTCAAGGAGTACCGCGGCGTGCTCTCGACCCATTCCAAGTCGATGCCCGGCTACCCGTTCGGCTCGGTCGTGCCGTATTGCCTCGATGCCCACGGTAACCCGCTGATCCTCATCAGCCGCATCGCCCAGCACACCCACAACCTGCAGAAAGACCCCAAGTGTTCGCTGCTGGTGGGTGAGCGCGAGGCCGAGGATGTGCAGGCTGTAGGGCGCCTGACCGTGATGGCAGAGGCGCACAAGCTGGTCGATGAGGCCGTTGTCGAAGCGGCTGCCGAGCGCTACTACCGCTACTTCCCGGACGCCGCCAACTACCACAAGGCCCACGACTTCGACTTCTGGGTGCTGCAGCCTGTGCGTCACCGCTACATTGGTGGCTTTGGCGCAATCCACTGGCTTGACCAGGTGACCTTGGCCAACCCGTTCGCCGGCAAGGCCGAGGCGAGCATGGTCGAGCATATGAACAGCGATCACGCCAACGCTATTGCTCACTACGTCGAACTGACCGACCTGCCACGGCATGCACCGGCCCAGATGGCTGGGGTAGACAGCGAAGGCATGCACCTTCGCATCGGTCAGGCTGTGCACTGGTTGCCTTTTCCGGCTACTTGCAACACGCCGACACAAGTCCGGGAAGCCTTGGTTTTGCTGGCTCGGGCCGACCAATGGCCGGTTGCGACGCAAGTCGAGGGTTGAAATTCGGAGCGCCGGCATCCATTTGAGGTCTTATTGGAAGGTTATCTTCCGTCGAGGAACCCTTGATGCGTGCTTTTCTACTGCTGTTTCTGATTTTTCCTGTGCTGGAGCTTTTCGTCTTCGTCAAGGTCAGCGCGGCAATCGGTTTCTTCCCGGCACTGCTACTGATCATCGCTGGCTCCGCCTTGGGTGTGCTGGTGATGCGGGTGGCCGGGCTGGCCACCGCATTGCGTGCCCGTGAGAGCCTGCAGCGCGGTGAACTGCCCGCCGAAGACATGTTCCAGGGCATGATGCTGGCCGTCGGTGGCGGCCTGCTGCTGCTGCCAGGCTTCATCAGCGACGTGCTGGGCCTGCTGTGCCTGCTGCCGCTCACCCGGCGCCTGGCTGCGCGCAAGATGCGTGAGCGTGCCGAGGCCCAGGCCCTGCGCCAGCGTGCGTTCCAGGATGACCCGTTCCAGGCGCAGCCGCGTGATGGCGGCCATCGCCCGAACGTGATCGAAGGCGAATACGAGCGCCGCGACAAGTAGAACGCACCGGGGCCGCAAAAGCGGCCCCGGTCTTTTTCGGCCTGATGAAAAATTTTGTATATCCAGCCTTGTAATTGAATATGGCGGCCTCATGTATGTGGTCACCGCAAGGTTTCTGGTGGCAACGCCAGACATTACACAAGTGGTTCGCCCATCGCGGGCCACTTCCCGGCAACGCCGGACAGCATCAACCCGCCGGTGTCGATACCGGCCGATGAAAACCACAATTTGGGAGAGATCGACAATGAAGCTTCGTCCTCTGCATGACCGCGTAGTCATCCGTCGCAGCGAAGAAGAATCGAAAACCGCTGGCGGTATCGTCCTGCCGGGTTCGGCCGCTGAAAAACCAAACCGCGGCGAAGTTGTTGCCGTCGGCACCGGTCGCATCCTGGACAACGGCGAAGTTCGCGCGCTGGCCGTGAAAGTGGGTGACAAAGTGGTATTCGGCCCTTACTCGGGCAGCAACACCGTGAAAGTCGATGGCGAAGACCTGCTGGTCATGGCCGAGAACGAAATCCTCGCCGTTGTCGAAGGCTGATTTCCCCGACTTCCCGTTACTCCAAAGAATTCCAAGGATTAAACGATCATGGCTGCTAAAGACGTAAAGTTTGGCGATTCCGCTCGTAAGAAAATGCTGGTTGGCGTCAACGTTCTGGCTGACGCGGTAAAAGCGACCCTGGGCCCGAAAGGCCGTAACGTGGTACTGGCCAAAAGCTTCGGCGCGCCAACCATCACCAAGGACGGCGTTTCCGTCGCCAAAGAAATCGAGCTGAAAGACGCCTTCGAAAACATGGGCGCCCAGCTGGTCAAGGAAGTTGCTTCCAAGGCCAACGACGCTGCCGGTGACGGCACCACCACCGCTACCGTTCTGGCTCAGGCCATCGTCAACGAAGGCCTGAAAGCCGTCGCTGCCGGCATGAACCCGATGGACCTGAAGCGCGGCATCGACAAGGCTACCGCCGCCGTTGTTGCCGAGCTGAAAAACCTGTCCAAGCCATGCGCCGACTCCAAGGCCATCGCTCAGGTAGGCACCATCTCCGCCAACTCTGACGACTCCATCGGCAACATCATTGCCGAAGCCATGGAAAAAGTCGGTAAAGAAGGCGTGATCACCGTTGAAGAAGGCTCGGGCCTGGAAAACGAACTGTCTGTTGTAGAAGGCATGCAGTTTGACCGTGGCTACCTGTCGCCGTACTTCGTCAACAAGCCGGACACCATGGTTGCCGAGCTGGAAGGCCCGCTGCTGCTGCTGGTCGACAAGAAGATCTCCAACATCCGTGAGCTGCTGCCAGTTCTGGAAGCCGTTGCCAAGGCCGGCCGCCCACTGCTGATCGTTGCTGAAGACGTTGAAGGTGAAGCGCTGGCTACCCTGGTAGTCAACAACATGCGCGGCATCGTCAAGGTTGCAGCGGTCAAGGCACCGGGCTTCGGCGATCGCCGCAAGGCCATGCTGCAGGACATCGCAGTCCTGACCGGCGGCCAGGTCATCTCCGAAGAAATCGGCCTGTCCCTGGAAACCGCTACCCTGGAGCACCTGGGTAACGCCAAGCGCGTGATCCTGTCCAAGGAAAACACCACCATCATCGATGGTGCTGGCGCTGACACCGAGATCGAAGCACGCGTCAAGCAGATCCGTGCCCAGATCGAAGAGACTTCCTCGGACTACGACCGTGAGAAGCTGCAAGAGCGTCTGGCCAAGCTGGCTGGCGGTGTTGCCGTGATCAAGGTCGGTGCCGGCACCGAAGTTGAAATGAAAGAGAAGAAAGCCCGCGTTGAAGACGCCCTGCACGCTACCCGTGCAGCCGTTGAAGAAGGCGTGGTGCCTGGCGGTGGTGTTGCCCTGGTTCGCGCCCTGAACGCGATCGTTGACCTGAAAGGCGACAACGAAGACCAGAACGTCGGTATCGCCCTGCTGCGTCGCGCTGTTGAAGCGCCGCTGCGCCAGATCACTGCCAACGCCGGCGACGAGCCAAGCGTTGTCGCTGACAAGGTCAAGCAAGGTTCGGGTAACTTCGGTTACAACGCTGCTACCGGCGAATACGGCGACATGATCGAGATGGGCATCCTGGACCCAGCCAAGGTCACCCGTTCGGCCCTGCAAGCTGCTGCTTCGATCGGCGGTCTGATGATCACCACCGAAGCCATGATTGCTGACGCTCCGAGCGAAGCCCCAGCTGGCGGCGGCATGCCAGACATGGGCGGCATGGGTGGCATGGGCGGCATGATGTAAGCCAGCCTTACCCCTGCACCATCAAAAAGCCCCGGTTCGCGAGAACCGGGGCTTTTTTTTGTTTTCTGTGGGGGCCTCTTCGCAGCACAAGGCTGCTCCTACAGTCCGGCACCGACGCGTACCCTTGCAGGAGCAGCCTTGTGCTGCGAATGGGCCGCAAAGCGGCCCCTCTGTCAGGCGACGCTACGCCCGACAGCTGGCGCTTCCACCGCGCCCCGCCGATACAGAACCAGGTAATACGACCCCAACCCGATCAACCAGCAGAACACCGCTGTCCACACGTTGTGCGACAAAAAGTGCGCCCCCTGCATCATCCGCCCCACACCCAGCACCGATCCGGCTACCAATGCCACTACGAACGCCACCCGCGCCAACCGCGGCTTGCGATCACGCAGCATGAAGAAAAGGCCGAACAGGCAGAACCCGGTCGCTGCATGCCCGCCTGGCCAGCACAGCCCTGGCTTGTCGGTGGCCGGCCGCGGCTCCAGCAACTTGCTGTAGGTTTCGGTGCCGCCAAACTGGGTCAGGCTCCACGGGCACTGTACCTGGGTCACCTTTTTCAGCGGCGTGACAAACGCCGTGGACAGGCCCAGTGCCAGCACCAGACATCCCAGCTCGCGGCGCCAGCCGAACAGGCGCTTCCAGAAGAAACTGGCGGCAAACGTCAGCAGGGACAACACCCCCAGCAAGATCACCCCTTGCTTGACCCGGTCGTGCAGGATGTTTTCCAGCAGGTAGCTGTGGCGGCCAATGAACTGCCCTGCAGCGGGGTCGAAGAACAGCTTGGCCACATCCATGTCGACCGAAGTCAGCTCCAGCAGGATCAAGGCCAGCGCGGTCGCCAAGGGTATGCCCAGGTACAGCCAGTAATTGATCGGGCGAGGGCGGGTTCGTTGCTGCATGACGGCTCCAGGGCACGAAAAAGATCGGGCATTGTCGGCCGCCCGCTATCCTGTGTCCGTGAAGGATCAGTGAAAAAACCGTCAAGTGCGGTGAATTTCTCCGGGGGCTGGCACCGTGCAGGTATAGGCCTTAAGCTGCGCCTGCCGCGCACCACAGCGAGAAGCGCCGCACAGGAGAAACCGATGCGCATTCTTTTGGTTGAAGACAACCGCGATATCCTGGCCAACCTGGCCGATTACCTGGGCATGAAGGGCTATACCGTCGACTGCGCCCAGGACGGTCTGTCGGGCCTGCACCTGGCTGCCACCGAACACTACGACCTGATCGTGCTGGACATCATGCTGCCCGGCATCGATGGCTACACCCTGTGCAAGCGCCTACGTGAAGACGCCCGCCGCGACACCCCGGTGATCATGCTTACCGCCCGCGACCAGTTGGACGACCGTCTGCAAGGCTTCCGCTCCGGGGCCGACGACTACCTGCTCAAGCCGTTCGCGCTGTCGGAGCTGGCGGCGCGCATCGAAGCGGTGCTGCGCCGTGCCCAGGGCGGCGGGCGCCGTACGCTGCAGGTGTCCGACCTCAGCTACGACCTCGACACCCTGGAGGTTACCCGCCAGGGGCGCCTGCTCAAGCTCAACCCTGTCGGCCTCAAGCTGCTGGCGGTGCTGATGCAGAAAAGCCCGCACGTGCTGCGCCGCGAAGTGCTGGAAGAAGCCTTGTGGGGCGACGACTGCCCTGACAGCGACAGCCTGCGCAGCCATGTGCACCAGCTGCGCCAGGTGATCGACAAACCGTTTGAAAAACCGTTGCTGCATACCGTGCATGGCGTCGGCTATCGCCTCGCCGAGGGCCGCGATGGAGTTTAAGCAAAGCCTTGCCCAGCGCATCATCATCGCCTTTGCGTTGATGAGCGCGCTGGTGGCCGGGGCGTTCGCCTTCGGCATCGTTGCCACTGTGCACCTGGTCGAAGAGCGGTTGATTTCCTCGGTATTGGGCGGTGACCTGCAGCGCCTGCTGCGCATGGACAGCGTCAGCGACTGGAGCCACCGGCCACGCCCCGATCAGCTGTTCTACTTCAGCGGCGGGCGTGACGACTTCGAGCTGCCCAAGGACCTGCGCCACCTTGACCGGGGCTTCCACGAGGTGTTTCGCGACCAGCTGTCGTACCACGCCATGGTCGAGATCGTCGATGGCCGCCGGTATGTGCTGCTTCAGGACCAGAGCGACTTCGAAGAACGCGAGCGCGTGCTGTTCGCGGTGGTGGTGGTGGGCTTCGTGCTCAGCCTGGTGCTGGCCGTCATCCTCGGCTGGCTGGTGGCGCGCCGGGTAATGGCGCCGGTGATCCGCCTGGCCCGCCAGGTGCGTCACCGCGACCAGCTGCTGGGCCTGGCCCCGCCGCTGGCACCGGACTACGCCGCCGACGAAGTCGGCCAGCTGGCAGTGGCCTTCGACGATACCCTGGGCCGCCTGCGCGACGCGCTGACTCGCGAACGGCTGTTCACCAGTGACGTCAGCCATGAGCTGCGCACGCCATTGATGGTGCTGGCAACCTCCTGCGAACTGCTGATGGAAAACCCCAACCTCGACACCCGCGCACGCAGCCAGGTGGAGCGGGTGGCGCGGGCTACGGAAGAGATGCGCGAGCTGGTCAAGACCTTCCTGATGCTGGCGCGGGCGCAGCGTGACGAGGGCGCGGTGGCCTCGCAGGCGACCCTTCGCGAAGTGGCTGATGAACTGATCGGCGTGTGGCGCGACACCATCGAGCAAAAGGGCCTGACCCTGTACTTCGATGGCCGCATCAGTGCGAGCCCGGTGCTGTACAACGCCACGTTCCTGCAGTCGGTGATGGGCAACCTGCTGCGCAATGCTGCGCACTACACCGACAGCGGCTATATCCGCCTGAGCCTTGAAGCCAATGGCTTCAGTGTTGAGGACAGCGGTGTGGGCATCCCCGAAGAGCAGCGCGAGGCCATGTTCAAGCCGTTCGTACGCGGCGATGAGCGGCGCGGCGAGGGCCTGGGGCTGGGGCTTTCGCTTGTGCAGCGGATTTGTGATGACCAGGGCTGGCGTGTCACCCTGACTTCAACCTTGCCGCATGGTTGCCGCTTCCAGGTAGACCTGAGCAATACCGCTGCCAAAGGCGGCGGCATGGCCGAGTAATGGTTTGTAACAGGTCAATTGGCGCGCAACATTTTTTTCACATTGGCATGACCTGATTCCAACGCTTGCTTACCTAAGGTGAGCGGCACTGGAGTCAGGAGATGCCCAATGCGTAGCCCCATCAAGCTTGAATTTTCCGAGAAGTACGACAAAGACCATGCGCGTGAGTACTTTCTCAAGCACCAGGACGGCCTGGCGCGACGCCTTTCCCACAAGCGAGATGAGCAACTGGCGCGTCGCGCCCTGGCATTGGCTGGCGAGCCTGGCCTGGTACTGGACCTGCCGTGCGGTGCTGGCCGTTTCTGGCCGCTGCTGGCAGAAAAACCCAATCGGGTAATCATCGGGGCCGACAACTCCGAAGCGATGATCGAGACAGCTTGCGCCGCGCAACCGCCAGAAGTGGTGGCACGGGTACGCCCTTTGCAGACTTCTGCGTTTGCCATTGACCTGCCGGACAACTCGGTGGACAGCATTTTCTGTATGCGACTGTTCCACCACATTGGCGAATCCGCCCACAGAAAGACCATTCTTTCGGAATTTCAGCGGGTTAGCCGTGATAGTGTGATTCTGTCCCTGTGGGTGGATGGCAATTTCAAGGCTTGGCGCCGGAAAAAACTGGAGCACCGCCGCAGTGCCAAGGCCGAGCAGGACAATTACCAGAACCGTTTTGTGTTACCGGCCGAAACGGTCGAAGAAGAATTCAGGGCTGCCGGCTTCAGAATCCAGGAACGCCTCGACTTCCTGCCGTTCTATGCCATGTGGCGGGTCTATGTATTGCGAAAGGGGTAGTGTTTGATGGCTGTAGCCCAGAAAGGGGAGTCGCGGTTCGATTTTTACTGGCGCCAGCAGGGCGAGTGGGTCGAGGAGCCTAACCAGCGCCGCGGCGGCGAGAGTGGTGTGCAACGCCTCAACGATGCCAGCGGCAAGCTGCTGTATGCCAAGCGTCAGGTCGGGCATATCTACCGCAGCCTGCTGCACCCTTTTGGCCGGCCGACCGTATTGCGTGAACTCGATGCGCTGAACAGCTTCGAGCAACTGGGCGTGCGTGTACCGCGCATCGTCTTCTGTGGTGCCGAACGCGATGCCGACCACCAATGGCGTGCGCTGCTGGTGAGCGAAGCGTTGGACGGCTTTGTCGAGCTCGACACCTGGCATGCCGAAGGTGCCCGCGAGCGTTACCCGCAGGTGGTGCATGAGCGCATGCTCAAAGACCTGGCGGATAACCTGGCGCGCATGCACCTGGGGCATTGGCAGCACGGCTGCCTGTATGGCAAGCATGTCTTCATCAAGGTGATTGGCGAGAGCGACGACGCACGTGTCGAAGTGGCGCTGCTGGACCTTGAGAAGTGCCGGCGGCGTATCAGTTGCCAGCGTGCGGCAGGTAACGACCTGCGCCAGCTGCGCCGCCATTCGTCGCTCAATGACGCGGAATGGCAGTCATTGCTCTACTTTTACCAGATGGCGTTTGGCAGCGCTGTCAAAGGGTTAGCGTAATGAAACTAGAAATAGCTCGAGCTTTGTTCCTGGTAGCTGGCCTGGCGGTGACCACTGTGGCGGTGGCTGCCTGGGAAGAGCCGAGGCCGACCGTGTTCAGCAAGGCTGAGATGGCCGACCAGTGCGCGTTGCCGCGTGAAACGAAACCGCAGCAGCAGGCACAGGTTGCGCCGGATCAGGACCTTTTGTTGTTCCTGTTTGGTCTGCGTCAAGGGTTGCGGCCATTTGGTTGAACCCGGTGTGAGCTAGAAACGCCAGAGGCCCCGCAATCGCGGGGCCTCTGGCATTTTTGTGTCTGCCTCACCGGCCTCTTCGCGGGTAAACCCGCTCCCACAGGTAAAGCTCAGGTACGGAACCTGTGCAGTACCTGTGGGAGCGGGTTTGCCCGCGAAGAGGCCGGATCAGGCTACAGCAGGTTCTTTAGCCACCGCCCTGTGCGCCAGCAGCGTGTAGATACAAGGCAGCACAAACAAGGTAAACAGCGTGCCAATCGACATCCCGGTGGCGATCACCGTCCCGATGTCAAAACGGCTGACCGCCCCGGCGCCGGTCGCCAGAATCAGCGGCACCATGCCGAACACCATTGCCGCCGTTGTCATCAGCACTGGCCGCAGGCGAATCGCCGCCGCTTCCTCGATCGCCTCGCGCACGCTCAGGCCGCGTTCTTCACGCAGCTGGTTGGCGAACTCGACGATGAGGATGCCGTGCTTGCTGATCAGCCCGATCAAGGTCACCAGCCCGACCTGGGTGTAGATGTTCATGCTCGATATGCCCAGGAACAGCGGCAGCAGTGCCCCGCAGATCGACAACGGCACCGTCACCAGGATCACCAGCGGGTCGCGGAAGCTTTCGAATTGCGCTGCCAGCACCAGGAAGATGATCGCCAGTGCCAGTCCGAAGGTAACCCACAGCGCGCTGCCTTCCTGCACGTACTGGCGGGCCACGCCGGCGTAGTCGAAGGCGAAGCCTTCCGGGGCCTCTTCGCGGGCGATGTCCTGCACCGTCTTCAGCGCTTCACCCAGGCTGACCATGGGCACGCCCTGGATGATCGCCGAGTTCAGCTGCTGGAACTGGTTGAGCTGGCGCGGGCGGGCGCGGTCGGTGAGGGTGATCAGGGTCGACAGCGGCAGCAGTTGGCCCTGGTCGTTCTTTACGTAGTAGTTGTTCAGCCAACCAGGGTTGTCGCGGTACGGCCGCTCGACTTGGGCAATCACCTTGTAGCTGCGTCCTTCCAGCGTGAATCGGTTGATTTCCGCCTCACCCAGCAAGGTGGCCAGCGTGCCGCCCAAGGTGTCCATCGATACCCCCATCTGCGCCGCCTTGGCCCGGTCGATATCGACCACCACTTCGGGCTTGTCGAAGGCCAGGTCGATGTCGAGGAAGGCGAACTTGCCCGACTCCTGGGCGCGCGTCTTGATGCGCTGGGCCACCTCCAGCAGCGCCGGGTAGTCGCCAGCGGTATTGATCACGAACTGGAACGGCAGGCCCTCGCCAGTGCCGGGCAACGAGGGCAGGTTGAAGCCGAAAATCTGCAGGCCGCCGATTTCCTCAAGTTTGGCCTGCACCAGCGGCAACAGCTCCATCTGTGTACGTTCGCGCTCGTTCCAGGGCTTGAGCAAAAAACCACCAATGCCGCTCTGCACACCATTGAAACCATTGATCTGGAACGACGAGTAGTACTCGGGGAAGGTTTTGAACAGTGGGGTGAACTGGTCGGTGTAGGCGTTGAGGTAATCGAGGTTGGCCGGCTGCGGCGAGCTGCTCATCATGAAGATCACCCCTTGGTCCTCGTTGGGCGCCAGTTCGTTCTGGGTGAACTTGAGCAGCACCGGAATCAGGCACAGCACGATCACGGCAAACACCAGGACCACCGGCCGGCTGTCGAGGGTGGCGTGCAGCACGCGCTGGTAGCGCACCTTCAGGCGTTCGAACAGCTGGTCAAGGCGATGGGCCAGGCCGCTGGAGTTCTGCTCCTGGCGCAGCAGCAGGGCACACATCATCGGTGAAAGGGTGAGGGCGACGATACCGGAAATGATCACCGCCCCGGCCAGGGTCAGGGCGAACTCCTTGAACAAGGCCCCGGTAAGCCCGGTAAGGAAGCCGATCGGCGCATAGACGGCGGCCAGGGTGATGGTCATCGATACCACCGGCATGGCGATTTCGCGGGCGCCTTCAAGGGCCGCGTCGAACGGTGACTTGCCTTCCTCCATGTGCCGGTGGATGTTCTCCACCACGACAATGGCATCGTCCACCACCAGGCCGATGGCCAGCACCATGGCCAGCAGGGTCAGCAGATTGAGCGAGTAGCCCATCATCTGCATGAAAAACAGCACGCCGATCATCGACAGCGGAATAGTCACCACCGGGATCAGCACCGAGCGCAGGGCGCCGAGGAACAGGAACACTACCACGATCACGATCAGCACCGCTTCACCCAGGGTCTTGATCACTTCGTCGATGGAGGCCTGGATGAACAGCGTGGCGTCGTAGGCGATCGATGCCTTTAGCGCCGAGGGCAGCTGGCTTTCCAGCTCGGGCATGATGCGCCGCACTTCCTTGATCACTTCCAGCGGGTTGGCGGCCGGGGTGGCCTTGATGCCGATATACACCGACGGGGTGCCGTCGAACGAGCTGACCGTGTCGTAGTTTTCTGCGCCCATCTCTACCCGCGCCACATCGCCCAGCAGCACGCGGCTGTCGCCGCTGGTCTTGACCGGCAAGGCGGCGAACGCTTCGGCCGACTTCAGCTCGGTACTGGCGTTGATACTGGTTACTACGTATTCGCCCTTCACCTCACCGGCAGCAGAGAGAAAGTTGTAGCGGCGCACCGCATTGGTCACGTCGGTGGCCGACAGGCCGAAGCCGGCCAGCTTCACCGGGTCGATCCAGATCCGCATGGCAAACACCTGGTTGCCGAGAATCTCTGCCTCGGCCATGCCTGGCAACGTAGCCAGCTTGGGCTGGATGACCCGTGACAGGTAGTCGGTGATCTGCGGGTTGCTCATTTCCTTGCTGTAGAAACTCACGTACATCAGCGCCGAGGCATCGGCAGCCTCCTTGCTCAGCACCGGGTCTTCGGAGTCCTGAGGGAGTTTGTTGCGCACTTCGTTGGCCTTGGCCAGCAGCTCGGTGAACAACCGGTCGCTGTCGGCACCGATGCGCGCGTAGATGGAAATGATCGAGAAGTTCTGCCGGCTCACCGAGGTCATGTAGTCGATGCCTTCGGCACTTGCCAGGCTTTGCTGCAGCGGCTGGGTGATGTAGCCCTGGATCGTCTCGGCGTTTGCCCCGGGGTAAGCGGTGGTTACCGTGATCAGGGCGTTTTCCATTTGTGGGTACTGGCGGATCTGCAGCTTGTTCCAGGCCTGGAAGCCCAGCAGCAGGATCAGCAGGCTGACCACGCTGGCCAGTACCGGGCGACGGATGAACGGATCGGTAAACGCCATGCCAGCCTCCTGTCAGTCCTTGCCCGCCGCGCCCTGCTCGGGCTTGAGGGCTTTGTCCTGGCCGATGCGGATCGCGGCGCCCGGGGTGAGCTTCAGTTGCCCGGCGGTGACCACCTGTTCGCCGGCTTGCAGGCCCTTGCTGACCACCACCACGCCGTCGCGGCGCTCGCCGGTCTGGACCGTGCGTTGCTCGGCGACCAGTTGGGGTTGGCCCTTGTCGTCGTTTTCCGGCTTGCCGTCCTTGTCCTTCTTCGGCGCGGCGACGTACACCGAGTTGCCGTACAGGGTGTAGGTAATGGCGCTTTCCGGCACTACCACTTGCGGTTGTGGGTTGGGCAGCAGGACCAGCAGGTTGGCAAACATGCCCGGCAGCAGCTTGCCGTCGGGGTTGGCCAAGGTGGCACGCACCAGCAGGTTGCGCGTGGCTTCCTCGACCTTGGGGTTGATGGCGCTGAGGCTGGCGGGGAAGGTCTGGCCCGGGTAGGCGGCCACCTGCAACAGCACCTGCTGGCCCAGGCTCAACTTCGGCAAGGCCTGCTCCGGTACATTGAAGTCTACGTACAGGCTGGACGTGTCCTGAAGGGTGGCGATCATCGTGCCGGCGGCCAGGTACTGCCCGACGTCCACCTGGCGGATGCCAATGGTGCCGCTGAACGGGGCGTTGATGCTCTTCTTGATCTTCTGCGCCTTGAGCTGCTCGACCACCGCCTGGTTTCGGCGGTACTGGGAGCTAAGGCGGTCGAACTCGCCACGGGAGATGGCCGAGTCGCCGACCAGTTGGCTGCCACGGCCAAAATCCACCTTCGCCAGGCCCAGGTCTGCCTGGGCGGTGCCGAGCAGGGCCGTTTCCTGGTCGTCGTTGAGTTGCAGCAGCAGTTGCCCGGCCTTGACCTGCTGGCCCGAGTCGAAGTGCAGGGCTTTGACGATACCTTCCACTTCCAGGCTCAGCTCCACACCCTGCAGTGCCTTGAGGCTGCCGACGGCGGGCAGGCGCTCTTGCCACTGGCGCTGTTCGGCCAAGGCTGCCGCTACGGTGATGGGCGGCTTGGGGGCAGTGAACATCTGGATCTGCTGGTAGATCGAGAACGCCTTGTAGCCCCCCAGGGCCAGCACGATCAGCAGAACCACGGCCAACATGATCAGCATGCGGCGGCGCAGCATAGGTCCGGTTCCTTGGATACGGTTGTTATTAGCCTGGACACGACAACGGGCGATCCTGCCCACGTGTGGATGGGGGAAGTATTGACTGTTTTTGGCTGACGGGGAAATGGATTGCGATGGCGCGGCCTGCACAGCCCCTTGTAGGAGCGGCCTTGCGCCGCGAAAGGGGTGCGAAGCGCCCCCGCGATTTTCGCATCATCGAAGAACTGCCGGGGCTGCTGCGCAGCCCATTCGCGGCACAAGGCCGCTCCTACAACGACCGAGTGTGCCGGTGGGAATCAGACGAGATGCAGGTGGTTGTCCCAGAAGCCGGATGGCAGGTTCATCGGTTGGCCGACCAGTTCGGCCTTGCGGCAATCGTAGAACCGGCAACGGCCCTGCCCGGAGGTGACGACAAAGCCGTCTTTCACCGCGCCAACCCCCGCGCAATCAGGCATGGGAGCGTCCAGGCGAACCGCGCCGCTGTCCAGGTCCCAGACAAACAGGCGGTTGGCCCGCGGCGCGGTCAGTGCCACCAGCCGCAGTTCGCTGTGGATGGCAACGCTTGCGGTGTACTGGGCCATGGCCTGCAACTGCCGCTCTGGCACCGGGAAGGCCTTGAACGGCTCGCCCGGGCGCTTGATCGCCAGCAGCTCGGCAGTTTCATCGGCATCGCCCATGAACTGCTGGCATGCGGCGATGGTGCCATCGCTGCCCACCGCCAGGTGGCGCACGCTGTTCATCTGCTGGGCCAGGGTTTCCTTGCTCAGCAGGGTGCCGTCGCGTTGCATCAGCACCAGGCTCGGCTGCATGGCGTCGAGGTTCATCTCCACCCGGCTTTCGGCTTCGGTGCGAATACCGCCGTTGGCCACGATCAGCGTTTCGCCATCGGGCAGCCAGGCCACCTCGTGCGGGCCGATGCCGTGGGTCGGAATCTCGCCGGTGTGTACCAGGCGTTCACCTTCGAAGCGGTACACGCCGAGCACGCCCCGGCCCGGGTCGGTGGTGTCGTTCTCGGTGGCATACAGCCATTCGCCGCCTTTGTGCACCACGGCGTGGCCGTAGAAGTGCCGGTTCGGCTGCGAGGCTACTGTTTGCAGCAGGCGCCCGTCGCGCAAGTCGATCAGGTAGCTTTCGGTACCGGGGCGGCGGGCGACGAACAGGGCGATCGGCTGCTCGGGGTGGTGGATGATGGCATGGCAACGCTGGGCGACCTGGGTGCTGAACACCTGGGTGCCATCCAGGCGGAAACCGACGGCATAGTGCTTGCCGTCGCCGTCGTCACGCGCCGAGAGCAGCAAGGGTTCGCTACCTTTGTTGCGGAACAGGCTCCAGCCGCCCAAGGTGAGGGCGCTGAGCAATACGCTACCGAGTTTGAGTGCCTGGCGTCGCAGCATGATCAGTCACCGTCGTTGGCATTGAAGCCCAGCTGGATGTTCAACGCCTTGGCCAGTTCGCCTTCGTGCAGGCGGTGGACGACGTTGAGGCTGTCGTAGATCTGGTTGAGGGTTTGCTGGCCAGCGTCGTCGGCCAACAGCTCACCGAGGGTTTTCTGGTTGTCTGCCAGCAGTTTGAGCGAGGTAGCGTAGGCGGCGTCGATCTTGTCCGCCAACGCTTTCTGATCGCTGGGCAGCAGGCCACGCAGGCCCTGGTTGTCGACCCCGACCCAAACGGTTTCGGCGGCCTTGAGGGTGGCCTCCAGGCTTTTCAGCGAGTTGTGGCTGCGCCAGGCTTCGGCTTGCAGCGGCTGCGCGATGCCCTTGCTCTGGCGACCCATCGGCGCACCCAGCTTCTTCTTCAGGGTATCCAGGGCGGTGACCTGGGAGCGCAGCAGGTCGGCGATAGCCTCGTGGGAATCGGCGTAGCGCTGGTTCGGGAACTTGGTCATCTGCGAAAGCATGCCGTCGGTGCTGTTCCAGCCCTTGAGGATCTCCTCGGCCAGCACCTTCTGGTGTTCACCGATGGCCACCAGCAGCGGGCAGTAGCGGGCTTTCTGCTCGGCGGTGGCGATGTCTGGCTTGCTGTCGAACAGGATGTACTCGTAGGCCGACAGGCCACGAACCACCACGCTGGACTTGCCCAGGGTCGCGGCATCGACCGGCTTGTCGCCATTGACCAGCTGTTCGACCTGACGGCCGACCAGGTTCTTCTTGTCGGGCCAGAACTGTACCTGCCAGGCGCGGTTGCCTTCGGCCAGCGGGCCGACCAGCAGCGGCTGCAACTCAGCCCAGGCCTTTTGCGCGTTGAGGAAGTCGGCGCGGGCCTTGTCCAGGTCTTCCTTGCCTTCGCAGTAGGCCAGGGCGCTTGCGGCCAGCGCGCGATCAGCTTCGACCCAGCGGCTGTAGGTGGGCAGGATGACCTGCTTGGCGATGGCAGCGGAGGTCACTGCTTGCGGGTCCTGCGGAGAGCAGGCGCCTAGGGCGAGTGCGGCGAGGCTGGTGAACAACAGTTTGGGTCGGAACATGCCCGGCTCCTTTGCGCGTTTAAAGTGAGTTCAGGAACGCCAGCAACGCGGCGCGTTGCTCGGCATTGAAAGTGAGTACGAAGTTGCGTGCCGCGTCGGCTTCGCCACCATGCCAGAGCACGGCTTCAAGCAGGTTGCGGGCGCGGCCGTCGTGCAGGAACTGGCTGTGGCCGCTCACCGTTTCGTTCAGGCCCACGCCCCACAGGGGCGGGGTCCGCCAGTCCTGGCCGTTGGCGGCAAATTCGGTGCGTTCGTCAGCCAGGCCCGGGCCCATGTCATGCAGCAGCAGGTCGGTGTAAGGGCGGATGACCTGGTTGGCCAGCTCCGGCTCGGCGGCATCGGCGGCGGTGGTGAACT
Source organism: Pseudomonas sp. SAS7 (assembly GCF_052112345.1). NCBI lineage: Bacteria > Pseudomonadati > Pseudomonadota > Gammaproteobacteria > Pseudomonadales > Pseudomonadaceae > Pseudomonas > Pseudomonas sp. SAS7. The sequence continues at coordinate 249,010 of NZ_JBEGGO010000004.1, read as the reverse complement.
GCGGGGTGTGGCAGCCCTGGCAGCCGGCCTGGTAGAACAGGTTCTTGCCCGCCAGCACCTGCGGCGCGTTCACATCGCGGCGGGCCGGTACGGCCAGGTTGCGGGTGTAGAAGGTGACCAGGCGCAGGATGTTGTCGCTGACTTCCTTTTCGCCATCGGCACCGTCGCCGTTGGGCGCGGCCAGGCAGTCGGCCTGGGCCGGGGTGCAGTCGTCCTTGGGTTGCAGGGTACTGGTCAGGCCCATGTCGCCGACAAAGGCGTGTACGTTCTGCTGGTTGACGTTGGGCTGGCCGGCCTTCCAGCCGAAGCGACCGACCACGGTCTTGCCCTGGGCGTCGTCCCACACCCGGTTGGCCCGCCCGCGAATGCCGTCGCGGTTGTGGTCGTCCGGGTCTTCGTTGGCCAGCAGGTCGGCTTCGGGGATGGCTTCGAGCAGGCCAAGGCCGATCATCGGGGGGGCTACCCGGGCCGAAAAGCGGGTGTCCGGGTGCATCACCCCATAGCCGAGCTGGGTGATCTGCAGGGTTGGCTTGCGCAGCTCGACCTGGTGGCCGTCCTTGAACGACACGGTTTGCTGGGTGTAGCTCACCCGCACCTTGCCTTCTGGCGTCACGCCAGGGATGGCCATGTCCTGCAGCTGGGTGCCGTACACCGGCTCTGGCACCACACCGAGGCGCTCGATCACCTTGGCCAGGTAGGGCTGGTCGGGGATCGACAGGCGTACCAGCATGCCCACCGCGTTGCTGTCACCCGGCGCTGGCGGGTGGCCACGGCCATCGCGCACATGGCAGTTTTGGCAGGCGTTGGTGTTGAACAGCGGGCCCAGGCCATCACGTGCGGTGGTGGTGGAGGGGGCGATCACCCAGGGGTTGCGGAAGAAGCTGTTGCCCACGGCGAAGTCCAGGCGCCGCTCGGGCGAGAGGTTGGCCGAGGGCAAGGAATAGGCGTTGCGGTCGCTGCGCTGCACGGTCGCCTTGCCACCCGACAACGCTTCGCCGGGCTCGGCCTGGGTGAAACGCGGGGCGTCGTCACAGGCGGCGAGGGCAAGGGTTAGCAGCAGGGGGGAAAGTCGGGACAGCGACGAGGACATCAAGGATCCTGGGCGTGAGCGAAAACCGGCGTGCAAGCTTAGCAAAGTGGGGGTGTTTGAATAAGAGCAATTTGCAATTGCTGGATGAAATCGGTGTCAGTTGGCCATGCCGACAGCGGCGACGCGGCCCCCTGTAGGAGCGGCCTTGTGTCGCGATGGGCTGCGCAGCAGCCCCGGCAATCTGCAGAACGGCTGAGATTCTGGGGCCGCTTCGCGCCCCTGTCGCGACACAAGGCCGCTCCTACAAAGGGATTGTGCATGTCAAAGAAAAAGGCGACCCGAAGGCCGCCTTGTTCAGAACCGCTACAGCAGGATCAGAATTCGTGATCTGCGGTGTCCGGGTTCAGGTTGGCAATACCCAGTTTGCCAGCGGCCTGCTCGATCGAACCGGTCTGCTTGACCAGGGCGGCGATGGCGTCACGCACGATCTGGTTGCCGGCTGCGTTGTCGGCAGCGATCAGCTGGTCGTAGTGCTCGCCTTTGAGGGCGTGGTCGACGATCACCTGGATCTTGGCTTCGGTGGCTTCCAGGTCGGCCTTGAGGGTGGCGTCGGCGGCCGGGTCAGCCTTGGCGACCAGCGACGACAGGCTCGGGCCGGTCACCTTGGTGCCGTCCGGGCGGGTGTACTCGCCCAGGTAGACGTTGCGGATGCCTTTGGCGTCATAGAAGTGCGAGTAGTGGGTGTTGTCGCTGAAGCAGTCCTGCTCGTCTTCCGGCGAGTTGGCTTCCAGCGAAACCTTCATGCGCTCGCCAGCCAGTTCGCCGAGCGACAGGCTGCCCATGCCGAACAGCATCTTGCGCAGGCCGTCGTTGACAGGCTCGGCTTCCAGTTTGGCGCGGTAGTTGTCGGCGACGTTCGGCGCCCAGTTGCCGACCATCTCTTCGAGGTCGGTGACCAGCAGGTCGGTGACCGCTTTCAGGTAGGCACGGCGGCGGTCGTTGTGGCCGCCGGTGGCGCCTTGGCCCTCCAGGTAGTCGGATGCCGGGCGGTTGCCAGCGCCTGGGCCGGTGCCGTTCAGGTCCTGGCCCCACAGCAGGAACTCGATGGCGTGATAGCCCGTGGCAACGTTGGCCTCGGAGCCAGCAAGTTCGTTCAGGCTGGCCAGTTTTTCAGGGGTGATGTCTTTGACGTCGACCTTTTCTTCGCCCACCTGGATTTCGGTGTTGGCGATGATGTTGGCACCAGCAGCCGGGTTGCCCAAGGCGTGCTCGTAGCTCTTGTCGACGTAGTCGATCAGGCCTTCGTCCAGCGGCCAGGCGTTCACCTGGCCTTCCCAGTCGTCGATGATGGTGTTGCCGAAGCGGAAGGCCTCGGTCTGCAGGTACGGTACGCGCGCGGCGAACCAGGCTTCCTTGGCGGCCTTCAGGGTTTCGTCATTGGGCTTGGCCAGGAACGCGTCGACCGCGGTCTGCAGGGCCTTGGCGGTGCTCAGCGAGTCGCTGTACACGGCATGGACCATTTCGGCGTAGTGCTTGACCACGGCTTTGCCGGCGGCTTCGTCGACAGCCCCTGGCGCAGCAGCGGTGGTGCTGGCGGCAGCAGGTGCCTGGGCTTGCGGCGCGGCGGCTTTGTCGTCCTTGCCTTCACCGCAACCGGCGAGAGCGATGGCAATGGCCAGCAGACTGGCGGAGGCCAGAGGCATTCGAATCATTATTGGTTTTCCTGCGTCGTGTGGTTGGACCAAGGGGTGGACCGTGCGCCGTGGCACGCGAAACCGCAACATCATGCGAAAGATTTGCATTTGCTGTAAAGGGGCGGGCGCGCAATTCATGTAATTGCCGGTCACAGCCTGTAACCCGGCGGGCCGGCTCAGAGCATCGAAACCTGGTTGCGCTGCGCCTGCTTGAGGAAACTGGTCAGCTCACGGGCCGACAGCGGCTTGCTGTAGTGATAGCCCTGGCCCTCGTGGCAGCCCTGGGCAACGATGTAGGTTTCCTGTTCGGCGGTTTCCACCCCTTCGGCAATTACCTGCATGCCCAGGCTCTTGCCCAGCTGGATGATGGCCCTGACGATGGTGGCGTCGTCATCGTCGTCCAGCAGGTCCTGAACGAAGCTCTTGTCGATCTTGATCTTGTCCAGCGGCAGTGATTTGAGGTAGCTGAGCGACGAATAGCCTGTGCCGAAGTCGTCGATGGCAATCAGCGCCCCGGAGCGGCGCAGGCTCAGCAGGTGCTGGGCGGCCGTGCTGATGTCTTCCATCAGGCCGGTCTCGGTCACTTCCAGCTCCAGGCTGCGTGGCGGCAGGCGGTAGGCCTGCAGCAGGTTGTTGACCACCCGCGGCAGTTCACTGTGGTGCAGCTGCACGGTGGACAGGTTGACCGCCATGCGCAGCTCGCTGAAGCCTTGATCGTGCCATTCGCGCAGTTGCCGGCAGGCCTGGTCCAGTACCCATTCGCCGATGCTGATGATGCTGCCGTTCTGTTCGGCCAGCGGAATGAACTGGTCCGGCGGGACCATGCCCAGCTCCGGGTGCTGCCAGCGCAGCAGCGCCTCGACGCCGACCACGCGGTGGTCGCGGTAGCTGATCTGTGGTTGGTACACCAGGTACAGCTGGTTGCGCGGCAGGGCTTCGCGCAGGTCCTTTTCCAGCTCGCGCCGGCGACGCATTTCGCTGTCGACGCTGGCGATGTAGAACTGGTAGCGGTTGCGCGAACGGGCCTTGGCCAGGGTCATGGTCTGTTCGGCTTTCTGCAGCAGCTTCTCGGTGCTGTCGCCGTCTTCGGGGAACAGGGTGATGCCGATGGTGGCGCGCAGGCGGATCTGCTGGTGGTGGTCGAGGTCGAAGGGCACTTCCAGGTCGTCGAGGATGCTTTGCGCCAGTTCGGCCGCCTCGTATGGCTGCTCGATATTGGCCTGCACCAGGGCAAACTGGTCACCGCCCAGCCGCGCCAAAGCGCCGAGGCGGCCGCTGTGGGCCCGCAGGCGGTCGGCCAGGGCCAGTAACAGTTGGTCACCGACCTGATAGCTGAACTGCTCGTTGATGCCCTTGAAGTCGTCCAGGCCCACGCACAACACCGCCACACGGTGTTGCAGGCGGCCGCCGTCGACGAGAATCTTGTCCAGCTGCTGCTGCAGTTGCTGGCGGTTGGGCAGGCCGGTGAGGAAATCGTACTGGGCCATGCGCTGCAGGCTGTTTTCGGCTTCATGGCGCAGGTGGGTGTTGCGCTCGATCGAGGCCAGCAGCTGGTTGGCAGTGTTGACCCACAGGCCCAGTTCGTTCTTCTCGTGGCCCTTGAGCAGCGGTATCTGGTGCTGGCTCGGGCGGTCGGGGTTGATCTGGGTGAGGTGCTCGATAATCTTCGACAGCGGTTTGGTCAGCAGCCAGTGGTAGACCAGGTACAACACCAGGCCCATGGCCAAGGCCCGCAGTACGCCGGAAATGAAGATGATCACCGCATTGATCAGAAAGTCTTCGCCGTAGGACGAGGTATCGAGGGTAATGCTGAGGTCGCCGTAGTATTCGCTGTAGGGACCGCGGCCGACCAGTTGCGTGGTGTAGGTGCGTTCCTGGCCGAGGATGGGGTCGGTCAGCCAGCGCATGGACATGTCCCGCAGCGGGCGGGACTTTTCGGCCAGCATGGTTTCGTTGGGGTGGCCGATGGACGCCATGCGCACCGACTCGTCCTGGAACAGGCCTTCCATTACCTGCATGCCCATTTCACGGTCGAGGCTGTACACCGCCTGGGTGGAGGGGTCGCGGAACATGTCGAGGATGCGCTGGGCATCGTTGTTGACGGCCTGGCGGGTCTTGTAGGTGTCGTAGACAATTTGCGCACAGCTGAGCACGACGCCAACTGCCAACGCCGACAGCAGCACGACCCTGAGCAACTTGACCGACAAGCTGTTCCGCAATTCCAGCTTCAATGGGGTTTCCTTAATCCATGCGCATGGCATCATTTTGCCATCAACGATGACGATACACTATCGGCCGATCATGAGGATTGTATCGGTTGCCTGACCCCGCAACTTGAGTGCGCTGTATCAATCTTCCAGAGCTTTGATGTTAGCGCGCTATGCGGGCTGAGCAAGCAAAACCGTTCAGGCCGTTTCGCGGCCGACACAGGCACAAAAAAACCCGGCACATGGCCGGGTTTTCTGATCAAGGCTGGATGACTCAGGCCTTGAAGGTCTTCCCTTCGAACTGCTCGGCAACGAAGGCCCAGTTGACCAGGTTCCAGAACGCCTCGACGTACTTCGGACGCAGGTTGCGGTAGTCGATGTAGTAGGCGTGCTCCCAGACGTCGCAGGTCAGCAGCGGGGTGTCGCCGCTGGTCAGCGGGCAGCCAGCGCCGATGGTGCTGGCCAGGGCCAGGGAACCGTCAGCTTTCTTCACCAGCCAGCCCCAGCCGGAACCGAAGGTGCCAACCGAAGTCTTGGTGAACTCTTCCTTGAACTTGTCGAAGGAACCGAAAGCGGCGTTGATGGCTTCAGCCAGGGCACCGGTAGGCTGGCCGCCGCCATTTGGCGACAGGCAGTTCCAGTAGAAGGTGTGGTTCCAGACCTGAGCGGCGTTGTTGAAGATGCCGCCCGAAGAGCTCTTGACGATCTCTTCCAGGGTCTTGCCTTCGAATTCGGTGCCTGGGACCAGGTTGTTCAGGTTCACGACATAGGTGTTGTGGTGCTTGTCGTGGTGATACTCCAGGGTTTCCTTGGAGATGTGCGGCTGCAGGGCATCGTGGGCGTACGGCAGCGGCGGCAATTCAAAAGCCATGGTGGATCTCCTGATTCAGGTCTAGTTCGCGGTTTGCGCAGGGCCGATCACGGGCGGCCCTATGAGCGTCGGCGAGTTTGTACTCTTTGCGACGCAAGGGGTCGATCATAGCACCAGCCCCGGCGCATAACCACGCAACAAACATAGGGAATAGAGGTTCCGCAGCGGTTGGCGGGTACCGACCAGTGGTGGTCGTTTCCCGGCCAACCGATGTGTGCCGGGCCATGCAGGCCAAAGGTCAGTTGAAGATCAACTGCGCCGCCACCGCGAACATCATCACCGCAACCATCAGGTCGAGCATGCGCCAGGTCGCCGGGCGGGCCAGCCACGGTGCCAGCCAGGCCGCACCGATCGCCAGGGTCGAGAACCACAGCAGCGAGGCACTGGCTGCCCCGGCCACATAGGCGCCAGGCTCGGTCTGCTGGGCGCCCAACGAGCCGATCAGCAACACCGTATCAAGGTAGACATGCGGGTTCAGCAGCGTTACCGCCAGCGCACTGAGCAGTACGGCACGGCGCGAGCGCATGCCTTGGCCTTCCTGGTGCTGCAGGCTTTGTTTGGAAAAGGCACTGCGCAGGGCTTTGGCGCCGTACCAGATGAGGAACAACGCGCCGCCCCAGCGCGCAACGGCCAGCAAGGTCGGGTTTTGCGCCAGCACCGTGGCCAGGCCGAATACCCCGGCAGCCACCAGCAGAGCGTCACAGACGATGCAAAGCGCCGCTACCGGCAGGTGATGCTCGCGGCGAAGGCTCTGGGCGAGGACGAAGGCATTCTGGGTGCCGATGGCCATGATCAGGCCGAAGGCCACCAGCATGCCGTTGAGATAGCTTTGCCACATGGCGTGCTCTCCATAAATGGACCTGAAAGATGCTGGCCATTGTGGTGGCTCGCGCTGTATAAGAAAAACAAATAAAGCTGATCCGTCATTAGGAAAATCGATGTTCGACTATAAATTGCTGGCCGCCCTGGCGGCGGTGATCGAACAGGGTGGTTTCGAGCGTGCCGCGCAAGTGCTGGGCTTGTCGCAGTCGGCCATTTCCCAGCGCATCAAGCTGCTTGAAGCGCGGGTCGGGCAACCGGTGCTGGTGCGTGCCACGCCGCCCAGCCCGACCGAAGTTGGCCGGCAATTGCTCAACCATGTGCAGCAGGTGCGCCTGCTTGAACGCGACCTGCAGCGCCAGGTACCGGCGCTGGACGAGGAGGGCATGCCGGAACGCCTGCGCATCGCCCTTAACGCCGACAGCCTGGCCACTTGGTGGGCCGGCGCGGTGGGCAACTTCTGTGCGCAGCAGAACGTGCTGACCGACCTGGTGGTAGAAGACCAGGAAGTGGGCCTGAAACGCATGCGGGCCGGCGAAGTAGCGGCCTGCCTGTGTGGCAGTGAACGCCCGGTAGCCGGGGCGCGCAGCCTGTTACTGGGGGCCATGCGCTACCGGGCGTTGGCCAGCCCAGGGTTCATGGCGCGGCATTTCCCCCAGGGCTTTGTCGCCAGCCGCCTGGCCCGCACCCCGGCGATCGTGTACGGCCCGGATGATTTCCTGCAGCACCGCTACCTGGCATCACTGGGCATCGAGGACGGCTTCCTGCACCACCTGTGCCCGTCCTCCGAAGGTTTCCTGCGCATGACCGAGGCCGGGCTGGGCTGGGGGCTGGTGCCCGAATTGCAGGCTCGAGAGCAATTGGCCAGCGGGCAGTTGGTGGAAATCTGCAGCGATACCCCCATCGACGTGCCGCTGTACTGGCATCATTGGCGCAATGGCGGGCAATTGCTCGCGCAACTGACCGACCACCTGCGGCACACCGCACGGCAGTGGCTGGTGCCCTTGTAGCCACGGTTGGCGTCAGTTGCATCTGAAATCTGGCAAGATGGAGTCTTACATGCGAATTCTGGTCACCGGCGCGAGTGGCTTCATTGGCGGGCGCTTTGCGCGCTTTGCCCTGGAGCAGGGCCTGGACGTGCGGATCAGCGGCCGCCGCGCCGAGGGGGTCGAGCACCTGGTCAAGCGCGGCGCCCAGTTCATCCCTGGCGACCTGGGTGACCCAGAGCTGGCCCGCCGCCTGTGCCAAGGCATTGAGGCGGTGGTGCACTGCGCCGGCGCAGTGGGCAACTGGGGGCGCTATCAGGACTTCTACCAAGGCAATGTGGTCGTCACCGAAAACGTGGTCGAGGGGTGCCTGAAGGAACATGTGCGGCGCCTGGTGCACCTGTCGTCGCCGTCGATCTATTTCAATGGCCGTTCGCGCCTGGACATCCGTGAAGAGCAGGTGCCGCGGCGTTTTCACGACCACTATGGGCAGACCAAGCACCTGGCCGAGCAAAAAGTGTTCGGTGCCCAGGAGTTCGGCCTCGAAGTGCTGGCGCTGCGCCCGCGCTTCGTCACAGGCGCCGGCGATGCCAGCATTTTTCCGCGGCTGATGCAGATGCAGCGTAAAGGCCGCGTGGCGATCATTGGCAACGGCTTGAACAAAGTCGATTTCACCAGCGTGCACAACCTCAACGAAGCACTGCTCAGCGCGTTATTCGCCGACGACCGTGCGCTGGGCCAGGCCTACAACATCAGCAACGGCCAGCCGCTGCCGCTGTGGGACGTGGTCAACTACGTGATGCGCCAGATGCAACTACCGCAGGTTACCCGCTACCGTTCCTACGGCCTGGCCTACAGCCTGGCCGCGCTGAACGAGGCGGCTTGCATGCTGTGGCCGGGGCGCCCGCAACCGACCTTGTCGCGCCTGGGGATGCAGGTGATGAGCCGTGATTTCACTCTGGATATCAGCCGCGCCCGACAGTACCTGGACTACCAGCCCAAGGTCAGCCTGTGGACAGCGCTGGATGAATTCTGCGGCTGGTGGAAGCATTTGCCGCCTGGGCAGTGAAGCCGCGGGAGTGACGATGGTCATGAACGAGACGCGCTTGCGGTTTATACTCGTGCCTCTTTGCGACTACCGCGGTTGAATGTATCCATGCGTAACCATGCTCACGATGACTTCGATGACGTGCCCAGCTTGCGGGCGGGCACCGTTGATGATGACGAACTGATGCCGGCGCACGTGGTGCGCAGCCGCCAGAAATCCGCCCGTGGTGCCAGCACGGCGCCGTTGTGGGCGCTGCTCGGGGCTTCTTTCATTGCGTTGGCGGGCCTGGGCTGGTGGAGCTTCCAGCAGATCTCGCTGATGGAGCAGCAATTGGTGGCGACGCAGGAGAGTTTTGCCCGCATCAGTGAAGAAGCCGCCGGGCGTTTGCAGGCGATCAGTGGCAAGGTCGAGGCCAGCGAGTCCGGTGTCACTACCAGCAGCGAGGCACTGAAGCTGCAGTTACGCCAGTTGCAGCAGGGGGTAGCCGGGCAGACCGGCGACCTTGGCAAGCGCCTGGAGCAGGTGCTGGCCGATACCCGTGAACAGCAGAAGGCTGTGACCGAGCTGCAAAGCCAGCTGCAGGCGCAGTTGAAGCTGGTGAATGGCGAGCTTGCCGCGTTGCGTTCGGGACAAGTTGATGGTGGCAGGCTGGACACCCAGCTCAAGAGCCTGAGCGAGCAGGTGGCCGCGTTGAAGGCCGCCCAGGTGGAGGGTGACAAGCTGGACGGGCAACTCAAGAGCCTGGGCAGCGATGTGGCGGCGCTGAAGAAGCAGGGTAACCCGAGCGCTGCCATTCAGAACCTGGAGCAGGACATGCTGGTGCTGAAGAGCCAGATTGACAACCGCCCGGCTGCTGCGGCGTCCGGTGGTGCGTCGGTGCAGGAGTTTGATGCGTTCCGGGCGCAGACGACGCGCAACCTGAATACACTGCAGAGCCAGATTCAGAACCTGCAGCAGCAGATCAACGCCCGGCCGTGACGCCGTAGGGGAGGGCGTTGCCCTCCTATCGCGACACTAGGCCGATCCCACAATGTACGGTGTACGCCGATCCATTGTCGGAGCGGCCTGGTGTCGCGATAGGGCCGCAAAGCGGCCCCGGCAATCTTGATTACAACCGCGGATAATCGATGTACCCCACCGGCCCCTTGCCATAGAAGGTCTCAGGCCGCGCCTCGTTCAACGGCGCATCCGCCGCCAGCCGCGCCGGCAGGTCGGGGTTGGCGATGAACGGCACACCAAACGCCACCGCATCGGCCTTGCCACTGGCCAGGGCCGCATTGGCACTGGCTTTGTCAAACCGCTCGTTGACGATATACGGGCCGCCGAATGCTTGTTTGATCATTGGGCCGATGCTGTCGTCGGCTTCCCGCTCCCGTGAACAGATAAAGGCAATGCCCCGCTTGCCCAGCTCGCGAGCCACGTAACTGAAGGTTTCGGCGCGGTCGTCATCACCCATGTCGTGAGCATCGGCACGCGGCGCCAGGTGCACGCCTACGCGGTTCGCACCCCACACTTCGATGGCCGCATCGGTCACCTCCAGCAGTAGGCGTGCACGGTTTTCCAGCGACCCGCCGTAGCGGTCGGTGCGCTGGTTGGTGCTGCTCTGCAGGAACTGGTCGAGCAGATAGCCGTTGGCGCCGTGAATCTCTACACCGTCGAAACCGGCAGCTTTGGCGTTTTCAGCACCGCTGCGGTAGGCCTCGACGATGTCGTTGATTTCCTCGGTTTCCAGCGCGCGCGGGGTGGGATAGTCACTTAGCGGGCGCACCAGGCTTACATGGCCTTTGGGCTGGATCGCACTGGGGGCAACCGGCAGCTCGCCGTTCAGGTAGCTGGGGTGGGAGATGCGGCCGACGTGCCACAGCTGCAGGAAGATGCGCCCGCCAGCGGCATGCACGGCCTTGGTGACGTTGTTCCAGCCGCGCACCTGCTCATCGTTCCAGATGCCGGGGGTATCCGGGTAGCCGACGCCCATGGCAGTGACCGAAGTCGCCTCGCTGAGGATCAGCCCGGCGCTGGCGCGCTGCACATAGTATTCGGCCATCAGCGCATTGGGCACGCGGCCTTCGTCGGCACGGCAGCGGGTGAGCGGGGCCATGATGATGCGGTTGGGCAGTTGCAGGTCGCCCAGGGTGATCGGATCGAAAAGCGTGGTCATAACGGTTACCTGCCTTGTCAAAGTGCTTGGCGCAGTTGTTCGAGGAACGCCTCGATGGTGGCTTCGTTGCGTTTGAAGAAGTGCCATTGGCCGATCTTCTGGCTGCTGATCAGCCCGGCGCGCTGCAAGGTGGCCAGGTGAGCGGAGACGGTCGACTGCGACAAGCCGCAGCGTTGGTCGATCTGCCCGGCACACACACCGTTTTCGGTGCTGTGGTACTGGTCGGGGAATTGGGTTGCCGGGTCTTTCAGCCAGCTGAGGATTTCTCGCCTGACCGGATGGGCCAGCGCTTTTATGATTTCGTCGAGATCGAGAGGCATGGGTTGAGGCTCGTTGTAGCGGTATATCGCGATAGAACGAAATGTAAATCGCCCGTTCCCGATATACAAATACGAAGAGGTTCTGAGCTGAGTACCAATCGCTATATCGCGTTATAACGATATACAAGTGAGCGGTGCTAGACTGCGCTCATGAACTACCTCGCACACCTGCACCTGGGCGGCCCGGCGCCGCAACAACTGCTTGGCAGCCTGTATGGCGATTTCGTCAAAGGCTCGCTGGAAGGGCGCTTTCCGCCTGCACTGGAGGCGGCTATCCGGCTGCACCGGCATATCGACAGCTACACGGATCGGCACCCGTTGGTGCTGGCAGCCCTGGCGCGCTTTCCGCGTGAGCGGCGGCGCTTTGCCGGCATTGTGCTGGATGTGTTTTTCGACCATTGCCTGGCGCGGCATTGGGATGACTACGCCGATCAGCCGCTGGAGCAGTTTACTGGCGCATTTTATCGGGTGCTGCTGGCGGAGCCCGAACTGCCGGGGCGGCTGGCGCGGATTGCGCCGTTCATGGCGGCCGATGACTGGCTGGGGGCGTATGGCGATTTCGACACGCTGGAGCAGGTGTTCAACGGCATTGCCCGGCGCTTGTCGCGGCCTGAGGGCATGGCCGGGGTGATGGGGGAGCTTGAGCGGCTTTATGAGCCGCTGCTGGCGGATTTTCGCGAGTTCTATCCGCAGCTGCAGGCCTTTGCGGCGGCGCAGCGTAGGGCTGAGGGGTTGTAGCGCATGTGAGATCGAGCGCCGCCCGCGCGGCGCTTCGCAGCACAAGGCTGCTCCTACATCTGTTTCGGTCCAATTACGTCTGTACCAATGCGCGCGACCGCCTTGTTTGTCCGACACGATATCGAGGTGAACACCAAGGGACCGCGCGCCTATGCCCCAGGAATAACTGGCCCGAAACAGATGTAGGAGCAGCCTTGTGCTCCGAAGCGCCGCGCGGGCGGCGCTCGATCTCGCAGGCGCCAGCTTGCTCACGCCGGGCTCAGGCAGCCCGCGCCTGCCGCCTTGGCACTGCTTCAACTTCTTCAACCCCAAACAGCGCCAAGTGAATCGCCTGCTGCGCCTGCAATGCCAGCACCGCACGTTCCTTGCCCACGCTGCCGATGGGTGGCAGCAAGTGAATGCACACCTCGCCCCGTGGCTGGGCAAACAGGCGCATCAGGTGCGACACCAGATCATCATCGCCAATGAACGGCGCAATCGGGTCGATCTGGCCATCGCGCAGGTACTGGATGGCCACCGGCTGCACCGCCACGCCCCGGTCGATGGCGCCTGCCAGCAGGCGGCCATGGAAGGTGCGCAAGGTGCGACCGCTGGTAGTGGTGCCTTCGGGGAATATCAGCAGGGGGCGGGCCAGCCCCAGTTGCCCGGCGATCTGTTCGCGCAGGCGCTGGCTGTCGCCACCACCACGGCGAATGAACAGCGTGCCGGCTTTTTCCGCCAGCCAACCCGCCACCGGCCAATGACGCACCTCGGCCTTGGACAGGAACGACAGCGGCAGCAGCATGCCGAGCAGGGGGATATCGGTCCACGAAACGTGGTTGCTCACCCACAGCATTGGCCGCTGCGGCAACTCACCCACTACCCGTACGTCGAAGGGCATGGCGGTGACCAGGCGTTTCATGAACAGGCATGACCAGCGCTGGCGGCGCTCCAGGGGGGGCTTGAAGCCCAGGCGTTCGCCGAGGGCAACAAGGCTGGCCATGAACATGCCCAGCAACAGCACCAGCAGCAGTCGGGTCAGGCGGGCTACTACCCGCAGCTTCGGCATCAGACTGCCGCCTTGAAGTGGCGGGCGTAGCGCGGGCACAGGTTATCGCGCTTGAGCAGGATGAACACGTCCGCCACCTGGAAGTCCTCGTCCCAGCACGGCTCGCCGCAAATCTTTGCGCCCAGGCGCATGTAGGCCTTGAGCAGCGGAGGCATTTCGGCGATGACGTTGCCCGGCAAGGCCAGGCTTGGTAGCGGGTTCTTCGGCTCGGCACGCAGGTGCTCGTTGCACAGGTAGCGTTCACGCAGGCGCTGCATCACGGCATGGGCCTGCACGCCGCCGTCCTGCATGGGGATGCTGGCGCAGCCCATCAGGTAGCTGTAGCGGCCCTCGTTGAGCACCTCGGCCAGTTCACCCCAGAGCACGGCGATGGTGCCGCCGTTGCGGTAGTCGGGGGCTACGCAGGTGCGGCCGAGCTCCAGGATCGGGCCCTGCAGCTGCAACAGGCCGTGCAGGCGAAATTCTTCTTCGCTGTAGAAGCGGCCCAGGCTGCTGGCGGCCTGGTGGTCGAGCAGGCGGGTTGTGGCCACCAGCTCGCCGGTGCTCAGGTCGCGTACACCAATGTGGCGGCAGTGCACGTCGTAGTCGTCCATGTCCAGCCCGTGCTCGGCACCCTTGAGCTTGGCCTTGAATTCTGCGCTGAACACTTTGAAGCGCAGGGCCTGGGCCTCTTGCAGCGCCGCGGCGCCAACCAGGCGTTCGGCTTGCAGACGGCGTTCAGTGCTGTTGTCGCCAGAGTGAGCGATCCGAGTCATTACGAGTCTCCATAAGCCAGCCATGAAGGGTTGCGGCCGGTCGGCTTTGTTGTGCAAAGTCAGCCTAGGTAGACGCGGTGTCACCCCTGTGAATCTTTGGTGATGCTTGCGTGACACCCCCGAACCTTGACCAGAAAGCCCCAGCAAGGAGCCGTCCCATGGCCTGGTTGCAACGATTGAACGACCCGCTTCGCCACGCGTTGGCGGGCACGCTGGGCGAAACCTACGCCGCGCTGCTCGAGCGCCTCGGCCCGGTTGCTCCCTTTGAACTGGCGGCACTGGGCGGGCGCGCGATGGCTACGCCAGGCCTGGCTTTCCTGGTGGGTTACCAGGCCGCCTTGCGCGTGCTGTGGCCCAGTGCACCGCCCAGCCTCGGCGCCCTGTGCGCCACCGAGCGGCGCAGCGTGCGGCCGGCGGACATGCGCACGCGCCTGGACGGCTTGCGGCTGACCGGCAGCAAGGACTTCGTCACCGCCGGGCTGGAAGCGGAGTGGCTGCTGGTGGCGGCGCGCAGTGAAACGGCTGGCGCGGCGCCACAGTTGAACCTGGCGGTGGTCTACCCCGGGGAGCCTGGCGTGACGCTGGAGCCATTGCCGACCCTGCCGCTGATGCCGGAGGTGGGCCATGGGCGCTTGCTGCTGGAACAGGCGGCGTGCGAGTTGCTGGCCGGTGACGGCTGGGATGCCTATGTGAAGCCGTTTCGTTCGCTGGAGGATTTGTATGTGCTCACGGCGCTGACGGCCTGGTTGTATGGCGTGGGGCAGGAAAGCGCCTGGCCACAGGATTTACGGCTGCAGCTGCTTGGGCTGCTTGCAGGGTGTGCAGAGGGCAGTCGGCAGTGTGCTGATAGCGTGGGTTGCCATTTGTTGCTGGGCGGGTTGTTTGCGCAGTTCCAGGCATTGCGGGGGGCGATCGATGCGGCCCTGGCGGCAGGGCCGGTGCATTGGGCGCAAATCTGGCAGCGTGACCAAGGGGTGATGACCCTGGCCGCGGCGGCGAGAGAGAAGCGGCTGAACAAGGCTTGGGTGGCTGCGGGATTGTCATGAATGCCTGATAGGTTTTTGTGAACCGATCAATCTTGGGGCCGCTTTGCGGCCCCAAAATTTCGAGCCTGAAACGCAATGCTGAAAGGTCTGCTACTGGTTCTTTGCCTGGCCTTGGCAACCGCCGAAGCCGAGGAATGGCCTGATCCTGCCTGGCAGAACGACCCTGCCACGTTCGACTGGCAAGCCGTCGACGCCTACGCCTTCCCCCCTCGCACTGCCCCCGACCGCAGCGGCATCCGCACCGACGCGCTGCTGATCATCCGCGACGGCCGTATCCTCCACGAGCGCTACACCGCCCCCACCACTGCCGCCACCGCGCACCTGACCTGGTCGATAAGCAAGAGCGTACTTGCCACGCTGCTGGGCGTGGCCCAGGGTGAAGGGCGCTTCCAGCTACAAGATCCGGTCACCCGTTTCTACCCCGGCATGCGCGCTCATCCCGGTGTACGCATGGCCGATCTGCTGCACTGGGCCAGTGGCCTGGACTGGCAGGAAGACTACGAATACGCTCCGCTCAAATCCTCGGTGGTGGCCATGCTGTATACCCGTGGCCGCGGGGACATGGCGGCCTATACGGCGGCGCGGGGTTCGTCGGCCAGCCCTGGCGAGCGTTTTGTCTATTCCAGCGGTGACAGCAACCTGCTGGCCGCTGCACTGCGCGGCATGCTCAATGCCGGACAATACCCCGACTACCCTTGGCACGCGCTGTTCACCCCGCTGGGTATCGACAGCGCGGTGTGGGAGCGTGACCGGGCGGGCACCTACGTGGGCTCTTCCTATCTGTACCTCAGCGCCCGTGACCTGGCGCGTATCGGCTTGCTGATGCAGCGCGACGGCCGTTGGCAAGGCCGGCAACTGCTGCCCAGGGCCTGGGTGGCCTTCAACCGTAAAGCGTTTGACCATGCCGAACCTGTGCCGGGTGAGGCCAATCCTGGCGGCCACTGGTGGCTCAACCAGCCGCTGGCCGGCGCCGCGCGGCCTTGGCCGAGTGCGCCCGAAGACACCTACGCCGCCCTTGGCCACTGGGGCCAGGCGTTGTACGTATTGCCCGCGCAAAAGCTGGTGATCGTGCGCTATGCCGATGACCGCGACGGCAGTTACCAGCACGACGAACTGCTCAAGCGGGTACTGGCGGCATTGGCCTGGGAGGGCA
Organism: Pseudomonas sp. SAS7; assembly: GCF_052112345.1. Taxonomy (NCBI): domain Bacteria; kingdom Pseudomonadati; phylum Pseudomonadota; class Gammaproteobacteria; order Pseudomonadales; family Pseudomonadaceae; genus Pseudomonas; species Pseudomonas sp. SAS7. The sequence continues at coordinate 233,137 of NZ_JBEGGO010000004.1, read as the reverse complement.
GATGAAGCGGGCCTTGTTGGTGGTGCTGCTGGGCCTGTTGTTCTGGGCCTGGCAGGAGCGTCAGGCGCTGGGGGATTTCCCCGGCATTCTCTCGGCCTATTCAGCCAAGGAATACTGCTCGTGCCGCTTCGTCATGGGCTTTGAGCAGGCCTACTGCCAAGGTTATGTAAAGCAATGGCTGCCGCTGAGCCTGCTGGAGGAAAACAGCCAGCAACGGCTAATCACCGCCGAGGGGCTGGGGCGGCGCAACCAGGCTGCCTGGCAAGGCGGGCGCGAGGGCTGCCGCTTGCTGCCATGAAGGCGTGCGGGTAAGGTTGGCGGCTTGGTTTCACGAGATCTGTCATGTTCAAACTGTCCCGTCTACTGCCCGCCTTGTTGCTGGCTTTGTGCCTGCCCGCCCACGCCAATTGGCACCTTGATGGCGAATCGTCGCGCCTGTCGTTCATTACCGGCAAGAACGGTGACACCGCCGAAGTGCACCGCTTTCTGGTGCTGCATGGTACGGTCGACCGCAAGGGCGTGGCGGGGCTGAGCATCGAGATGGACTCTGTGAGCAGCGGCATCCCGCTGCGTGATGAGCAAATGCGCGACAACCTGTTCGAGGTCGGGCGCTTCGCCGAGGCCACAGTGAAGGCGCAGATCGATTTGCGGCCGATCAATGACCTGGCCGATGGTGCGCAGATCGAGTTGCGCCTGCCGCTGACGGTCACCTTGCACGGCCAGTCGCACAGCTACAACGCCCTGCTGCTGGCCACTCGCCTGGATGCGCGGCGCTTCCAGGTTGTGACCCTGGAACCGCTGCTGCTGCGCGCCGAGGATTTCGGTTTGCTGCCGGGCCTGGAAAGCCTGCGCAAGTTTGCCGGGCTCAAGTCCATCAACCCGTCGGTGCCGGTTAGCGCGGTGCTGATTTTCACTGCCCGCTGACATGCCGGGGCCGGTATTCCCCTGGCGGGATGGCAACCAGTTCGAACTGCTGATCGACGGCCCCGAGTTCTTTCCGCGCATGCTGGCGGCAATAATGGGTGCCGAGTTTCAGGTTGACCTGGAGCTGTACCTGGTGGAAGCCGGCGCTTGTGCCGAGGCGGTAGTCGAAGCGCTGGAGCAGGCCGCCCAGCGTGGCGTGCGGGTGCGCTGCCTGTTCGATGACTATGGCTCGCTGGCCTTCAACAGCGCCCTGCGCCAGCGCCTGCTGGAAGCCGGTGTGTACCTGCGTTGGTATAACCGCCTGCGCTGGAAGCGTGGCCTGCGCAACCTGTACCGCGACCACCGCAAGCTTTTGCTGGTGGACGAACGCTGGGCGGTGGTGGGCGGCACGGGCGTTACCGACGAGTTCTGGAAGCCGGGCGACGCGACCAGCGAGTGGCATGAGGTGATGGTGCAGATCCAGGGGCCGGTGGTGACCGACTGGCAACTGCTGTTCGACCGCCAGTGGTCCGCCAACAACCGCCGTACCGCCTGGCGCCCTGCCGAAGGCTTCGGCCTGCCGCGCCTGCCCAAGGCCCCTGCCCATGGGCAGGGCATGGGCCGGGTGGCCTATGCCGACGCCCGCCAGCACCAGGACATCCTGCATTCGCTGGTACGGGCCCTGAACAGTGGCAAGCAACGGGTATGGCTGGCCACGCCGTACTTTCTGCCGACCTGGAGCGTGCGCCGTTCGTTGCGCCGTGCTGCCAGCAAGGGGCTTGATGTGCGGCTGTTGCTGACCGGCCCACGCACCGACCACCCGTCGGTCCGCTACGCCGGGCACCGCTACTACCCACGCCTGCTGCGCGCCGGGGTGCGGATTTTCGAATACCAACCGTGCTTCCTGCACCTGAAGATGGCCGTGGTTGACGACTGGGTCAGCGTCGGTTCGTGCAATTTCGACCACTGGAACCTGCGTTTCAACCTTGAGGCCAACATCGAGGCGCTGGACCCGCCGTTGACGGCAGCGGTGGTGGCCAGCTTCGAGCGCGACTTTGCCTTGAGCGAGGAGGTCGACCTCGATCACTGGCATGCTCGCCCGCTGTGGCGCCGGGTGAAGCAACGGATCTGGGGCTGGATCGACCGACTGGTCGTCAACGTGCTCGACCGCCGTGACTGACAGCGGCTATCGTGCATTGACAGTTTACCGAAGGAGTGGGTGCTATGACGGCGAAGAAGATTCTTATGCTGGTGGGTGACTACGTCGAGGATTACGAGGCGATGGTGCCGTTCCAGGCCCTGAGCATGGTGGGCCACACGGTGCACGCGGTTTGCCCGGAGAAACTGGCGGGTCAGACCGTGCGTACTGCCATCCATGATTTTGAGGGTGAGCAGACCTACAGCGAAAAGCCGGGGCACAACTTTGCCCTGAATTATGACTTTGTGCGGGTGCGAGCCGAGAGTTATGACGCGCTGCTGATCCCGGGTGGCCGAGCGCCGGAGTACCTGCGCCTGGATGAAAAAGTGCTGGCGCTGGTACGGGCATTTGACCAGGCTGGCAAGCCGATTGCGGCGGTGTGCCATGGTGCCCAGCTGCTGGCGGCGGCGGGTGTGCTGGAGGGGCGCGAATGCAGCGCGTACCCGGCGTGTGCGCCGGAAGTGCGTCTGGCGGGCGGCACGTTCATCGACATCGCGGTGGACCAGGCCCATGTGGACGGCAACCTGGTGACCGCCCCGGCATGGCCAGCCCACCCGGCGTGGCTGGCGGCATTTCTGAAGGTGCTGGGTACCCGTATCGCCTGACCGGGCCCCTTCGCAGCACAAGGCTGGTCCTACAGGGACCCCACAACACTCAGGTCTTGTGCTGGCCCTGTAGGAGCAGCCTTGTGCTGCGAAGAGGCCGGTACAGGCAATGCAGCTCTGTCAGGCTTAGGCTACTTGCTCTACCCAGTCATTGAGGTTGTAGTAGTTGGTCACCCGGGCAATCTTGCCGCAGTGGATATAGAAAAAAGCCCCCGCCGGCAGCACATAGGTCTGCCCGTTGGCTGCCGGCAACCCTTGGTCATCGGCCAGGTATTCGCCATGCACGGTGAACTCCGCCGCCACGCGGCTGCCGTCGGCGTTCTGCATCACCACGATATCGGCCAGGCGCTCGCGGTAGCAGCGGTTCATCTTGTCCATGAACGTGGCAAACCTGGCCTTGCCCATCTGCCGCTCGCCCTGGTTGATGTCGTGGATCACGTCCTCGCTGAGCAGGGTGAGAACGCCCGGCATGTCGCCCGCGTTGAGCGCGGCGTAGTAAGCATTTACCAGTTCGGTAGCGGTCATGGAACAGTACCTGTCGTGTAGGGAAAAGGCGGCTCGCTGCCTCGGATGATAGGGTTTCCCCTCAAGCCCGGCATAGCCGAGCGCGTCATCCACATCGACAAAATGACCGCCAAGCATGGAAATCCGCCTGCTGCACGGCGCCGCTATCGCGCCTTACATCGATGACCTCGCTCGCCTGCGCCTGGCTGTACTGAGCGAGTTTCCCTACTTGTACGACGGCAACCCGGACGACGACGCCGACTACCTGGCCAGCTATGTCCGTTCCGGGCGCAGCCTGGTTGTGTTGGCCCTGGACGATGGCCGGGTGGTCGGGGCCTCGACCGCCTTGCCGCTGATGGATGGCACCCCCGCGTTCCGTCAGCTGTTCAGGGCTCAGGGTCGCGACCCTGCCAGCGTCTATTTCTTCGGGGAGTCGCTTGTGCTGCCGCAGTACCGTGGGCAGGGCCTCGGGGTGCGCTTTTTTATCGAGCGTGAATCCTATGCGCACACGCTTGCCGAGTTCGATTACTGCGTTTTCTGCGCCGTCGAGCGACCCGGCGTGCACCCCAGGCGCCCCCCCGACTACAAGCCCTTGCAGGGTTTCTGGCGCAACCGGGGTTTTCTGCACGAACCGTCGTTACGCACCACCTGTGCCTGGCGAGACCTGGGTGAGCAAGCAGCGTCCGAGAAGATCATGTCGTTCTGGCTGAAAGAGCTGATGACATGAAAATCTCGGCAGCGCGGCGCTACCAGGGGCAATCGGCCAGGCTCCGTGTACCCAACATTGCCAGGGGATCAGAGGCACGCCCCAGATGACGGTTTTCAGCCCCAGGTTTCATACCTCGTTTTCGCCAACATGGTATTTCAGCGCGTGGCCGCCATCGCTGACGAGAAACTCGACGTAGTACTCGTTGCCGTGCTGGTCCAGTAGCAACCACGCACTGGGTGCCTCATTGAGCGAGTTGTAATGCCTTACGTAAAAGCGCCTGTAGTAATGATGAATGACCATGTGGTTGGGTCGTTCTACAAACGCTTCGCCTGAATCAGGGGAGATCGCTTCGAAGTTTTCCCCCACGCCCAGGGCTGTCACTTTCGATTCCTGGCTGTAGTCGTTGGTCAGCTCGAATGAGATAAGGGCGTGGTCATGATTGTGCCGCTCATAGAAGGGCGTGTTTGAAGGCGTCACCAGTGCGGTGCTTTCGACCAGGATGAGCTTGGGATCGGCAAAACCAAAGTAGCTGACCGTCTCTTTGACCTCGTCGTCCCAGTGGCTATTCGCATTGGGCGACTTGTAGGTGAAGGAGGCGCCCGGTTCAAGGTGGAACGCCTTGTCATGCGGGGGCGGTGGTGTGATGGACTCAATGACCACCGATGAGACGAAGGGGCTGGTGTTGGTTATGGCGTAACTGCTCTCATCCTTGAACATCATTGCGTAGATCTGGGTGAGCGTACCGCCAGGGCGTTTGGATGTGACGTAGAAGATACGGCGAATGCTGTTTGCGGTTTTTTCGGTGAGCGCGCTGGGGGCGCCCCCGTACGCAGCATGATAAACAAACCGCTTATCTCGCTCCTTGGACGCGAACAGGTCGGGGTGATCCAGCAGGCGGGGTTCGCCGTCTTCATCAATCAGCACCAGCGACAGGCTATCGAGGCTCTCTTCGCTGATGGTTTCCCCTTTGCGCGGCTCCAGGGTGACAGTCACCTCGACTTGCTGCCGGCCATTGGCATACAGGCGGTTGGAGCTGGAGGTGATATCCAGTCGAAAGCGGGTGAGCCAATGATTGTCGATCTTTAAGCCGTTCATTTCGAGACACTCTTTGATGGAGGAGTGTCCAGTGAAATGGATTCTGATCGCTGCCTGACGGTATATAAATGAATCAGATCAGTGATTGCAGGGACGTTGCAGCACCACCGGATGGCGGTGTGTTCGCTAATGTCCTGCGGAAAAAAAACACCCTGCGAAAGCGCAGCCATCGCAGGGTGTTGGTTTGAAGCGCTAGCAACCGATCTATCGAGAAACGGTTACTCTTGCCTCAATGCTGCTTCACTTCACTTCACTTCTACTGCCAGGCTTTGGGCAATCTTGCTCTGCCACAGGGCAGGGCCAGTGATGTGCACCGACTCACCGTTGCTGTCTACGGCGACGGTAACCGGCATGTCCTTGACCTCGAACTCGTAGATCGCTTCCATGCCCAGCTCGGCGAAGGCCAGGACCTTCGACTTGCGGATGGCCTGGGCCACCAGGTAGGCAGCGCCGCCAACGGCCATCAGGTACACGGCCTTGTTGTCCTTGATCGCTTCGATGGCGGTCGGGCCACGCTCGGACTTGCCGATCATGCCCAGCAGGCCGGTTTGCTCAAGGATCTGGCGGGTGAACTTGTCCATGCGGGTAGCGGTGGTCGGGCCAGCTGGGCCTACCACTTCGTCACCGACCGGGTCGACCGGGCCTACGTAGTAGATGAAGCGGCCTTTCAGGTCCACCGGCAATTCTTCGCCACGGTTGAGCATTTCGACCATGCGCTTGTGCGCGGCATCGCGGCCGGTCAGCATCTTGCCGTTGAGCAGGATGGTTTCGCCCGGTTTCCAGCTGGCGACTTCTTCCGGGGTGATGTCGTCGAGGTTGACGCGGCGGGCACTTGGGCCGGCTTCCCAGACGATTTCCGGGTAGGCGTCCAGCGACGGCGCTTCCAGTTCGGCCGGGCCGGAGCCATCGAGCACGAAGTGGGCGTGACGGGTGGCGGCGCAGTTGGGGATCATGCACACCGGCAGCGACGCGGCGTGGGTCGGGTAGTCCATGATCTTGACGTCGAGCACGGTGGTCAGGCCACCCAGGCCCTGGGCACCGATGCCCAGCTGGTTGACCTTCTCGAACAGCTCCAGGCGGATTTCTTCCAGGCGGTTCTGCGGGCCACGGGCTTTCAGTTCGTGGATGTCGATGGATTCCATCAACACTTCCTTGGCCATGACGGCGGCCTTCTCGGCGGTACCGCCGATGCCAATGCCGAGCATGCCAGGCGGGCACCAGCCAGCGCCCATGGTCGGAACGGTCTTCAGCACCCAGTCGACAATCGAGTCGGACGGGTTGAGCATGGCCATCTTCGACTTGTTCTCCGAGCCGCCGCCTTTGGCTGCGACATCGACCTCGACCTTGTCGCCAGGGACGATGGAGTAGTGGATCACTGCCGGGGTGTTGTCCTTGGTGTTCTTGCGGGCACCGGCCGGGTCGGCCAGGATCGAAGCGCGCAGCACGTTTTCAGGCAGGTTGTAGGCGCGACGCACACCTTCGTTGATCATGTCGTCGACGCTCAGGGTGGCGCCGTCCCAGCGTACGTCCATGCCCACGCGCACGAACACGGTAACGATACCGGTGTCCTGGCAGATTGGGCGGTGGCCGGTGGCGCACATGCGCGAGTTGATCAGGATCTGGGCGATGGAATCGCGCGCAGCAGGCGACTCTTCACGCAGATAGGCCTCGTGCATGGCCTGGATGAAATCGACGGGGTGGTAGTACGAGATGAATTGCAGGGCGTCGGCGACGCTCTGAATCAGGTCGTCTTGCTTGATCACGGTCATGCAGCGCGCTCCTCTTAAAGACGGGAACATTCATAAAGACGCTCGACGGTGCCGACCAGCATGTCGAAACGCCTTGCAAGGCGCCGGCAGGTCAGGCCGGCGGAAAAAGGCGCGGCAGTATAGCGCGCATCTGTGCCGGGCACACCTTCGGCCGGTCTGGACCATGGTCGGCAGCGGGCAGGCACTGTTCTTGCTGTCTGGCTGAAGAGATAGGATGCTTGACGGGGGCGGCTTTGCAGCCCAATCGTCGGCAAGCCAGCTCCCACAGGAGTGCACCAGCCCTGTAGCTTGCACCGACCTGTGGGAGCTGGCTTGCCGGCGATTGGGCCGCAAAGCGGCCCCGGCAAGATAAAGAGCCAGGAGAGATAGCTGACAATGCCCGAAATTTGCGTGGGCGAGCGCCGCTGGGCGGTGCCGACCGGCAGCAACCTGCTCGATGCCTTGAACGAGGCCGGGTTGAATGTGCCCTATAGTTGCCGCGCCGGGAGCTGCCATGCCTGCCTGGTGCATTGCCTGGACGGGCTGCCTGCGGACGCCTTGCCCGAGGCATTGGCGCTGGAGAAACACGCCCAGGGCTGGCGACTGGCTTGCCAGTGCCGGGTAGTGGGTGACCTGCGTGTGGCGGTGTTCGACCCGCAGCAGGATGGCATTCCCGCACAGGTTTGCGCACTGGACTGGTTCGGTGACGTGCTGCGCCTGCGCCTGCGGTCAGAGCGAGTACTGCGTTATCAGGCAGGTCAGCATGTGCTGCTGTGGAACGGTTCGCTCGCCCGGCCTTATTCACTGGCAAGCCTGCCGGGCGAAGACGACTTTCTTGAATTTCATATCGACTGCCAGCGCCCTGGTGCCTTTTGCGACAAGGCCCGCTGCCTTGAGGTCGGCGACGTGCTGCGCCTGGGTGAGCTGCGGGGTGGGGCGCTGCATTACGAGCTGGACTGGCAAGCGCGGCCGCTGTGGTTGCTGGCCGCAGGCACCGGCCTTGCGCCGTTATGGGGCATCCTGCGCGAGGCGCTGCGTCAAGGCCATGAGGCTGACATCCGGGTGATGCACGTGGCCGCGACGGCGCAGCAGCACTACCTGACCGGGCCCCTGGCCGCTTTGGCCGGGCAGCACCCGAATGTCAGCGTGGAGTGGATCGTTGCCGACCAGCTGCAAGCCTGGCTGCAAGGCTTGCGCCTGTCGTCCCGGCACACCGTGGCCTTGGCGTGCGGTGCGCCGGGGCGGGTCGAGCAGTTTGCGCGGCGCTTGTTCATTGCCGGGTTGCCGCGAAATCAGTTGTTTGCCGATCCATTCGTCGACCGGGCGCCGCAGTGATACCAGCAGGCTATTGAGGGAAATACAGCCTGCCAGTCGCCAGCTCCTTGTCGGGGGCCGCGGAAAACGGCCCGGTGTGGCCCATCAGCTGGCGCCATGTGGATATCTGCTGCCTGGGCAGATTGCTGGTCTGACTCGTCACTTCAAGTGATTGCATGAAACCTGCGTGATGCACCCAGATGGGTTTGTCATAGCCGTGTACCGGCCGCTGCAGCACATTGGCAATGCGCTGTGCTGCACCACTCTTGCCGCCATAACAGGCCAGCAGGACGATGGGTTCGTTGTCGGCCATGCCGGCAAGGCGCGGTGCTATTTCCCGCAGGGCAACACGTACGGCATCTTCCACCTGGCCTGCGCCGTTCATCAATTGGCCAGCTTTGCTGCCGTGGGTTTCGAAGGCGCGAATGCCTTGCCCCAGGAAGTTGTAATGCATGGCGACGTCGTTGGCCACACCGTTGGCCGAGTAGATCACGGCGGTGTTTTGTACCTGCCGGGGGGCGGGCGTCATCGGGCTGGCGAATGCCCGCTTGGCATTGGCTCGGCCAGGTGAGCGGAGCGCTTTGCTGGCGACTTTGGCCGAGCCGGGCGCCATGCCGATAACGGCGCTGGCCAAACCGGTACCCAGTGATATCCAGCCCAGTACGCTGGCGGCCTTTTCATCCGCGCCACTGGCTTGCATTGCCATGCTGGCGATGCCGGTGCTCAGGGAAATGGCGTTCAGTGCGGCATTGCTGATGGCCAGCGCTGCACTGCCGGTCAGCGCGCTGCCGCCATACAGGGCGACAACGGCGGGCACGGCGGCGCCTAGCGTGCTGATCGCGGCCGCTGCGCCAACCGCCAGGCCCACGCCTGCGATTGTCCAGCCGACCCAGCTGTGGCCATCGGGGTCGATGCGGTTGACCGGGTCACCGGCGCAGTACGCGTAGGCATTGAGCCCACCACGGTCGAATGGGCTGTCACTGTCGGGGCTGAGGAAGGTCATCAGCACGGGGTCGTATGGACGGTAGCCGGCAGGGATGTACCAGCCGGTCAGCGGTTCGCGGCGCAGCCCGGCAAAGCCGAACGGAACTTGCTGGTCGTTGTCGGGCTCGGCGCCATGCGGGCTGTAGTGGTGCTGGCGCAGTTGCTCGTCGGCGTGCAAGCGTACGCTGCCCTGGCCATCGCAGCCAATCAGGCGGGTAGTGCACTCGCCATCAACCTTGCAGCGCAAGGCAAACACTCCGGCGCCTTCGCCGATCAGTCCCAGGCGCTGCTCACCGTGCTGTTCGTGGGTCAGCTGGCCGGCGCTGTAGAAGCTGCGTACCCGGCCACTGTCCAGTTCACGTTGGCAGAGGTTACCGCTGGCGTCGTAGTGATACTGGCAGCTAGACCCGCTGTGTTCGACGCGTACCAGGCGGTCGAGGCTGTTCCAGGTCAAGTTGCGGCCCAGGCTGTCGGCGATGAGTCGGCCGCAGGCGTCGTAAGTCAGTTCGATCTGGGCCGGCCAGCTTGGGTGGGTATGGGTAATCGTGCTGATCTGGGTAGGGTCGTGCGCAGCGTAGCGAAACTCAGCTTCGTCCTGGCTGCCGTCGGCGAAGGTGCTGACGACTCGCTGATAACCGTCCAGCGGGTTGAGGATGTAGCGCTGTTCGACGATGGGGTTGCCGAACGGATCGAGTGGCGCGCCCTCGGGGCTGGCGCGGTAGCGTACCAGGCGGCCCCGCAGGTCGTAGTCGAAATACTCTTCGGCGCCGTCGACGCTGCGCTGGATCACCTGGTCGAGGGCGGAATACGCCAGGGTCAGGGTGATGCTTCGCTCCCCGGCGGCATCGCTTACGGTGTAGACGCTGCGCTGTTCGCGGCCCATGGTGTCGTAGCTGATCCACCTGGTCAGGCGCCGTGCGCGGGCCGGGTCGTGGGTAGTAATGCTAAGCGGGCGGGAGAGGGCGTCGTAGCAGAACTCGGTTTGTACGCCGTCAACCTCAAGGCGCTGCAGGCGCCCGAACCGGTCGAGATGGCGGTGGTGTTCGACCCCCGCAGCGTCGATGAAACCCACTGGCAACCCGTTGAGCGAATGGCGCCAATGGGTGCTGTGCTCGACCTGGTCGACGTTCCAGCCATCGCGCAGGGGCAGCCCGGAAGGTGTGCGTTGCCAGCTGAGGCTGCCGAGCCCGCCGCTGGCACCGGTCGGAATGCCGAGCGTCGTGTGATAGGTCAGCTGCTGCTCGGCTTCGCCCTCGGCTGCAGTGCCCAGCAGGGCATTGCCCAGCTGAGGTTCGTAGCGGTAGGTCACGCGCTGGCCGTCGGCCAAGGTGTTGGCGACGGGCGGCAGTTGGCCTGGCCGGTAGTGGTATTGGGTGGTGCGCCCGGCAACCTGAACCGAACGTTGCCGGCCAAGGCCATCGAAGGTCTGACGGCCGAGTATCCAAGTGGTATCGCTCATGCGTGTGCCTCCCCGGTGTCCAAGCTGACGGCAATGCTTTGCGGGTGATGGCCATCACTGTGCTCGGCGAAGGTCCAGTTCACCACGGTATTGTCCGGCAGGCGCTTTTCGATGATGCGTGAGTAGGCGTCATGGCGCATGCGGGTGACGATGTCGGGTGAACCTTCGACCTGGATGCGCTGCTCGATGACCCGGTCGAGGCCGTCGCGCAGCAGTAACAAGGTGCGGGTGCGTTGCCCGCGCGTATCATAATCCTGCTGTTCCACCAGGCTGCCTGCGGCGTTGCGCAAGGTTACCTGGCGCGGCCCCATGAGCTTGCCTGCCGCTTGCCACTGTTCGCTGCGGCGGGTGATGGGGTCGTGACGCAGATGCTGATCGATGCCTTCCAGGCTGGTGACCTGGCAGGCCTGGCCCCAGTCGTCATAGCGGGTGGTGCGGGTCAGGGTTAGCAGGTTGTCGGCCTTGAACCAGTCCAGCGAGGTCTGGCTGACCAGGCGGCCGAGCGCATCGTAGTGGTTGCGGCTGGTTTCGTGGAATACGCCTGGGCTGTTATCGAGGTCCTCGAGGTGGACGCTCACAACTCGGCCTTCGCCATCGAGCCATTGGCGCTGTCGGCGGCCGGTGATATCGACCTGCTCGATCAATACCGGGTTGTATTGACCGTTCGGCCGGACTTGTCTGGCGAACGGGTCGTTGAGGTGATAACGGGCCAGACGCTCGGTCTGATAAGGGCTGTCTGCGGCAGCCCTGGTACGCACCACCCGGCCTAGTCGGTCATATTCATAACGGGTGATGGCACCACTGTCGTGCCGCTCCCAGAGGGTCTGGCCGGTGAGCAGTGATTGCGCATGAGCTGTGCACGAGCGGTTTTCTTCATCGTTCTCGAAGCCCTGGAGGGTCACTTCGGTGACCAGTTCATGCTCTGTGACACTGTAGCTGTAAAAGGTGGTCGTGCACTTGCCGTCAATTGTGACGACGCTCTTTTCTTCCCGGCCATAGGTGGCACCTGCAGTGGTCAGGTAGAACTGCCGGGTGTGTTCGATCACCCGGCCCTCCGGGCCTTCGAGCTGCTCGCTGGCCACCAGCAGGTGTGGCAATGCGCCTTCGATCAGCGAAGGCAGCGCCTGGTAGGTATAGGTGGTGCTCAGGACAGGCGCCGCACCCTTGGCAATGATGGGGACAACGGTCTTTTTCCTGAGCAAGCGCACTCGGCCGAGAGCGTCTGCGGGGCAGCCTTCGGCACCTTCTGCCGGGTAATACTCGTAGCGTTCCTGAACGCCGCTGGGGAAAAGCACGCGCAGTGGGTTGCCAAAGTCATCATAGGCATAGCGGGTGCTCTCGCTGCGGCTTTCGCCGGGGCGGGAATGATCCAGATAGGTGACCGATACTTCGTGGGGCAGCTGGCACCAGGCCGGTTGCTCCTCCCAGCTGAGTGCCGGGTCGACGCCGTACAGCGTCCGCTCACGTGTTTCGCATTGCCCCCGGCGGGTCACTTCACTTACCTGCAGGTGGAAACGGTCCCAGGTGCGCTCGACTGTGCCCAGAACTTTACCTTGGCCATCGGTCTGTTCTTCCACCACCTGGTATAGGTAGTCGCTGTTGACCTGGTAGAGGTTGTCCCGCCCGCTCTGCCATTCGAACGCCTGGTCACTGCCATAGCCCAGGTGGTTGTGATCCCCTATCCACTGGTAGCTGCGCTGGAGTTCACTGCCCGGGCCAGCGCTGGTATGGGTCCAGGACATGACGCGTGGCAGGAAGGCCAGGGGGCCGCCCTCGGGCATGCGCAGGCCTTCGCTGTCCTGGGACCAGTGGACGATGTCGCGTGCACCGAGTGGGCCGACAAAGCTGCGTGGCAACAGAAGCTGGCCTTGACCTGGCAGGTTCAGGGCGTCGTACTCGATTTCGAACGGCTGGTCGATGTCAGGCAGGTACAGGTGGCTCAGGCACTCATTGCTCAGTAACACACGCACAGTAGCGGCCTGGGCCGTTTGAGGATTGAGCACGAAACGCAGTTCACTGGCTTCGTTTTCCAAGGCCAGCAACGTACGGGTTTCATCGCGGATCCTCGCCAGCATCGATATGCCGTCGCTGAAGGGTCGCCAGTCGAAATACAGGCGGCGCCCTTCGGGGGAACGCATCTCCTCAAGCAAGTAGCGGGCGCTGTCGTCCTGTTGGCGAAGAATCTCGCTTTCGCCGGTTTGCTTGTCCACCCGCAGTGCGCCATCGGCTTGCCGGGTGACCGTGAAGGTAGGCAGTTTCTGATCGAAGAACACCAGCCGGCCGCCGCTACCTGGGTCGGAATTCATCAGGTCGATCGCAAAATGCTCGCCTGAAGCCAGGCTCAGGCGCGGTCTATCCTGATCAAGGTTGATCTCCGATAGCCCCAGGTTCCAGCCCAGGCCATAGCCACGGTTACTGGAGGAGGCCAGGGTGCTGAAGGCCAGTGTCACGCTCAGCGCTGGCCCGCACAGCTGGTTGGCCGGGGGCAGTGGCAGGGCTATGGCCAGGGAGAACTGGCCCGTTCGGTTGTCGACGGCGGTCTTGAAGCAATCAAGAAAGTTGCCGGCTTGGGAGTGTAGTGCAGCGTCACTCATGATCAGGTTCTCGTCATCGAGGTGAAGAGAACCCATTCAACGACACGCGGCCGATGAGCTGGCGCTAGATAAGTCTTGGAGCAGAGACGTCGCTATGAAAAAAAAAAGCCCCGACAGAAACTGTACGGGGCTTTTGCATAATGCGATCAGCGATCAACCGACCAGCGGATCACCGACATGCAGGATCTTCATGCCGTTGGTGCCACCGATGGTGTGGTAGCTGTCACCTTTGGTCAGGATCACCCAGTCACCCTGTTCCACCAGGCCACGCTTGAGCAGTTCGTCGACTGCCGCCTGGCTTACCTTGTCGGCCGGCAGCGAGGCCGGGTCGAAGGCGATCGGGTAGACGCCGCGGAACATCGAGACGCGAGCCTGGGTAGCGCGGTGCGGCGTCAAGGCGAAGATCGGCACATGCGAACGCAGGCGCGACATGATCAGCGGGGTGTAGCCGCTTTCGGTCAGGGCGATGATCGCCTTTACGCCCGGGAAGTGGTTGGCCGTGTACATGGCCGCCAGGGCGATGCTTTCGTCGCAACGCTCGAAGGTGGTGTGCAGGCGGTGGCTGGACTTCTGGTTGGTCGGGTGCTTTTCGGCACCTTGGCAAATCCGCGCCATGGCCTGTACGGCTTCGATCGGGTAGGAACCGGCGGCACTTTCGGCCGACAGCATCACCGCATCGGTGTTGTCCAGCACGGCGTTGGCCACGTCGGACACTTCAGCGCGGGTCGGCATCGGGTTCTGGATCATCGACTCCATCATCTGGGTCGCCACGATCACCGCCTTGTTGTTGCGGCGGGCGTGCTGGATGATCTTTTTCTGGATGCCGATCAGCTCGGCGTCGCCGATTTCCACACCCAGGTCGCCACGGGCAACCATCACCGCGTCGGAGGCGGCGATCAGCTTGTCGAGGGTCTCGTCGTCGGCAACCGCTTCGGCGCGTTCGATCTTGGCCACCAGCCAGGCGCTGCCGCCGGCCTCGTCACGCAGCTTGCGTGCGTATTCCATGTCGCTGGCGTCACGCGGGAAGGAAACGGCCAGGTAGTCCAGGTCCATTTCCGCAGCCAGTTTGATGTCGGCCTTGTCTTTTTCGGTCAGGGCCGGCGCGGTCAGGCCGCCACCTTTACGGTTGATGCCTTTGTGGTCCGACAGCGGGCCACCGATGATCACCACGCAGTGCAGGGCGTCTGCAGTGGCGGTTTCGACGCGCATGACCACACGGCCATCGTCGAGCAGCAGTTCGTCACCGACGCCGCAGTCCTTGACCAGGTCGGGATAGTCGATACCGACGATGTCCTGGTTGCCTTCGGTCAACGGGTGGGCGGTGGAGAAGGTGAACTTGTCACCGATCTTCAATTCGATGCGCTTGTTGGCGAACTTGGCGATGCGGATCTTCGGACCCTGCAGGTCGCCCAGCAGCGCGACATGGCGGCCGTTCTTGGCGGCGATGTCACGGATCAGGCGGGCGCGGGCCTTGTGCTCGTCCGGGGTGCCGTGGGAGAAGTTCAGGCGTGCCACGTCCAGGCCGGCAAGGATCAGTTGCTCGATCACTTCCGGCGAGTTGCTGGCGGGGCCAAGGGTGGCGACGATTTTGGTACGGCGGATGGTCATGCACAGACTCCTATAGTGAAGCGCAGCGAAAGGCTACTCCTGAATCTCGCTGTAGTCATTGTTCCGTTGCACTACCTGCGACCAAGGCAGGGTGGCATTTGAACGGTCGGGGTATCCTTGCAAAAGCCTGTGAAGATTTGTTGGCGTTGGCCGATACACAGGCATCAAAGGAGATCCCCATGCGAGCCCTGATCGTTTTAGCCCTGGCGGCCAGCGCCGTCGGCTGCACCCGCTGGTCCATGGACCACCACCTGAACAACGCCTACCGCGCCTACGACCGTGGCGACTGCGCACGGGTCATGCTGGAGCTGTCGCAGGTCGACCGTACCAGCCGTTCGCGACCGTTCATCCACCCCGAGGTATCGCTGCTGCGCGGCCAGTGCCTGGAGCGCCAGGCGCTGTACGTGGATGCCGCACAGACTTACCAGTACCTGATCCAGAAGTACCCGGGCAACGAGTACGCCTATCGTGCCCGGGCGCGCCTGCAGACCCTTGAAAAACTTGGCCATGCCCGTAGCGGCGAAGCGGCTGTGGCCAACCCGGTGACGACCGCACCTTGGCGATAACACCAAGGTGTGGTTTATTTCACGAGATTTGCGGCGCGCCCTGCGCTAATCTGTAACTCAGCTGTTACAACAACCGCCAGTACCTTGTATTCCTGGCATCAGGTACGGAATACACTCGCGATCATGTTCAACAAGCGCCACATCGAACGCCATCAACTGCCTTGTGTCCTCAAGGTATTCAACCGTTTTACCGGTCAAGAAATCGGCCAGCTGGGTAATGCCTCCGAGGATGGCCTGATGGTAATCAGCCAGCTGCCTGTGCTGGTAGGGCCCGATTACGAACTGCAATTGCGCTTGCCGCTGGTCGGCGGCGGGCATCAGTTCGTCAACCTCACCGCCAGTTGCCTGTGGTGCCGCGAAGACCAGACGCCTGGGCACTACGATTCGGGCTTCATGCTGTTGCAGGCGCCCCGCGAATTCGACGAGTTCGTGCGCTCACTGCGTGATTATTTCAGTTTCCTTCCTGCCAACGCTTCTGTCTGAGGCTGCGCTAGAATCGGGTCGACCTTGATACAGGACGACCCCGTGACCTCAAGCATTTTCTGGCACGACTACGAAACCACCGGCATCAACCCGCGTTGCGACCGGCCACTGCAGGTGGCCGGCGTGCGCACCGATTTCGACCTTAACGAAATCGACGAGCCGATCAGCCTTTATTGCCGGCCTTCCGACGACATCCTGCCGCACCCGGCGGCTTGCCTGGTGACAGGCATCACCCCGCAGTTGCTGGCCGAGCAAGGTCTGTGCGAGGCCGAGTTCATGACCCGGGTGCATGCGCAACTGGCGCAGCCGGGTACCTGTGGCGCTGGCTACAACACCCTGCGCTTCGACGATGAAGTGACCCGCTACAGTTTGTACCGGAACTTTTTCGACCCGTATGCCCGGGAGTGGCAGGGCGGCAACAGCCGCTGGGACCTGATCGACATCGTGCGGACCGCCTACGCCTTGCGCCCTGACGGTATCCAATGGCCGCAACAAGATGGGCGCACCAGCCTGCGCCTTGAACTGTTGAGCAAGGCCAATGGCATTGACCATGGGCATGCCCACGAGGCGCTTTCCGACGTGCGGGCAACCATTGCCCTGGCCCGTCTGATTCGGCAAAAACAGCCCAAGTTGTATGACTGGCTCTTCCAGTTGCGCAGCAAGCACAAAGTGATGGAACAGGTCCGTTTGTTGCAGCCACTGGTGCATATATCCGGGCGCTTTTCGGCGGCGCGTAATTACCTTGGTGTCGTATTGCCATTGGCCTGGCACCCGCGTAATCGCAATGTGCTCATCGTCTACGACTTGCATCAGGAATCCCTACCGTTACTAAGGGAAAGTGCTGAGGTTCTACGCCAGCGCTTGTATACCCGTCATGATGCGCTGGCCGAGGGTGAATTACCGGTGCCGCTCAAATTGGTACAGGTCAATCGCTGCCCGGTACTGGCGCCACTCTCGGTATTGCGCCCGGTCGACCAACAACGATTGGGCCTGGACTTGACGTTGTTACAATTGCGCGGCGAGCAGTTGGCTAATCAACAGGCGCAATGGCAAGACAAGCTGGAGCACATCTATGGCAAGGAAGACTTCGCCACGAATGAAGACCCGGAACAACAGTTGTATGACGGTTTTGTGGGGGATCGAGACCGCCGTTTATGTGAACAAGTGCGTGCGCTGGAACCCGCACAGTTGGGCCGTGGGCAGTGGATGTTCGATGACCCGCGTTTACCGGAACTGCTATTCCGCTATCGGGCGCGCAACTTCCCCGAGACCTTGACCAATGAAGAACGACAGCGCTGGTATGGCTTCTGTCAGCAGCGCCTGAGTGACCCGCAGTGGGGAGCACCCAATACCCTGGGCGACTTCGAGCAGGCGCGTCAGCAAGCTTGGGAAAGCGCTGACGAGGCTGGCCGGCGTGTGCTGGAAGCTTGGCAAATGCATGCCCGACAATTGCAGGAAGAATTTGCAATTGGCTGACAGCGGAGCAAACAAAAACGCCGGCAATGTGCCGGCGTTCTTGTTGCGGTAGCAAAAGGCAAATGCGGACAATCAGTCCAGCAGGGTTGCCCAGCTCTCAACCACATCACCACCCCATTTGGCTTTCCACTCTTTCAGGGTCTTGTGGTTGCCACCTTTGGTTTCGATCACTTCACCGTTGTGCGGGTTTTTGTATTGCTTGACCTTGCGCGCACGTTTGGTGGCAGTAGTCTTGACCGCGCCGCGAGGAGCCTTGCTCAGTTTCGATTCTGGGTCGAGCAGGGCAATCACGTCGCGCAGCGACTTGGAGTACTCGCCCATCAGAGTGCGCAGTTTGCCTTCGAATTCCAGTTCTTTCTTCAGCTTGTCATCCTGCGACAGGTTGGCCAGGCGGGCCTGAAGTTCCTTGATGGCTTCTTCGGTAGCGCGGTACTCGTTGATCAGGGACATGGAGTGTTCCTTAATGCGTGTTCGGAAATGTGTGGGTCAATAATAGACAGGCGATACTCGCAAGTAAACATGATATTGGGCAATTAACTGTTAATTAAGCTGTGACAACATTTCTCTACGTGAACAAAAATTTACTTAAAAACCCTGTGTGTCGTGTTGTCTGTCAGACAATGCCTGCACTGCGTAGGACGACCGGGATACGCCATCGCGGCTGCGATCATTACTGCGTTTTTTCTGGCGGGCCGCTAGAATAGGCGCCTTTGCGAAGTTCTGGAGTCTCATTCATGCGCACCTATCGTCTGGTGATCGCCTGCCCCGATCGTGTAGGCATCGTGGCGAAAGTCAGTAATTTCCTGGCCTTGTACAATGGCTGGATCAACGAAGCCAGCCACCACTCTGATGAGCAGAGCGGCTGGTTCTTCATGCGCCATGAGATCCGCGCCGAATCCCTGCCGTTCGGTATCGAAGCCTTCCGCGAGGCGTTTGCGCCGATCGCCGAAGAGTTCTCCATGACCTGGCGCGTGACCGACTCGGCGCAGAAAAAGCGCGTAGTACTCATGGCCAGCCGCGAGTCGCACTGCCTGGCCGATTTGCTGCACCGCTGGCACACCGCTGAACTGGATTGCGAGATCCCTTGCGTGATTTCCAATCACAACGACCTGCGCAGCATGGTCGAGTGGCATGGCATTCCGTTCTTCCACGTGCCGGTCGATCCCAAGGACAAGGCACCGGCTTTTGCCGAAGTGTCGCGCCTGGTCGAGGAGCACGCCGCCGATGTGGTGGTGCTGGCCCGTTACATGCAGATCCTGCCACCGCAACTGTGCCGGGACTTTGCTGAAAAGGTGATCAATATCCACCACAGCTTCCTGCCGTCGTTCGTCGGTGCCAAGCCTTATCACCAGGCCGCCCTGCGTGGCGTGAAACTGATTGGCGCGACCTGCCACTACGTCACTGAAGAGCTGGACGCCGGCCCGATCATCGAGCAGGACGTGGTGCGCGTCAGCCATGCCGACAGCATCGAGGACATGGTCCGCTTTGGCCGTGATGTGGAGAAGATGGTGCTGGCCCGTGGCCTGCGTTATCACCTGGAAGACCGGGTGCTGGTGCATGGCAACAAGACTGTCGTTTTCGATTGATGATGCAGGGGCTGCAAAGCAGCCCCTGCAATCTTGAAAGGAACGCTGATGGCCAAACAACGCAACACCCCCACCGCGTCACCGCCTCCCACTCTCGGCGAAGGTTGCCTGGCCCGCTACGACCCCGAAGCCCTGGATGACGCTGACGGCACCGACTTCCCCGGCGCTGCCGAACTCTGGCAACAGCTCAACCCGCCTGACGCCGCCAGCGCTCCAGCAACGGACGCGCCAGCAGGCACACAAACACCGGCCCACCCGCCAGCAGATAAAAGTAATAAGTAACCGCCCGCCATATCAGGATCGCCGCCGCTGCGGTCGAACTGCCCACCCATGGCGTCAGCAGGCTGGCCGAGGTCAGCTCGGCAGCACCAGCGCCACCTGGCAGCAGGCTGAACTGGCCGGCACTGAGCGACAGCATCTGCACCAGAAAACTGGGGATCCATGCCAGGTCCACCCCCAACCCCCTCAATACCAGATACAACACGCTGTAGCGCAGGCCCCAGTGTAGGCAGGTCAGGGTGAACACCTGGGTTAATGTGCGCTTGGGCAACTGCCAGGTCTGCGCCAGCGCGTGCATGAAGTGCAACAGCTTGCGTGCCCAGCGGCGTTTACACTGCTGGCTCATGCCCAGGCGCCGCAGCAGCCTGCCGTTCAAGCGCATGATCTGGCGGCGGTAGCGCAGCAGCCCGGCCACCCCGGCCAGTGCTGTGCACAGTAGCAGCGCACTGCCCAGCAACATGCTTTCCTGGCTGCGGCCCAGGCTGTGGAAAAGCGCGTAGCCGGCTATCGCCAGCATGGCGCAGAAGAAGAACACCAGGTCGTTCAACTGGTCCATGGCGAATACAGCGCCGCTGCGTGCCGGGCTGATGCGGTCACGCGCCAGCAGGGCCATGAGGGTCAAGGGCCCGCCACTGCCGCCGGGGGTGGTGCAGATGGCAAATTCGGTGGCCATGACCACGCCCAGGCTGCGCAGGGGCCCAAGCCTGGCACCTTGCTGGCCGAGCAACAGGCGCAAGCGAATGGCGTTGATCGCCCAGCACAGCAGGATCATGCCCAGCAGGGTGACCATCAGCACAGGGTCGAAGCGTTGCAGCCTCGGCAGCAGCTCGCTGCCACCGAGCAGGATCGGCACCAGCAAAGCAGCGAGCAGTGCCAGGCCCAGCCAGGCCAGGCGGCTCATGCGCTGGCCTGGCGGTCCAGCCAGGCCGACTTGGTCAGTGGCTCGCGGCCTTGAGCCAGCAGGCTGCGCAAGGTGTTCAGCCAGTATTCACGGGAGGCGCGGTGGCGCATGTCCACCGGGTGCAAGCCCAGGCGCAGGGTCTCGGCGTTGCGCCAACGGCGGCATTGCCAGTCGCACAGCACCCTGGAAAGCCCTCGGCGCCAGGCGCTGCGGGCACTCCACACCAGCCCCGGGGCTTCGATTGCGGTGAAGTCCGGCAAGCGGTACAGGTGCTGCGGTGTGCTGGTATAACGCAGCGGCAGGCGGCGTAGGGCCTGGCGGGTGCCTTCGCTCATCAGCCAGGCTGGCGCGACAAAGCCGGCCACAGGCCAGCCCTGCTGGTGGAACATTGCCAGGCCGCGCTGCAGCCGTTGCAGGGCCTGTTGCTGGTCGAGGCCGTAGAACTCACCTTCGTGGGTGTAGATACGGCGCATGAAGTAGTCGCCAGGCGTGCGAGGCGGCGGGCTGTTGTCGGCATGATAATAGCCGTGCAAGGCCAGTTCGTCGCCCTGGGCCAGGCGCCGGTCAAGCAGGCGGCAGAAGGTGGGTGAACGCTGCAGAAGGTTGCGCTGGTGAAAGTCCGGCACCACAAGCCAGGTCATGGGGACGCCGCCGAGGCTGTCGACGGCTTCGACGAAGGGTTGGTAGTCCGGCCAGGTCTCGGGCGCGACATCATGCAGCACCAGCATCAGGCTACGTGAAGCCGGCCGTGCCTCAACCATGGGCGCGCACCTGCGGCCGGTGGCCGAGCACGGCCTGGTAGTGCTGCAGCAGGCCGCAGACCACGTTGTCCCATGAATAGTGCTGCTCCACGTGGCGGCGGGCCTGCGCCCCGAGTGTGCGTACGCCGGCCTCGAACGCCTCGCGCACGGCCGCCGCCATGGCCTGGCCATCGTTAGGGCGGCACAGGCGCCCACACTGTTCGTTGACGATTTCGCCGAAGGCACCGGCGCGCACGGCCACCACGGGGATGGCGCTGGCCATTGCTTCAAGAATGACCAGGCCAAAGGTTTCCTGGTCTCCGGCGTGCACCAGCAAGTCGGCACTGGCCAGCAGCCGGGCAACTTCCGGCGCCGGGCAGAAGTGGTCGATGACGCTGACATTACGTGGCACGTTGGCCGGCATGTTCGAGCCCACCAGCAGCAGGTGGTAGGCGCCACCCAGCTGTTGCATGCAGTCGAGCAGTACTGGCAGGTTCTTTTCCCTCGAGCCGCGGCCTGCATAGATCAGCAGGCGGGTGGTGTCGGCAATACCCAGCTGCGCGCGCAGGTGCGGGTCGCGCTGGCCGGGGTTGAAGGTGGCCAGGTCCACACCCAGGCGCTGCACATGCACATCGCGAACGCCCAGGCGGCGCAGTTTGTCGGCCATTACCTGGCTGGGCGCGAGCACCCGGTCGAAATTGCCGTACAGCTTGCTGACATACGCCTCGACATTGGGCGTGAACCAGTTGCCCATACGGTTGCTGACCAGCAACGGCAGGTCGGAATGGTAGAAACCGATCACCGGCACATCCAGTTGGCGCCGTGCCTCCAGCGCTGCCCAGGCGGTCAGGTAGGGGTCGCCGACTTCGATCAGGTCGGGCTTGAGCCGGCGCAGTTCACTGCACCAGGGGGCCAGGCGCACCGGGAAGCGGTAACCCTTGCCGAATGGCAGCGGCGGGGCGGGTACCTGATAGATGCCATCGGCGTGCTGTGCACTGGCACCGGGGATCAGCAAGCTGTGGCGTACGCCGTGAATGGCGTCGAGGCGGCGGTGTTTGGCATCAAGATAGGTACGTACGCCGCCGCTGGCCGGGGCGTAGAACATGGTGATGTCGGCGATGTGCACGATCAGCATCCCTCCGGGATCATCTTCGGGTCTGTCATTCGGCGGTAACTGCCGGCGATGACGCGCCTAAAGGTGGACCTTTCAGAAGGATAGTTTGTTCGATCGGTTTGAGGAGGGGGGAGTTCGGAATCCTTGTAGGAGCAGCCTTGTGCTGCGAAGAGGCCAGTGAAGGCAACCTAGCAGTATTGCCTGTACTGGCCTCTTCGCAGCACAAGGCTGCTCCTACAGAGGAGGGTGTAGCTGCGGTCAGATGCGGAAACTGCCCACCAGCTGCTTCAGGCGGCCGGCCTGCTGCTCAAGGTCCGAGCAGGCGCGCAGAGTGGCTTGCAGGTTCTCCACGCCTTCCTGGTTGAGCATGTTGATCTCGTTGATGTCCATGTTGATCGCCTCGACCACGGCGGTCTGCTCTTCGGTGGCGGTGGCCACCGACTGGTTCATGCCGTCGATCTCGCTGATGCGCACGGTAACGCTGTCCAGCCGCTCACCGGCCTGGTTGGCAATCTGCACGCTGTCCTGGCTGTGGCGCTGGCTCTGGTCCATGGTCTCGACCGACGCGCGGGCGCCAACCTGCAGCTCTTCGATCATGGTCTGCACTTGCTGCGCCGATTCCTGGGTGCGGTGCGCCAGGTTGCGTACTTCGTCGGCTACCACGGCAAAGCCGCGGCCGGCTTCACCGGCACGGGCCGCTTCGATGGCGGCGTTCAGCGCCAGCAGGTTGGTTTGCTGGGAAATGCTGGTGATCACTTCGAGGATCTGGCCAATGTTGACGGTCTTGTTGTTCAGCGTCTCGATGTGCCCGCTGGAACTGACGATCAGGTCGGACAGGCGGTTCATTGCCGCAATATTTCGTTCCACCACCTGTTGCCCCTCTTCGGCCAGCAGGCGAGCCGAACTGGCATGCTGCGACGCCTGAGCAGCATTGCCGGCGATTTCCTGGGCGGCGGCGCCCAGTTCGTTGATGGCGGCGGCCACGCTGTTGGTACGGTTGGACTGTTCGTCAGAGTTGGTCATCGACGAGTTCGAGGCGCTGATGACACGCAGGGCCACTTCGTTGACCTGCTCGGTGGCCGAGGACACCTCGCTGATCGAGCTGTGAATGCGCTCGACGAAACGGTTGAAGGCGGTGCCCAGGATGCCGAATTCGTCGTGGTTGTGAATGCGCAGGCGTTTGGTCAGGTCGCCTTCACCCTCGGCAATGTCTTCCATGGCGCGGGTCATGGTATGCAGCGGCTGCATCAGCACGTTGATCAGCAGGCCGAGCAGGCCGATGATGATCACCACCGCCACCACCGTGGCGATCACCGCCGAGGTGCGGAAGGTGCTGAGCATCGAGAAGGCCTTGTCCTTTTCCACCGACAGGCCGATGTACCAGTTGGCCGAAGGCAGGCCGGTGATCGGGGTGAAGGTCAGCAGGCGGGCCTGGCCGTCGCTCTGCACTTCGGTCAGCTCACCGGTCAGTTTCGGCGTGTGCTGCGGGAACAGGTCCGACAGCGACTTCATCACCAGATCTTTGTCAGGGTGCACCAGGACCTTACCCTGGTCGTTGACCAGGAACGCGTAGCCCATGCCGCCGAAGTTCAGCGAGTTGATGATCTGCACCAGGCCGTCCAGGGCCAGGTCGCCACCGACCACGCCGACACTGCTGGAAACCTTGCTGAGGATGCCAATGACCATCTTGTTGGTGGTCATGTCGATGTACGGTTCGGTCAGTGTCGCGCCGGCGGCACTCATGCCGTCCTTGTACCAGGGGCGCGTGCGTGGGTCGTAGCCATCAGGCATTTTTGCGTCCGGGCGCACGCTGAAGCCACCGTCCACCTTGCCCAGGTAAACGGTGAGGAAGCTGGAAATGAGCGCGTTCTGGCCCATCAGGGTTTCGGCGTTGGTTGGGTCCTGGGCAATGTTCTGTGCCAGGTTTTCCACCAGCTTGATACGGCCGTCGAACAGGTTGCGGATGTTGGTCGAAGTGGAGGCGCCCATTTCAGCCAGATAGTTTTCCAGGTCCTCGCGGATGGCATTACGCTGGAGGTAATCGTTGTAGAGCGTGAAAAGGCTGAAGGCGAGTATCACGATCAATGATGCTGCCAAAAGAATCTTGTGGCTGAAACGAAGGCTTTTGTTCATGGCGTAATCGGTTCCGCTAAGGTGTTATATCAGGCGTTCGCACGGGTGGAGCCGCAAAGCAGTGCAACATCCCGAAAAGTCCCTTTTCGGTTGTTCCTCTCTAATTAAGGCGAATATCACCCAAAGGTATCGGCCGAATTAAGGTAAAGCTTGAGCAGAGGATTACAGAGATGTCGGAAACATCGACCATAGTTGTAGGTGCTGGCCCGGATGGCCAGCCAGTCGGGCAAGCGATGCGGCTGGCCAACCGCCATGGCCTGGTGGCGGGCGCGACGGGCACCGGCAAGACCGTGACCTTGCAGCACTTGGCAGAAGTGTTCAGCGACGCAGGGGTTGCGGTATTCGCGGCCGATGTCAAAGGTGACTTGTGTGGCCTGGGTGCTGCTGGCGCACCACAGGGCAAGGTGGCCGAGCGAATCGCCGGTATGCCTTGGCTCGGGCACACGCCCCAGGCCTACCCGGTAAGCCTGTGGGACATCGCCGGGCAGTCCGGGCACCCGCTGCGCACTACCCTCAGTGAAATGGGGCCGTTGCTGCTGGGCAACCTCCTGGAGCTGACCGACAGCCAGCAGGCGGCACTGTATGCGGCCTTCAAGGTGGCCGACCGAGAGGGCCTGTTGCTGCTCGACCTCAAGGACCTCAAGGCGCTGCTGGCGCACCTGAAGGACAACCCGCAATTGCTGGGTGAAGACAGTGCACTGATGACCACGGCCTCGACCCAGGCCTTGTTGCGGCGGCTGGCGACTCTGGAGCAGCAGGGTGCCGAGGCGCTGTTTGGCGAGCCGGCATTGCAGCTTGAAGACCTGCTGCGGCCGGGCTCGGATGGCCGTGGGCGCATCCACCTGCTCGACGCCAGCAGGCTGGTGCATGAGGCGCCCAAGGTGTACGCCACCTTCCTGCTGTGGCTGCTGGCCGAGCTGTTCGAGCAATTGCCCGAGCGTGGAGATGCCGACAAGCCGGTGCTGGCCTTGTTCTTCGATGAAGCGCACTTGCTGTTCAACGGTACGCCCAAGGCGCTGCAGGACCGCCTGGAGCAGGTGGTGCGGCTGATCCGCTCCAAGGGCGTGGGGGTGTACTTCGTCACCCAGTCACCGGGTGACTTGCCGGATGCGGTGCTGGCCCAGTTGGGGTTGCGCATTCAGCATGGCCTGCGGGCCTTTACCGCCAAGGAGCAGAAGTCGCTGAGGGCAGTGGCCGATGGCTTTCGCCCGAACCCCGCGTTCGACACCCTGGCGGTGCTGACCGAGCTAGGGATTGGCGAGGCGTTGGTGGGGGCACTGGAAGAGAAGGGTACGCCCGCCGTGGTGCAGCGGGTGCTGATTGCACCGCCGCAGTCGCGTATCGGGCCGTTGAGTGCGGCCGAGCGCGCTGCGCTGATTGCTGCCTCGCCGCTGGCGGGGCGCTATGACAAGCCGGTGGACCGTGAGTCGGCCTATGAAATGCTGACCCAGCGCAAGGGCGAGGCGGTGGAGCCAGCCCCGCAGCCGAAGGCGGATGAGGAGAGCTTTGCCGACAAGGCCGGTGATTTCTTGCAGAGTGCGGCGGGGCAGGCTATCAAGTCGGCTGTGCGCCAAGCTGCCAACCAGTTGGGGCGGCAACTGGTGCGCGGGTTGATGGGGTCGTTGCTGGGGGGCAAGAAAAGGTAGTTTGCCTGTACCGGCCTCTTCGCGGGTAAACCCGCTCCCACAGGGATCTCGCTGCGGCGAAGAGGCCGGTGCAGAAAAGCACAGATGAAAAAGGCGCCCCGAAGGCGCCTTTATGCTGAGAGCAGTATCACTCAGCCAATGGCTTTGGATGCCAGCCAGAACAGGCCGGCGGCCAGGCCCATCGAGGCCGGCAGGGTCAGCACCCAGGCCAGCAGGATGGTCTTCACCGTGCCGCCTTGCAGGCCGCTCTTGTTGGCGACCATGGTGCCGGCCACGCCGGACGACAGCACGTGGGTGGTCGATACCGGCAGGGCGAACACGTTGGCCATGCCGATGGCGCAGGCCGCGGTGATCTGTGCCGACATGCCCTGGGCATAGGTCATGCCCTGCTTGCCGATCTTCTCGCCAACGGTCAGTACCACACGCTTCCAGCCAACCATGGTGCCCAGGCCCAAGGCCAGGGCGACGGCCACGATCACCCAGAACGGTGCGTATTCGGTGGTGGCGGTCAGGTCTTTGCGCAGTTTTTCCAGGTCGGCCTTTTCACGGGCATCGAGGCCTGGCAGCTTGCCAACCTTTTTCGCGGTGTCATCCAGGCACAGCAGGTAGCGGCGCACTTCAACGCGCTTGTCGGCATCCAGGCTGTGGTAGTCGGTCACGCCCTGAAGCGAGGACTGCAGCGCGGCGATGGTCGGCTCGGTCTGCTGCGGGTTGCAGCTGAACTTCTCCGGCAGGTCTCTGGACTTGGCCTTGCCCAGTGCCAGGAAGTCGCCCAGGGTCGCGGCGTTGCGCTGGTAGAACTGGCTCATGTGCAGGGTCGCGTCGCGGGTACGCTCGATCTGGTAGGTGGTGCTGTTCAGGTCGAGTACGAACTTGGCCGGGACGATACCGATCAGCACCAGCATGATCAGGCCGATGCCTTTCTGGCCGTCGTTGGAGCCGTGCACGAAGCTCACGCCCATGGCCGAAACCACCAGTACCATGCGGTTCCAGAATGGCGGGTGCTTCTTGTCGTCGAGCTTGCGGCGCTGGTCGGGGGTCTTGTGCATCTTCGACAGCGGGCGCCACCACTTCAGGCCGATCAGCACCAAGGCTGCAACGGCAAAGCCGGCCATTGGCGAAACCACCAGCGACATGGCGATGTCGATCGCCTTCTGCCAGTTGACGCCATCACCCAACGGGATGTCGTTGATCAGGGCGTTGGCCAGGCCGACACCGAGAATGGAGCCGATCAGCGTGTGCGAGCTGGACGCGGGGATGCCGAAGTACCAAGTACCCAGGTTCCAGGTGATGGCCGCAGCCAGCAGCGAGAAGACCATGGCCAGGCCGTGTCCGGTGTTCACATTGATCAGCAGCTCTACCGGCAGCAGGTGCACGATGGCATAGGCCACCCCCACACCGCCGAGCAGAACGCCAAGGAAGTTGAACACGCCGGAGAAGAACACGGCGAGGTGCGGCGGCATGGCTTTGGTGTAGATGACTGTAGCTACCGCGTTGGCGGTGTCATGAAAGCCATTGATGAACTCGAAGGCGAGTACGAAGGTCAAGGCGAGCAGCAGGCTCACCAACACCCAGGCATCCAGTCCGCTGAATAAATCGATCATGAAGGTTGTCTGGCGGGTATAGGGGGGCGGGATTATGCCAGAAAACCTTGGCAATCGATGCACCTGCTACCGACCGAAGGCAATCTTCATGGCGTGAGCACCCGGTCAGAGCAGGGGTGTTCAGGCTGGGAAATGTCGGCTAAAAAGCGCAAAGCGTGGCTAAAACACCCTAAAAATCAAAGAAATGGCCGCTTCGCCATGATTCAAACGATCGTATGAAATTTGTGTAATTCCATTTCATCATCGGTCTGGCGGTAAAGATCGACCGCGCCCGGGCTGGCCGGGCGGCGACGCGCTGGCGTGATCCCGGTTCAGGGATTGTCGCTGCGCAGTTCCTTTTCGATGCGTTCCAGTTCCTGGTTGAACGCCTGGTCGCGCACGCTGGCACGCTTGCGCCAAGGTTTGCGTTCCGGATCCGGTTGTGCGGCGTAAGTGGTGACTTCACCACCGTAAACATCCTTGTAACGTTCAGCCTGGCGCTCGAGTTCTGCGCGCAGTTCATCTTTCGTCACATGCAGTACCTGAATTAAGTGTGATGACTGTTGTTATGCATTGTGCAGCATGCACATGCCCGCTGGCCGCAACGGCTAGATACAGCGGAAGGTTCCATTACTACGCTAGCGTCGGGGCCTGCGCAATCGATTATAGCAACCGATAATTCGCCGAACATCGTTATTTACCCCACCCTGACAGCATCTGACGCAACTAGTGGCAGGGGTAGACAACAGTTCGGACGCTTCGTACAAGTTTGAAAGGCAAGGCGGATAAAAGTTCGCTGCAAAGTCGGGGCGAGGCCCGAATGAAAAACGGCCTCGCCAAAAGGCGAGGCCGTTGCCTGGGGACTTCTACGGTGGGTACCTGACCAGTCTCTCCAAAGAAGCCACAAGTGGCATGAGAAAGGTATAAGCAAAAGTGTCAGCGGTCAATTGCGATTATCGGCCGTTTGTTCGATAATCGCACGAACGGGCGTTTTTTTTGAGGTGTGCGATGAGTGACGAAACCCTGGTCAACGATCCGGTCAATCCAGAGCCGGCGCGACCCGCTTCGGCCGCCATGGCGCCGCCGATCGTGGCTTCTCCGGCCAAGCGCATCCAGGCGTTTACCGGCGATCCCGACTTCATGACCTCCCTGGCACGTGGCCTGGCCGTGATCCAGGCCTTTCAGGAGCGCAAGCGCCACCTGACCATCGCCCAGATCAGCCACCGCACCGAAATCCCTCGCGCAGCGGTGCGCCGTTGCCTGCACACGCTGATCAAGCTGGGTTACGCCACCTCCGACGGGCGTACCTATTCGCTGCTGCCCAAAGTATTGACGTTAGGGCACGCCTACCTGTCGTCGACGCCGCTGGCGATTTCTGCCCAGCCTTATCTGGACCGTATCAGTGACCAACTGCACGAAGCGGCCAACATGGCCACCCTCGAAGGCGACGACATTCTTTATATAGCCCGTTCGGCCACGGTGGAGCGGCTGATATCGGTCGACCTGTCGGTGGGCGGGCGCTTGCCGGCCTATTGCACATCGATGGGGCGCATCCTGCTGGCGGCGATGGACGACACCAGCCTGCGTGAATACCTGGAGCGTGCCGACCTGAAAGCGCGCACCAGCCGTACGCTGCATGACCCTGAGTCACTGTTCGCCTGCATCCAGCAGGTGCGCGCCCAGGGCTGGTGCGTGGTGGACCAGGAGTTGGAGCAGGGGCTGCGATCGATTGCCGTGCCGATCTACGACGCGTCGGGGCAGGTGTTGGCGGCGCTGAACGTGAGCACCCATGTGGGGCGGGTGACGCGTAGCGAGTTGGAACAGCGGTTCCTGCCGATCCTGCTGGCGGCCAGCCGGGACCTTTGCCATCAGTTGTTTGGCTGAAATTGCAGGGGGGCGCCAATCGCCCCCCTTTCACATTGAGAACAGGCAAAACGGTTTCTTGTGCGATAAACGCACAGTGTCGCTCCGGGCGAATTGCGCCACTGCCGCCCGCTGATTAATGTCTCTCGCAACGGTCGGCCAAGCCGACCGAACAAAAAATACAAGAGGCACTTACCATGAATACTGTCCACTTGCTGCTGCGGCCGCACCCGCACGCAGTATCGTTGTATCCAGGCTGACGCAGGCCATATTTCCCAATCATCGTCCCCTGTGCCGGTTGCCCGTGTGCAGTGGTCTGGCTGTGCCCTACATTCTGGATAACAACAATGAATCAAGCGCAAAACAGCGTCGGCAAAAGCCTCGACGTCCAGTCGTTCATCAATCAGCAGCCGCTGTCCCGCTACCAGTGGCGGGTCGTGTTGCTGTGCTTCCTGATCGTCTTCCTCGATGGCCTGGACACTGCCGCCATGGGCTTCATCGCCCCGGCGCTGTCGCAGGAGTGGGGTATCGACCGGGCCAGCCTGGGCCCGGTGATGAGCGCCGCATTGATCGGCATGGTGTTCGGTGCCTTGGGCTCTGGGCCGTTGGCTGACCGCTTCGGCCGCAAAGGCGTGCTGGTGGGCGCGGTGCTGGTGTTTGGCGGTTTCAGCCTGGCCTCGGCCTATGCCACCAACGTCGACCAGTTGCTGGTGCTGCGCTTCCTGACCGGCCTGGGCCTGGGTGCCGGCATGCCCAATGCCACCACGCTGCTGTCCGAATACACCCCCGAACGCCTCAAATCGCTGCTGGTGACCAGCATGTTCTGCGGCTTCAACCTGGGCATGGCCGGTGGTGGTTTCATTTCCGCCAAGATGATCCCGGCCTATGGCTGGCACAGCCTGCTGGTAATCGGCGGCGTGCTGCCACTGCTGCTGGCGTTGGTGTTGATGGTGTGGTTGCCGGAGTCGGCGCGGTTCCTGGTGGTGCGCAACCGTGGTACCGACAAGATCCGCAAGACCCTGTCGCCCATTGCGCCGCAGGTGGTGGCCGAGGCGGGTAGCTTCAGCGTGCCAGAGCAAAAGGCCGTGGCCGCGCGCAGCGTTTTTGCAGTGATCTTCTCCGGCACTTATGGCCTGGGCACGATGCTGCTGTGGCTGACCTACTTCATGGGCCTGGTGATCGTGTACCTGCTGACCAGCTGGTTGCCAACCCTGATGCGCGATAGCGGCGCGAGCATGGAGCAGGCCGCATTCATCGGGGCGCTGTTCCAGTTCGGCGGCGTGCTGAGTGCCGTGGGTGTGGGCTGGGCCATGGACCGCTACAACCCGCACAAAGTGATCGGCATTTTCTACCTGCTGGCTGGGGTGTTTGCCTACGCCGTGGGGCAGAGCCTGGGCAACATCACCGTGTTGGCCACCCTGGTGCTGATTGCGGGTATGTGCGTGAACGGTGCGCAGTCGGCGATGCCGTCGCTGGCGGCGCGCTTCTACCCAACCCAGGGCCGTGCCACGGGTGTATCGTGGATGCTGGGTATTGGCCGCTTTGGTGCGATCCTAGGGGCCTGGAGCGGCGCGACGCTGCTGGGCCTGGGCTGGAACTTCGAGCAGGTGCTGACGGCGTTGCTGGTGCCAGCGGCACTGGCGACCGTAGGGGTGATCGTGAAAGGGCTGGTGAGCCACGCCGACGCGACCTGAGACGCGGGGGGCGCTTTGTTGGCCATTCGCAGCACAAGGCTGTTCCTGCAGGGAGCGGCCTTGTGTCGCGATAGGGCTGCGCAAAGCCCGGCATGCAGATAGGTAGCAGCGCAACAAATGGTTCGATAATCGCACGAATAGTCGATTATCGGATTGTAAGCCTACCGCCACTCTCCTTAATCTGAGCTCATCGAAGCACCCTGACCAGTAGCCTCCAAACGTACCGCCGCGGCCCATGGCCAGTGGCAGGAGAAGCCTAATGCGCGACGTATTTATCTGTGACGCCATCCGCACCCCGATCGGCCGCTTCGGCGGCGCCCTTGCGGGTGTGCGTGCCGACGACCTGGCTGCCGTGCCGCTGAAAGCGCTGATCGAGCGCAACCCTGCGGTGCAGTGGGACCAGGTTGATGAAGTGTTCTTCGGCTGCGCCAACCAGGCCGGTGAAGACAACCGTAACGTGGCGCGCATGGCGCTGCTGCTGGCCGGCCTGCCGGAGAGCATCCCGGGCGTCACCCTGAACCGCCTGTGCGCGTCGGGCATGGATGCCATCGGCACTGCCTTCCGCGCCATCGCCAGCGGCGAAATGGAGCTGGCGATTGCCGGCGGCGTCGAGTCGATGTCGCGCGCACCGTTCGTCATGGGCAAGGCTGAAAGCGGCTATTCGCGCAATATGAAGCTGGAAGACACCACCATCGGCTGGCGCTTCATCAACCCGCTGATGAAGAGCCAGTACGGTGTGGACTCCATGCCGGAAACCGCCGACAACGTGGCCGACGACTACCAGGTTTCGCGCGCTGACCAGGACGCTTTCGCCCTGCGCAGCCAGCAGAAAGCCGCCACCGCCCAGGCTGCCGGCTTCTTCGCCGAAGAGATCGTACCGGTGCGCATTGCCCACAAGAAGGGTGAAACCATCGTCGAGCGTGACGAGCACCTGCGCCCGGAAACAACGCTGGAGGCGCTGACCAAGCTCAAACCGGTCAACGGCCCGGACAAGACTGTCACCGCCGGCAACGCCTCGGGCGTGAACGACGGTGCTGCGGCGCTGATCCTGGCGTCGGCAGAGGCGGTGAAGAAACACGGCCTGACCCCGCGTGCCCGGGTACTGGGCATGGCCAGCGGCGGTGTTGCACCCCGGGTGATGGGCATTGGCCCGGTGCCGGCAGTGCGCAAGCTGACCGAGCGCCTGGGTGTGGCGGTGAGTGATTTCGACGTTATCGAGCTTAACGAAGCCTTTGCCAGCCAAGGCCTGGCGGTGCTGCGTGAGCTGGGTGTGGCCGACGATGCGCCGCAGGTGAATCCGAATGGCGGTGCAATCGCCCTGGGCCATCCGCTGGGCATGAGCGGTGCGCGCCTGGTGCTGACTGCGCTGCATCAGTTGGAGAAAAGTGGCGGGCGCAAGGGCCTGGCGACCATGTGTGTAGGTGTCGGGCAAGGTCTGGCGCTGGCCATCGAGCGGGTGTGACCTTACCGGCCTCTTCGCGGGTGAACCCGCTCCCACAGGGATCCACGCAACCCCTGTAGGAGCGGGTTTACCCGCGAAGAGGCCGGACCTGTCAGACGTAAGGCCAATTGCCAGCCAGGTAGCGGAACGAGTGTGTTACCAGGTATGTCTAGACTTACCTAGGACCCTCCAGGAGTAAAACCGTCATGACCTCAACCTATTACACCGGCGAAGAACGCAGCAAGCGCATCTTCGCTATCGTCGGTGCCTCATCAGGCAACCTGGTGGAATGGTTCGACTTCTACGTCTACGCCTTCTGCGCCATCTACTTCGCCCCGGCCTTCTTCCCCTCCGACGACCCTACCGTGCAGCTGTTGAACACGGCAGGCGTGTTCGCCGCAGGCTTTTTGATGCGCCCCATCGGTGGCTGGATCTTTGGCCGCCTCGCAGACCGCCATGGTCGCAAGAATTCCCTGATGATCTCGGTGCTGATGATGTGCTTCGGCTCCCTGATGATCGCCTGCCTGCCCACCTATGACAGCATCGGCACCTGGGCCCCGGCGCTGCTGTTGCTGGCCCGCCTGATCCAGGGCCTGTCGGTGGGTGGCGAATACGGCACCACCGCCACCTACATGAGTGAAGTGGCCCTGCGCGGGCAGCGTGGCTTCTTTGCCTCGTTCCAGTACGTCACCCTGATTGGCGGCCAGTTGCTGGCCGTGCTGGTGGTGGTGATCCTGCAACAGTTGCTGACTGAAGATGAACTGCGTGCCTGGGGCTGGCGCATCCCGTTCGTGGTAGGGGCCATCGCCGCGCTGATCTCGTTGATGTTGCGCCGCTCGCTGCACGAGACCAGCAGCGCCGAAACCCGCAACGACAAAGATGCAGGCACCATCAAGGGCCTGTTCCGCAACCATGCGGCGGCCTTCATCACCGTGCTTGGCTACACCGCCGGCGGCTCGCTGATCTTCTACACCTTTACCACCTACATGCAGAAGTACCTGGTCAACACCGCGGGTATGACGGCGAAAAACGCCAGCTACGTGATGACCGGCGCGCTGTTCCTGTTCATGGTGGTGCAGCCGTTCTTCGGCATGCTGTCCGACCGCATCGGCCGGCGCAATTCGATGCTGCTGTTTGGCGCGCTCGGTACCTTGTGCACCGTGCCGCTGCTGATGGCGCTGAAAACAGTCACCAGTCCGTTCATGGCCTTCGTGCTGATCAGCCTGGCGTTGTGTATTGTCAGTTTCTACACCTCGATCAGCGGCCTGGTGAAGGCCGAGATGTTCCCGCCACAAGTACGTGCGCTGGGGGTGGGCCTGGCCTATGCAGTGGCCAACGCGGCATTTGGCGGCTCCGCCGAGTACGTGGCCCTGGGCCTGAAGACCCTGGGCATGGAAAACACTTTCTACTGGTACGTGACGGCCATGATGGCGATTGCCTTCCTGTTCAGCCTGCGCCTGCCGAAGCAGGCCGCGTACCTGCACCACGATGACTAAGGACGTGGCATGACCAACCAACTGTTCGACGCCTACTTCACCGCTCCGGCCATGCGCGAGATTTTCTCCGACCGTGGCCGCTTGCAGGGCATGCTCGATTTCGAAGCCGCACTGGCCCGTGCCGAAGCCGCTGCCGGGCTGGTCCCGCACAGCGCCGTGGCCGCCATCGAGGCGGCATGCCAGGCCGAGCGCTATGACGTGGGGGCGCTGGCCAATGCCATCGCTACCGCTGGCAACTCGGCAATCCCGCTGGTGAAGGCGTTGGGCAAGGTGATTGCCAGTGGCGTGCCCGAGGCCGAGCGCTATGTGCACCTGGGCGCCACCAGCCAGGACGCGATGGACACCGGGTTGGTCCTGCAGTTGCGCGATGCCCTCGACCTGATCGAAGCCGACTTGGGCAAACTGGCCGATACCCTGGCCCAGCAGGCCTTGAAACATGCCGATACGCCATTGGTGGGCCGCACCTGGCTGCAACACGCCACCCCGGTGACCCTGGGCATGAAACTGGCCGGCGTGCTGGGGGCATTGACCCGCCACCGTCAGCGCCTGCACGAGCTGCGCCCGCGCCTGTTGGTGCTGCAGTTCGGCGGCGCCTCGGGCAGCCTGGCCGCTCTAGGCAGCAAGGCGATGCCGGTGGCCGAGGCCCTGGCCGAGCAACTGAAGCTGACCCTGCCCGAGCAACCCTGGCACACCCAGCGTGATCGCCTGGTGGAGTTTGCCTCGGTGCTGGGCCTTGTGGCTGGCAGCCTGGGCAAGTTCGGCCGCGATGTCAGCCTGCTGATGCAAACCGAGGCGGGGGAGGTGTTCGAGCCTTCCGCACCGGGCAAGGGCGGCTCTTCGACCATGCCACACAAGCGCAACCCGGTGGGCGCTGCGGTGCTGATCGGTGCCGCGACCCGCGTGCCGGGGCTGGTATCGACGCTGTTCGCCGCCATGCCCCAGGAGCACGAGCGCAGCCTGGGCCTGTGGCATGCCGAATGGGAAACCCTCCCGGACATCTGCTGCCTGGTCTCCGGCGCGCTGCGCCAGGCCCAGGTGATTGCCGAGGGCATGGAAGTGGATGCAGCGCGCATGCGCCGTAACCTCGACCTGACCCAAGGGCTGGTGCTGGCAGAAGCGGTGAGTATCGTCCTCGCCCAACGCCTGGGCCGCGACCGTGCCCACCACTTGCTGGAACAATGCTGCCAGCGCGCCGTCGCCGAACAGCGCCACCTGCGTGCGGTGCTGGGTGATGAACCGCAGGTCAGTGCCGAGCTGTCTGCCGAAGAACTTGATCGCCTGCTCGACCCTGCCCATTACCTGGGCCAGGCCCGCGTCTGGGTGGCGCGCGCCGTATCCGAACATCAACATTTCACTGCCTGAAGGAGACTGCTGTGGCGCATTTGCAACTGGCCGATGGCGTTTTGAATTACCAGATCGATGGCCCGGAAAACGCCCCGGTGCTGGTCCTGTCCAACTCGCTGGGCACCGACCTGGGCATGTGGGACACCCAGATTCCGCTGTGGAGCCAGCACTTTCGCGTGCTGCGCTACGACACCCGTGGCCATGGCGCATCGTTGGTCACCGAAGGCCCTTACACCATCGAACAGCTCGGTGGTGACGTGCTGGCCCTGCTCGACAGCCTGGACATCCAGAAAGCGCATTTCGTCGGCCTGTCGATGGGTGGCCTGATCGGCCAGTGGCTGGGCATCAATGCCGGTGAGCGCCTGCACAGCCTGACCCTGTGCAACACCGCCGCCAAGATCGCCAACGACGAGGTGTGGAACACCCGTATCGACACCGTGCTCAAAGGTGGCCAGCAGGCCATGGTCGACCTTCGCGACGGCTCTATCGCCCGCTGGTTCACCCCAGGTTTTGTCCAGGCCCAGCCTGAGCAAGCTCAGCGCATTTGCCAGATGCTGGCGCAAACCAGCCCGCAGGGTTATGCCGGTAACTGCGCAGCGGTGCGTGATGCCGATTACCGTGAGCAACTGGGCCGCATCCAGGTGCCCGCGCTGATCGTTGCTGGCACCGAAGACGTGGTCACCACCCCTGAACATGGCCGCTTCATGCAGGCCGGTATCAAAGGTGCCGAGTACGTCGACTTCCCGGCAGCGCACCTGTCCAATGTCGAAATCGGTGAGGCGTTCAGCCGCCGCGTGCTCGACTTCCTGCTGGCTCACTGAGGACAACGCCATGGATGAGAAACAACGTTACGACGCGGGCATGCAAGTGCGCCGTGCGGTACTTGGCGATGCCCACGTGGACCGCAGCCTGGAAAAGCTCAATGACTTCAACGGCGAGTTCCAGGAGATGATCACCCGCCACGCCTGGGGTGATATCTGGACCCGCCCCGGCCTGCCGCGCCATACCCGCAGCCTGATCACCATCGCCATGCTGATCGGCATGAACCGCAACGACGAGCTGAAACTGCACCTGCGCGCGGCGGCCAACAATGGCGTCACCCGTGAAGAGATCAAGGAAGTGCTGATGCAGAGCGCGATCTATTGCGGTATCCCGGCAGCCAATGCCACCTTCCACATGGCCGAATCGGTGTGGGATGAACTGGGTGTAGAGTCCCGACAGCAGTAATGCCGGCGATAGGGCCATGGAATGTTTACATGGCCGTGTTCTTCTGACGCATGGCTACCGGGCCTGCGTTATTTTCTACGGCCTGTTTCAGGGCCGGGCACAGGCCCAGCATGAAAGCGGCTTCTGCCACCACAAACAGCGGCCCGATGATCAGGCCGCTGACATCGTCGACAAATGCAGGTTTGCGGCCTTCGTAGTAATGGCCGACGAACTGGATGATCCAGCCCACCACGAATGCCCCCAGCCCGGCGCTGAGCCACAGTGTTGTCGTCTGTACTGCCAGCACCTGGCCGACCCACAGGCACAGTCCCAGCAACAGCCCCATCACCAACCCGAAGCGCAGGTCCAGGCGCAGGTAGAACCACACCGAAGCCGCCGCTGCCAGCAGGGCAGGGGACAGCCACATGCCAGCTATTTCCCAGCCTGGGCGTGACAGCAGGATGGTGACTGCCAGCACGATCATCGGGATGCCTACGAAGTGGGTGGCGATGTTGCGTGGGTCGCGGTGGTAGCTGGCGTATTGGCTCAGGTGGTCGACGAGGGTTTTCATTGTTGTGCCTCCCTGGTGTGCCTGATCTAGGTGTATTGCCTGTACCGGCCCTTTCGCGGGTGAACCCGCTCCCACAGGGATCCACGAAACCCTGTGGGAGCGGGTTCACCCGCGAAAGGGCCGGCACTGGCAACCCATATAGCTCAGGATAGCCCGCAGCCACCACTATCATCAGCTCAGCGAATGGCAGCAGCCCGTACCGGCGTATCCAGCCCCACCAGCGTCTCGATCATCGCCCGCGCCGCCGGCGACAACCGGTAACCGCTACGGCTGACCACGCCGCAGCGCACGCTCAGCACCTCCAGCGCCGGCGGCAGGTTGCGCCAGTGCAGGCGCACCAGTGTGCCGGCGGCCAGGTCTTCGGCCACGGCCTCCTCGCTGGCCGTGCCAATGGCATCACTGGCCTGCACCACGCTGCGCAGGATGGCCAGGTGCTCGGTCTGCAGGTGCGGGATGAAGTCGCTGCGCCCGCTCAGGTTGGCCAGGCGCTTGCGCACGCCGGGGGCGAGCAGGGCGCTGGCCAGCGGGTAGCTGAACAGGTCGTTGGTCGACAGGCTGTCCTTGGCCAGCAATGGGTGGCCTGGGCGGCAGAAAAACAGGCCGGGGCGTGGCGACAGGGGCTCGGTATGGAAGTTGGGGTCGGCTTCGAACGGGCGGATATCGTCGACGAAAAACTCGATCTGTTCACGGCGCAGGGCTTGGCCCAGGCGTTCGG
The DNA here is from genome assembly GCF_052112345.1 of Pseudomonas sp. SAS7. Lineage (NCBI taxonomy): Bacteria > Pseudomonadati > Pseudomonadota > Gammaproteobacteria > Pseudomonadales > Pseudomonadaceae > Pseudomonas > Pseudomonas sp. SAS7. Next base: position 195,579 of record NZ_JBEGGO010000004.1, on the reverse strand, counting down.
CATTGTCCACCAGCAGCGAGGTGCGGATGCCGGGGTGGTGCTCGATGAAGTGGCGCAAGGCGTCGGGGACCAACCGCACTGCCAGCGCCGGGCCGCTACCGAAATGCAGCTCGCCGGCGTCGAGCTTGGTCATTTGCAGCACCTCGTTGCTCAGTTGCGCGGCGCCCTGCACCAGGCGGCGGGCGTGCTGCAGTACCACCAGGCCCTCGGGGGTTGGCAGCAGGGCTTTGCTGGCGCGGTCCACCAGCGGGCAGCCGAACGTGTGTTCCAGGCCCTGGATGGCGCGGCTGAAGGCGGGTTGAGTGATGCCCATGGCCTCGGCGGCACGGACGAAACTGCGGTATTCGGTGAGGGCGATGAAGTAGCGCAGCTGGCGGAGGTCCATGTCACGGCTCTGGGGCGGGAATCAGGGCCCTATTCAAGCTGTTACAGCTTATGTCGTCCAAGAAGGTTTATAGATTTGGTTATTTCTTTTGGTTATTTATAAGGGCTTCTGGCCTCTTCGCGGGTAAACCCGCTCCCACAGGACCAGCACACACTCTGAAAGCGGTGCCGATCCTGTGGGAGCGGGCGTGCCCGCGAAGCATTCAAAGGAGATTCAGCGGGTAACTCACGATCAGCCGGTTCTCATCAAAGGCGTTGGTGCTGAAGTCCCGGCGCATGGTGGAGTTGCGCCATTTCACCGACAGGTCCTTCAAGCTCCCCGACTGCACCACATAGGCCAGTTCGGTCTCGCGAGCCCATTCCTTGCCATCATCCACGCTGCCCACGGTGACGTTTTCACCCTTGATGTAGCGGTTCATCAGGGTCAGCCCAGGCACGCCAACGGTAGCGAAGTTGAAGTCATGGCGCACTTGCCAGGAACGCTCCTTGGCATTGTCGAAGCTGGAGTTGTAGCTGTCGTTGGCCAGGGTGCCGCCGCTGGTACCGTTGACCCGCATCCAGGCGTCGTCGCCGCTGACCTTTTGCAGGCCGACGTAGAAGGTGTGGCCCTGGTAACGCGCCGAAAGCATGGCCGAGGCGGTGCGGTTGTCCAGCTTGCCGGCGCGCTCTGCGCCGTCTTCCTTGCCGATGAAGTAGCCCAAGTTGGCGCCCAGGGTCCAGTCGCCCAGCGGCTGGCTGTGTGTCAGGTTGAGGTATTGCTGACGGTAGATGTCTTTGAGCTGGGCATCCCACAGGCCGATCATGGTGCGCTTGTCGTTGAAGGTGTATTCGCCACCGCCGAAGTTGAAACGATCGGAGGTGAACGCGCCTTTGCCGTTCATAGACATGTCTTCCATGCTGGCGTCGTTGCGCGGGCTGTTACCGCGGAACTGGCCGGCATACAGCGTCAGGCCGGCAATTTCCTTGGAGGTCAGCTGGCCACCGCGGAAGGTTTGCGGCAGCGAGCGGCCATCGTCCGAGCGCAGGATGGGTAACACCGGCATCCATTCACCGACTTTCAGCTCGGTTTCGGACAACTTGGCTTTCAGCGCCACACCCAGGCGGCCGAAGTCATCGGCCGGGCGGCCGTCGTCATGCACGGGCAGCAAGTGTGTGTTGGTGGTGCCTTTGCCGCCGTCGAGCTTGACCGAGTACAGGCCCAGCACGTCCACCCCGAAACCGACGGTGCCTTGGGTGAAGCCGGAGCGGGCGTCAAGAATGAAGCTTTGCGTCCATTCTTCGGCCTTGCCCTGCGGGTTGGCCGGGTCGACGAAATTGCGATTGATATAGAAGTTGCGCAGGTTGAGGGTGGCCTTGGCGTCTTCCATGAAACCACCTTCGTTGGCGGCGAACACGGGGAGGGCGCAGGACATGGCCAACAGGCCGGGCAGCAGCTGGCGTGCGGGTTGCAAAGTGCTCATCTGTCGTGGATCTCTTGTTTTTATGGGGCAAGCCGGTGCACTGCTGGATCGAGCCTGCAGGTGCGGGTCTTTTTTTTGATGAACTTGGGCAACGTTGCGTAAGCGGATGTTGCGGGGTAGCGCGGGGGTGAGGCAATTCGCCGCAAACGGAACGGGGCGATAATCGAACGGAATGTTCCATTTGGTTAATTGTTTTGCTTTGACAGGCTCTTCGCAGCACAACGCTGCTCCCGCAGGTCGAGCGTCCGCAGCAACAACAGCGGCCGGCAAAACAAAAAGCCCACCGTAGAGGTGGGCTCGATGCTGCTACAAACTCAATCAGCCTTTCGGTGCTTGCACCGATGCCTGCTGGTTGGCCTGCCCGGTCTGCTCATACCAGCCACCGCCGAGCGCCTTGTACAGGTTGACCTCACTGGTCAGCTGCGAAAGGCGGTCGGTAATCAGCGACTGTTGGGCGCTGAACAGGTTGCGCTGGGCGTCGAGGAAGGTCAGGTTGCTGTCGATCCCGATGCGGTAACGGCGTTCAGCCAGGCGGTAGTAATCCTGGTTCGCCTGCACCAGGTCGCGCTGGGCCTGCAGCTGCTCTTCGAAGGTCTTGCGCGCCGCCAGGCCATCGGAGACTTCCTGGAAGGCGGTCTGGATGGTTTTTTCGTACTTGGCGACGTTGATGTCCTTCTGGATCTTCGAGTAGTCCAGGCTGGCCTTCAGGCTGCCGGCGTTGAAGATCGGCAGGTTGATCTGCGGCTGGAACAGCCAGGTGCCCTGGCCACCGGCGAACAGGTGACCCATGTCGGGGCTCAGGCTGCCAGCGTTGGCAGTCAGGCTGATGCTCGGGAAGAACGCTGCACGGGCGGCACCAATGTTGGCATTGGCGGCCTTGAGCAGGTGCTCGGCTTCCTGGATGTCCGGGCGACGCTGGAGGATGTCCGACGGCAGGCCGGCCGGTACTTCGGCCAGCTGGTCGGCATTGAGCTCCAGCGGCTTGGCCAGGTTGGCAGGAACGCCGGTGCCCAGCAGCACGGTCAGGCTGTTGACGTCCTGGGCGACCAGGCGCTGGTACTGCGAGTACTTGACCCGGGCGCCTTCCACGGCGGTGCGCGCCTGGCTGACGTCGAGGGCCGAAGCCACGCCGACTTCATTGCTGCGACGGGTGAGGTTGTAGCTTTGCTCGTAGGTCTTCAGCGTTTCTTCGGTCAGCTTGAACAGGGCCTGGTCGGCCTGCCAGGTGTAGTAGGCGTTGGCCACGCTGGCGACCAGGGCGATTTGCGTGGAACGACGCGCCTGCTCGCTGGACAGGTAGGTTTCCAGCGCCTGCTCGGTCAGGCTGCGCACACGGCCGAACAGGTCCAGCTCATAGGCGCTGACGCCCAAGGTGGCCGAGTACTGGCTGGTGATGCCAGATTCGCCGGTTTGCGACATGTTCGCCGGTACGCGCTGGCGGGTGCCGCTGCCGGTGGCGGAAACCGCCGGGAACAGGTCGGCACGCTGAATGCGGTACTGCGCGCGGTAAGCGTCGAGGTTCAGCGCCGCGACGCGCAGGTCGCGGTTGTTGACCAGCGACGTCTGGATCAGCTGTTGCAGTGCCGGGTCGTGGAAGAACTGGCGCCAGCCCTGTTCGGCGGCAGCAACGTCTGCCGATTGCGTCGGCGAGTACGCAGGGCCTTGCGGCCACTGCGCTGCCATCGGCGCGTCCGGGGTCTGGTAGTCAGGGATCAGCGAGCAGCCGCCAAGGATGAAAGCGGTTACCGCCAGGGACAACAAAGACTTGGTCATTGCCCAGCCTCATAACGTGGAGTTTCAGGGGTGGCGTCTTTTTCCGGCTCTTTGCTGCCGAACAGCGACGACACTGCGACGAAGAACAGCGGTACCCAGAAGATAGCCAACACGGTCGCACTGATCATGCCGCCGATCACACCGGTACCGATGGCGTGCTGGCTGCCGGCGCCGGCGCCGCTGGCGATGGTCAACGGTACCACGCCGAGGATGAACGCCAGCGAGGTCATGATGATCGGGCGCAGACGCATGCGGCACGCCTCGATCGCTGCGTCGTACAGGCTGCGGCCTTGCTCGTGCAGTTCCTTGGCGAACTCGACGATCAGAATGGCGTTTTTCGCCGCCAGGCCGATGGTGGTCAACAGGCCGACCAGGAAGTACGTGTCGTTGGACAGCCCGCGCAGGCTGGTGGCGATCAGGGCACCGATGATACCCAGCGGTACTACCAGCACGACGGCGATCGGGATCGACCAGCTTTCATACAGTGCAGCCAGGCACAGGAACACGAACAGCACAGAGAGGGCAAACAGTGCCGGCATCTGCGAGCCGGAGAGTTTTTCCTCGTAAGACATGCCGGTCCAGGAGAAGCCGATACCGTCCGGCAACTCGCCCGCGATGCGTTCCACCTCGGCCATGGCATCACCGGTACTGTAGCCCGGGGCCGGAGCACCCAGGATTTCCATCGCCTCGACGCCGTTGTAACGGGACAGCTTGGGTGAACCGTAGGTCCACTCGCCTTTGGCGAACGACGAGAACGGGACCATTTCGCCTGCACCGTTGCGCACGTACCACTTCTGCAGGTCTTCCGGGCTCATCCGTGCGTTTGGTTCGCCCTGGATGTACACCTTCTTGACTCGGCCACGGTCGATGAAGTCGTTGACATAGCTGGCACCCAGCGCAATCGACAGGGTGTTGTTGATGTCGGCAATGGTCACGCCCAGGGCGCTTGCACGTTCGTCATCGATAGTCAGCTGGTACTGCGGCTCATCGTTCAGGCCGTTCGGGCGCACGGCGCTGAGCACCTTGCTTTGTGCGGCCTTTGCCAGGAACTGGTTGCGCGCTTCCATGAGCTTGGCATGGCCGACGCCGCCGCGGTCCTGCAGGAACACGTCGAAGCCGGTAGCGTTACCCAGTTCGAGTACCGCAGGCGGCGCGAAGGCGAACACCATCGCGTCGCGGAAGGTGAAGAAGTGCTGCTGGGCACGCTCGGCCAGGGCGAACACACTGTTCTCCTTGGAGCGTTCGCCCCACGGCTTGAGCATGATGAACGCCATGCCCGAGCTCTGGCCGCGGCCGGCGAAGTTGAAGCCGTTCACAGTGAACACCGATGCCACGGTGTCGGCCTCTTCCTTCAACAGGTACTCACGCATCTGGTCAACCACAACCTGCGTACGTTCGGCGCTGGAGCCGGCCGGGGTCTGTACCTGGGCAAACAGTACGCCCTGGTCTTCTTCCGGGAGGAAGGCAGTAGGGATACGGGCGAACAGCCAGATCATGCCGACCACGATCAGCGCGTAGCCGAGCAGGAACGGTACCTTGTTGCGCAGGATAGCGCCCACGCTGCGCTCGTAGCCGTTTACGCTGCGGTCGAAGTTGCGGTTGAACCAGCCAAAGAACCCGCCTTTGGCGGTGTGGTGCTCACCTTTCTTCAGCGGCTTGAGCATGGTGGCGCACAGTGCCGGGGTGAAGATAAGCGCTACCAGCACCGAGAGGCCCATGGCCGACACGATGGTGATGGAGAACTGCCGGTAAATCACACCTGTGGAACCACCGAAGAACGCCATGGGCAGCAGTACCGCCGACAGTACCAGGGCAATACCCACCAGGGCGCCCTGGATCTGTTCCATCGAACGTTTGGTCGCCTCCTTGGGCGGTAACCCTTCTTCGGACATGACCCGTTCGACGTTCTCCACCACGACGATGGCGTCGTCCACCAGCAAGCCGATGGCCAGGACCATGGCGAACATGGTCAGGGTGTTGATACTGAAGCCTGCGGCCGCAAGGATGCCGAACGTACCCAGCAACACCACCGGTACGGTCATGGTGGTGATGATGGTGGCGCGGAAGTTCTGCAGGAACAGGTACATCACCAGGAACACCAGGACCACGGCCTCGATCAGGGTGTGGATCACACCGCTGATCGACTCGGTGACCACCGGGGTGGTGTCGTACGGGAATACCGCTTTCACGCCAGGCGGGAAGAACGGTTCGAGGCTTTTGATGGTCTCGCGCAGAGCCTTGGCGGTGTCCAGGGCGTTGGCGCCGGTAGCCAGTTTTACGGCCAGGCCGGAAGCCGGCTTGCCGTTGAACTGGGCGCTGACCGCGTAGTTTTCACCGCCCAGGCCCACTTGCGCGACGTCACCCAGTCGTACCTGGGAGCCATCCTTGTTGACCTTGAGCAGGATCTTCTCGAACTGCTCGGCGGTTTGCAGGCGGGTCTTGCCGATGATGGTGGCGTTCAGCTGGGTACCAGGCAGCGCCGGCAGGCCGCCGAGCTGGCCGGACGACACCTGCACGTTCTGCGCGGCCACGGCGGTCTTGACGTCGACCGGGGTCAGCTGGAACTTGTTCAGCTTGGCCGGATCGAGCCAGATACGCATGGCGTACTGCGCACCGAATACCTGGAAGTCACCCACACCCGCAGTACGCGAGATCGGGTCCTGCATGTTGGAGACGATGTAGTTGGCCAGGTCGTCCTTGGTCATGCTGCCGTCTTCGGACACCAGGCCGATCACCAGCAGGAAGTTTTTCACTGCCTTGGTAACGCGGATACCTTGCTGCTGCACTTCCTGCGGCAGCAATGGGGTGGCCAGGTTCAGCTTGTTCTGTACCTGGACCTGGGCGGTGTCGGGGTTGGTGCCTTGTTCGAAGGTGGCAGTAATGGTCATGCTGCCGTCGGAGTTGCTTTCCGACGACACATAACGCAGGTTGTCGATACCGTTGAGCTGCTGCTCGATCACCTGTACCACGGTGTCCTGCACGGTTTGCGCCGAAGCGCCCGGGTAGGTCACGGCGATGGCGATGGCCGGCGGCGCGATGCTGGGGTACTGGTTGATAGGCAGCTTCAGGATCGACAAGGCGCCGACCAGCATGATCACCAAGGCGATCACCCAGGCGAAGATCGGGCGATCGATAAAGAACTTCGACATGGTTTACTCCGCTTTGGCGTCTGCTTTCGCCGCGTTGGCCTGATCAGGGCTGCCCGGCTTCTTGACGTTGGTGGCTTCGCTGACCTTGACCTCGACGCCCGGGCGCACGTACTGCAGCCCTTCGGTGATCAGGCGGTCGCCTGGGTTGAGGCCTTCCTCGATCAGCCAGTCGCTGCCCAGGGTACGGCTGGCCTTGAGCTGGCGCAGTTCGACCTTGTTCTCCTGGTTGACCACCAGGGCCGTTGGTGCACCTTTGAGGTCGCGGGTCACGCCCTGTTGCGGTGCCAGGATGGCGTTGGCGTTGACCCCGGCCTTGAGCCGCGCATGCACGAACATGCCTGGCAGCAGGGTGTGATCGGGGTTGGGGAACAGTGCGCGCAGGGTGACCGAGCCGGTGGTCTCGTCGACCGCCACTTCGGAGAATTCCAGGCGGCCTTCCTGCTTGAACAGGCTGCCGTCTTCCAGTACCAGCTGAACCGAGGCGGCGTTGTCGCCGGCCTTTTTCAGCTGGCCGCTTTCCAGGTCACGGCGCAGCTTGAGCAGCTCGGCGGTGGACTGGGTAACGTCGACGTAGATCGGGTCGAGCTGCTGGATAGTGGCCATGGCGTCGGCCTGACCGTTGCTCACCAGTGCACCTTCGGTGAACGAAGAACGGCCGATACGGCCGCTGATCGGCGCCAGGACCTTGGTGTAGCGCAGGTCGATCTGTGCGCTTTTCAGCGAGGCCTCGGCCTGCAATCGTTTGGCATTGGCGTCGTCGTATTCCTGTTTGGAGACGGCCTGTTCGTCAATCAGCTGCTTGTAGCGCTCGGCCAGCGAGCGGGTAGCCTGCAGGTTGGCCTGGGCGTTGCCCAGGGTGGCTTCGTACACGGCAGGGTCGATCTGGTACAGCTGCTGGCCTTCCTTCACCTCACTACCTTCCTTGAACAGGCGCTTGAGGATGATGCCGTTGACCTGCGGGCGCACTTCGGCGACCCGGTAGGCACTGGTACGCCCCGGCAATTCCGAGGTCAGGGTGAAGGCTTGCGGCTGGATGGTCACGACGCCGACCTGAGGAGCCTGCGCCGCTGGCGCTGCTTCTTCTTTTTTACAGCCACTGAGCAGGGTTGCCAGGGCGACGGCGGAAACCAGAGCGGTAACGGCTGGCTTGAATTGCATGAGGATCCTCGGGTCGCTGGAGCAGGGAGACGCTCAAGAGTAATGGAAGAGATCTTGATCTGGAAAAATTGCTATCCGGTGGATAAATAGCTTGCTAAGGAATATACTTACATTCATGGTTGTTTGTAAATACCGCTGGGTTGTACTCAGGTACTGCCACAGCTCTTGATTAGCTCATCCGCGAGGCTCCCAGCAGAGGTGCCCCGGGAACGTTCCCCGTACGCGCCGCGCGTTCGGGCCAGATGAGGTTGTACTGCCATGGTCCGTCGAACCAAAGAAGAAGCCCAGGAAACCCGCGCCCAGATCATCGAGGCGGCGGAAAAGGCCTTCTACAAGCGCGGGGTTGCGCGAACCACCCTGGCCGACATCGCCGAACTGGCGGGTGTGACGCGCGGGGCGATCTACTGGCACTTCAACAACAAGGCAGAGTTGGTGCAGGCGTTGCTCGACAGCCTGCACGAAACCCATGACCACTTGGCGCGGGCGAGTGAAAGCGAGGACGAAGTCGACCCGCTTGGCTGCATGCGCAAGCTGCTGCTGCAAGTGTTCAACGAGCTGGTGCTCGATGCCCGAACCCGGCGTATCAATGAAATTCTGCATCACAAGTGCGAGTTCACCGATGACATGTGTGAAATTCGCCAGCAGCGCCAGAGCGCGGTACTGGATTGCCACAAAGGCATTGCCCTGGCGTTGGCCAATGCCGTTCGCCGGGGCCAGTTGCCTGACGCGCTGGATGTCGAGCGCGCAGCGGTGGCGATGTTTGCCTATGTCGATGGCCTGATCGGGCGCTGGCTGTTGCTGCCTGACAGTGTCGATCTGGCGGGCGATGTCGAAAAATGGGTCGACACCGGGCTGGATATGCTGCGCTTGAGCCCGGCCCTGCGCAAATGACACTTTGTTAAGGATTGTGAGGGAGTGTTTCCCGTCTGTATTAAGAGAGGATTAATACTTCCGGGGGGCCCTGAACGAAGCACAGGAACAGCGCACCCTTCATCGGCCGCGTAATTGCCGGTCGGGCAGCGCAAATGCCGCAAACACTCCCAGCACCGCTACCAGCGCACTCCCCATCAGCAAATGCCGGAACGTCTCCGTCAACCGGCCCTGCGTCGCCAGGTCCACCTCACCGGCCTTCAGGCTTCCCAGCAAGGGATTCCCCAGCATTTCGAACCCGCCCTGGTGCAGCAGCGCCAGCAGCAGGCTGGACATGCAGGCCACGCCCATGGCCCCGCCCAGCGAACGGAACAGGTTGGTGGTGCTGGTAGCCACCCCGATGTCCTTGCTGTCCACCGCGCTTTGCGTGCCCACCAGCGATGTCGGGAACTGCAACCCGCAGGCAATGCCGGTCAGCAGCATGAACAATGCACTGAGCCACCCAGACTGCGGCGGTGTCAGCGCCATGGCAAAAATGGCCACTGGCATCAGCAGTGCGCCCGCCAGAATCTGCGGCTTGTAGCGCCCGGTGCGGCTGGTCATGCGCCCGCCGGTGAAGGCGCCCAGGGGCAGCCCCATCGCCAGTGGCAGCAGGTGCAGGGCGGCGCTGTCGGCACCGGCGCCGGTGATGCCCTGGTAGCGCAACGGCATGAGCATGGTCAGGGAAATCGACTGGAAACTGGCGAAAAAGATCACGCCCCAGCACAACACCGCGACCCGGTTGCCAAACAGGCCCAAGGGCAGTAGCGGCTCCGGGCAGCGGCGCTCATGAGCGATGAACAGCGCCAGGCCCAGCACGGCGCAGGCGAACAGGGCCAGTACGGCCGTGTCGACCCAGGCGTGGCCCTGGCCGACCAGAGTGATGCCCAGTAACAGGCTGCCCAGGCCGAGGATCAGCAGCACGGCGCCGAGGTAGTCCACCTGTGCCTCGCGGCGCTGCGCCGGCATGCCGGCCAAGGCCCGGTGGATCGCCCACAAGGCAACCAGCCCCAGCGGCAGGTTGATCCAGAATACCCAGCGCCAAGACAGGTACTCGGTCAACCAGCCACCCAGCACTGGCCCGGCGACACTCGCCACTGCATACATGCTGCTGAAATAGCCCTGGTAGCGGCCGCGTTCACGCGGGGGCACGAAGTCGCCGATGATTGCCTGGCTGACCGAAACCATGCCACCCGCGCCAATGCCCTGCAGTACCCGGGCCAGTACCAGTTGCTGCATGTCCTGGGCCATGGCGCAGGCGATCGAGGCAAGGGTGAACAGGCTGATGCCGGTCAGGATCATCCGCCGCCGCCCGTACAGGTCACCCAGCTTGCCGTAGATCGGCACGGCCACGGTCATGGCCACCATGTAGCCGGAGATGACCCACGCCAGCAGGCCGACATCGTTGAACTGAGCCGAGATCGCGGGCAGCGAGACGGCGACGATGGTCTGGTCCAGTGCGCCGAGGAAGATTGCCAGCATCAGGGCGGTCAGCACGTTGCGCAGTGTGGTGGGGGGCAGGGCGGCGGTCACGGGAATACCTTGTTTGTCTGTGGCGGCCTCTTCGCGGGCAAGTCGGATTGTAACCTGAGTTAGGTAGCTTCCTATGTACTATCTGCATCCCCTATGCCGAATCGGCATTGGCGCATTCATCCAGTGCAGCATGGCTGCGTGATATCGTTGGTATGCCACAGGGGCTGAAATCCGGGGCTTGCACCAGCTTGGTGCAACAATATGCCGCAGGTTTTTCAGCCCGCTGTCTCCCACACCTTTTATTCCTCTGCCTGCATGTCGAGCATGACCGCCCAGATGGCGACGGTTGGAACAGGTCAGGTAGACCCGATTACAGGGGTCGGTAGTTACCGTTCAAATTTCAACTTATTTGCGGAGTGATCATGCCCAAGGCTTCCCATCAAGATCTGCGTTTTGCCTTCCGCGAACTGCTCGCTTCAGGTTCCTGTTACCACACGGCATCGGTGTTCGACCCGATGTCGGCACGCATTGCCGCAGACCTGGGCTTCGAGGTCGGCATCCTGGGTGGTTCTGTCGCTTCGTTGCAGGTACTGGCCGCGCCGGACTTCGCCCTGATTACCCTCAGCGAGTTCGTCGAGCAGGCCACCCGTATTGGCCGGGTAGCGCAATTGCCCGTGCTGGCTGATGCCGACCACGGCTACGGCAACGCGCTGAACGTGATGCGCACGGTGATCGAACTGGAGCGCGCCGGCGTGGCCGGGCTGACCATCGAGGACACCCTTTTGCCCGCCCAGTTCGGGCGCAAGTCCACTGACCTGATCCCGGTCGAGGAAGGCGTTGGCAAGATCCGTGCGGCGCTGGAGGCACGGGTCGATTCGTCGTTGTCGATCATCGCCCGCACCAACGCTGGCGTGCTCACCACCGAAGAAATCATCGTGCGCACCCAGAGCTACCAGAAGGCCGGTGCCGATGGCATCTGCATGGTGGGCGTGAAGGACTTCGAGCAGCTCGAGCAGATTGCCGAGCACCTGACGGTGCCGCTGATGCTGGTCACCTATGGCAACCCCAACCTGCATGACGATGAACGCCTGGCGCGCCTGGGTGTGCGTATCGCAGTCGACGGCCATGGCGCCTACTTCGCTGCGATCAAGGCCACTTACGATTGCCTGCGCTTGCAGCGTGGCAAGCAGAACAAGTCGGAAAACCTGAGCGCCACCGAACTCTCGCACACCTACACCCAGCCCGAGGATTACATCCGCTGGGCCAAGGAATACATGAGCGTCGAAGAGTGACCGGCAGGGCGCCGTCAACTCAACGGACGGCGCTCAAGGTTGCAGTGTGAGGCACGCAATGTGCCTGCTCGCAGCTGGCTGCGGCGCTGGGCTGACTGCGTAGCAGCTCGGCGCGCCAGCAAGCAGAACCATAAAGCCCTGCGACGGCCGTCATGGCCATGACAAGGGCGACTCTTCTGGATTTGATGCCCATGCTACTCACCTCCTGTTACAGCAATAGGTGATACCTTCCAGCTTAGGCCAAATTCCGCGTTACAGATCCCGATCCCACTCCGGCTCGTCCTTGAACCGCTGCACCAGAAAATCCAGCATGCTGCGCAAGGTCGCCGGCATGTGCTTGCGCGACGTATAAACCGCATTCAGGTTCAGGGTACGCGGCTGCGCTTCGGGCAGCAGGCGCACCAGTTCGCCCCTGCGCAGGGCGTCGGCAGTCTGGTAGCTCGGCAGCATGGCGATGCCAGCGCCGGCCAGTGCCGCCTTCTGCAATGTCATCGCTTCGTTGGCGCTGATGTTTCCCGCCACCGGCACGGCGACCTGCTGGCCGGCTACCTCGAAATGCCAAAGGCTATGGCCGAAATAGGCATGGGTGAGGCAGTTGTGCCGGCTCAGGTCCTCGACCCGTTGCGGTACGCCGTGCTCGCTCAGGTAGGCCGGGGCCGCGCACACCACCGAGCGGCACACGCTCATACGCCGGGCGATCAGGTTGGGGTCCAGCTCGTTGCTGGTGCGGATGGCCAGGTCGATGCGCTCATCCACCAGGTTGACGGTGCGATCGAGCATTTGCAGTTCCACCTTCACCCCAGGATAGCGCCGCACATAGGCAGCCACCGCGTCCACCAGCTGCGCCTGGCCGAAAGAGGTGCTGACGCTGATGCGCAGCGCGCCTTTTGGCGCGTCATCAGGCTGCTGCACTGCGGCCTGCAGGTCGCCGGCCAGTTCCAGCAGTTGCCGGCAGCGGGGCAGGGTTTCCTGGCCGGCCGCGGTGAGGCTGAGCTTTCGAGTGGTGCGCTGCATTAGCCGCGCGCCAACCCAGTCCTCCAGCTCTGCCAGGTAACGCGACACCACGGGGCGAGACAGCTGCAGGTGGTCTGCCGCTGCTGACTGGCTGCCCAGGTCGACGACGGTGACGAAAACGCGCATGGCGTTAAGACGGTCCATGATTTGCCCGGTTTTAGAAACAAACTATGTTCGAGCATCGCATTTTTTGCGACGGATCGGGCAACTAAGCTGTTGGGCATTGTTCAACTGAAGGTCTTGCCCATGTCCCTGTTCACCCCCCTGCGTAGCCTGCTACTGGCCTGCGTGACTCTGGCCGGCCCGGCGCTGGCAGCCGAACCGTTGCAACTGGACGTCTACAACCCCGGGCACGCGGCCATTTTCCCGGTCAGCTCGGTGATTGTCAGTGGCGAGCACGATGCCGTGCTGGTCGACGCCCAGTTTGGCAAGGCCCAAGCCCAGCAGCTGGTGCAGCGCCTGCAGGCTGGCGGTAAACGCTTGACTACCATCTACATCAGTCACGGCGACCCGGACTATTATTTTGGCCTGGACACCCTGACCCAGGCCTTCCCCGACGCCAAGGTGCTGGCCTCTGCCTCCACGGTTGCACATATCCGCCAGACCATGGATGCCAAGCTGGCGTACTGGGGGCCGCAGATGGGGGCAGACAAACCGGAGCGGCTGGTGGTGCCACAAGTGCTCGAAGGCCAGCGCCTGACGCTGGAAGGGCAGGCCCTCGAGGTGGTTGGCCTGGACGGCCCGCAACCAGACCGCAGTTTTGTGTGGATCCCGTCAATCAAGGCGGTGGTCGGTGGCGTGGTGGTGGCCGAAAACATTCATGTGTGGATGGCCGATACTCAATCAGCCAGGTCCCATGCCGACTGGCTTGGCACCTTGGCGCACATCGAAGCGCTGGGGCCACGCACGGTCATCCCGGGGCACTTCCTGGGAGACAGCAGCCGTTCACTGCAGGCTGTGCGCTTCACGGCAAACTACATTCGTGGGTTCGATGCCGAAACCGCCAAGGCGAAAGACGCCAACGCGCTGATAAAGGCCATGAAGCAGCGTTACCCGGGCCTGGCCGATGAAAGCTCGCTGGAGCTCGGGGCCAAGGTCGCCAAGGGCGAGATGAAGTGGTAATTCCGTTCAATTGATGGAGAGTATTCCCATGAGCAAGATCGCAATCATCGGTGCCACTGGCCGCGCTGGCAGCCAGTTGCTGGAAGAAGCCCTGCGCCGTGGCCACAGCGTATTGGCCATTGCCCGTGACCCTTCGCAACTGCAAGGCCGTGAAGGGGTGACCGTCAAGGCGCTGGATGCCAAGGACAGTGCGGCCCTGCAAGCGGCGGTAACGGGTGTGGACGCCGTGTTGAGCGCGGCGCATTTCTCGACCATCGAGCCTCAGGCGATCATCGAACCGGTCAAGCGGGCCGGGGTCAAGCGCCTGTTGGTGGTGGGGGGGGCCGGCAGCTTGTTGCTGCCGTCGGGGCACCGGGTGATCGACAGCCCGGATTTCCCGGAAGCCTACAAGGCCGAAGCCACTGCCGGGGTGCGGTTTCTGGAGACGTTGCAGCGCGAGCCAAACCTTGATTGGACCTTCCTCTCGCCGTCGGCGGAGTTTGTTGAAGGTGAGCGCAGTGGGCGCTACAAAGTGGGCAAGGATCATCTGCTGATCGGTGCGGATGGCAAAAGCTGGATCACCTTCGCCGACTATGCGATTGCCATGCTCGACGAACTGGAAAAGCCGGCGCATTCGCGGCAGCGGTTCACAGTCGGCTACTAAGTCGCCTGCTTCGCGGGCATGCCCGCTCCCACAGGTACAGCACAGACTCCGAGGCCCACACTGTACCTGTGGGAGCGGGCGCGCCCGCGAAGAGGCCCTTATTGGCTAGCCTGGCTCTCCAGCCAGTCCAGTAACTCCACCAACCCCGGCGGCAAGCTTCTGGCCTGGCTCACCAGGTAATACCCTTTCCCGGTCACAACCTTTTGCGCAAACGGCATGCACAGCCGCCCCCCGCGCAAGTCATCGCCAATCAGCGACCAGTCGCCGATGGCCACGCCTGTCCCCTGCGAAGCCATGGCCATCGCCATGTCCAGTGTCTCGAAATGCTGCTTCGGCCCATGAGTGGCCAACGTCACCCCAGCGGCCTGTAGCCACAACTGCCAGTCATGTTCGTCCCGCGAGGGGTGCAGCAGCATGTGCCGCGCCAGGTCTTCCACCTGCTGCAACGGTATCGGCCCCTCACGCAGCGAGGGGGCGCACACTGGCGTAAGTTGTTCATCGAACAGCTTGCGCACCTGCAGCCCGTGGTTCGGCGCATCGCCATAGACCACCGCCGCATCGAAGCCCTCGCGACGAAAATCCACCCCATGCTGCACTGTGGTGGTCAATTCCACCGGTACATCCGGGCGCAGTGCCTGCCATTCCATCAGGCGCGGCAGCAGCCAGCGCATCACGCACGTCGGGGCCTTGAGCTGCAAGGTCGTGCTGCGCCCACCCACTTCACGCACGCCTTGCTCGATCAGCGCGAACACCTGCTGCACCCGAGGCAGCCAGTCCTGGCCTTCACGGGTCAGGCTAAGCCCGCGGGCCTGGCGCTGGAACAGGGCATAACCAAGGTGCTCTTCGAGGGCGGCGATCTGGCGGCTGACGGCGCCCTGGCTGATGTGCAGCTGTTGCCCTGCACGGGTGAAGTTGCAGTGCTGGGCGGTGACCAGAAAGGTGTGCAGGGCGGGCAGGGGCGGGAGGCGTTTCATCGCACTGAGCCATGATGACAGGACATGGCTAGTATGTGTTTTTTTGCATTGTGGCGATAGCCGTGGCTTGGGTCCAATAAGGGCATACTCCAACAAGATTCATGGTGAACCCGATGGCAACCTGCGGCGAAGTACTGGTCAATCTCCTTGAAGGCTATGGCGTCGACCATGTCTTCGGCATTCCCGGTGTACATACCGTTGAGCTCTACCGTGGCCTGGCGGGCTCGTCCATTCGCCACATCACCCCGCGCCACGAGCAGGGTGCCGGGTTCATGGCTGATGGCTATGCGCGTACCCGTGGCAAACCTGGGGTGTGCTTCATCATTACCGGCCCTGGCATGACCAACATCACCACTGCCATGGGCCAGGCGTATGCCGACTCGATCCCGATGCTGGTGATTTCCAGCGTGCAGTCCCGTGACCAGCTGGGCGGTGGCCGCGGCAAGCTGCACGAACTGCCCAACCAGTCGGCGCTGGTGTCGGGAGTGGCGGCGTTTTCTCACACCTTGATGAGTGCTGCAGACCTGCCGCAGGTGCTGGCGCGGGCATTTGCCGTGTTCGAGAGCGCCCGGCCACGCCCGGTGCATATCGAAATCCCGCTGGACGTGCTGGTGGAACCGGCCGACTTCCTGCTGCCGGGCCGCCCGGTGCGTGGCAGCCGGGCAGGGGCAGCGCCGCAGGCCGTGGCACAGATGGCCGAGCGCCTGGCAGGTGCCAAGCGGCCCTTGATCCTGGCGGGCGGTGGCGCGTTGGCTGCGGGTGCTGCGCTGGCGCGCCTGGCCGAACACCTTCAGGCGCCAGTGGCGCTGACCATCAATGCCAAGGGTTTGCTGCCGGCCAGCCACCCGCTGCAGATCGGTTCGACCCAGTCGCTGCCGGCTACACGAGAGCTGGTGGCTGAAGCGGACGTGGTGCTGGCGATCGGTACCGAACTGGCTGAAACCGATTATGACGTGACCTTCAAGGGTGGTTTCGAGATCCCGGGCAGCCTGCTGCGCATCGATATCGATCCGGACCAGACCGTGCGTAACTACTTGCCGGAGCTGGCGCTGGTAGCCGATGCCGAGCTGGCCGCCGAGGCACTGCTCGCTGCCTTGCAGGCCCAGCCGCAACCTGTGCGCGAAAGCACCTGGGGTGTGGCTCGCGTGTCCAGCCTGCGCCAGGCACTGGCGGCAGGCTGGGACCAGCCAACCCTGAGCCAGACGCGTCTGCTGAGCGCGATCCTGGAGCGGCTGCCCAATGCCGTGCTGGTAGGCGATTCGACCCAGCCGGTGTACACCGGCAACCTGACCCTGGACATGCACCAGCCACGTCGCTGGTTCAATGCCTCGACCGGTTACGGCACCCTGGGTTACGCGCTGCCTGCGGCCATGGGCGCCTGGCTGGGCAGTGCGGAGGATATCGGCCAGCGCGCACCTGCGGTGTGCCTGATTGGTGACGGTGGTTTGCAGTTCACCCTGCCGGAGCTGGCCAGCGCGGTGGAGGCGCAGGTGCCGTTGATCGTGCTGCTGTGGAATAACCAGGGGTACGAGGAGATCAAGAAGTACATGGTCAACCGGTCGATCGAGCCGGTCGGGGTAGATATCCATACCCCGGACTTCATCGGCGTGGCGCGGGCGCTGGGGGCTGCGGCGGAGCATGTGGTGGATGTGGCGCAGTTGCAGGCGGCGCTGGGGCAGGCGGTGGAGCGCAAGGGGCCGACCTTGATTCAGATTGACCAGAATCAGTGGCAGGAAACCGTGGCGGGTTGAATCAAGGTTATTACCTGTGCGGGCCTCTTCGCGGGTGAACCCGCTCCCACAGGATCGCCACAGTGTTCGAAAGCTGTGGTGATCCTGTGGGAGCGGGCAAGCCCGCGAAGAGGCCAGTACAGGAAAAACAGGACTCAGACAGCAGTAGCCCGCAACCGGGCCACATCCCGAATCGGCGGCGCACCATACAGCCGGCTGTATTCACGGCTGAACTGCGAAGGGCTTTCATACCCCACCCTGTAGGCCGCCACCGCCGCCTCTAGCCCGTCGTTGAGCATCAACCGCCGCGCCTCCTGCAGGCGCAGCTGCTTCTGGTACTGCAACGGGCTCATCGACGTTACGGCCTTGAAGCGATGGTGCAAGGTCGAAGTGCTAAGGTTGACCTCACGGGCCAGGTCCCCGATGCGCAGGGGCAGCTGGTAGTTGTTGTTTAGCCAGGTAATGGCCTGGCACACCCGGTGAGTCTGGCTGTTGGCCAAGGCAATTTCATATAGCCGGCAACCCTGCGGCCCACGCAGCAGGCGGTATAGAATCTCGCGGCGGAACAGCGGCGCGAGCATGGCGATGTCGCGCGGGGTGTCCAGCAGGCGCAGCAGCCTCAGCAAGGCGTCGAGCAATGCGGCATCGGTCCGTTCCACATACAGACCACGGCCCGTGGGCCGGTTGGGTACCAGCATCGGCCCGCTTTCGGCGATCAGCTGGCTGATCTCGGCCGGGTCCAGGTCCATGCGCAGGCCCAGGCTTGGGTTCTCCGGGCTGGCGTCGAGCCTCACGCCGCTCAGCGGCAAGGTCACCGAGACCACCATGTAGTGCAGGGGGTCGTAGGCATACTGCTCGTCCCCCAGGAACAGGCTTTTGCTGCCCTGGGCAAGGATGCACAGCGCGGGTTGGGCCAAGGTCGGCACCGAGCGCACGTTCTCGGTGTAGCGCACCAGGTACAAGTCATCGATGGCCGATGCCGGGCCATGGGGGTCGCCGGCATGGCGGCGGATCAGCTCGGCCAGTTCCTGGCGCTGCAATTCCAGGGGCGGGTCGATGGACGTGGCGGTGGTCATGATGGCTTTCCTCTACTGACCGACGCAGCATAGGTTTGGGCAAAGACGGGCGCTAGTCGAAAGCTGCACGTCGCTTGCCTGATCCTGCCGTGCTGCAGGATCAGGCAATCGGCAAGCAGTAATGGCCTAACGCGCCGCGCGGGTGAGCCCCTAACCTTGGCAGCCTGGCTTTTCCGTCCGCCTGCTTCAAGGAGATTGTGCAATGACCCTAAAACAACCGGTCACCCATCTTGCTTTCATCCGTGCCAGCAGCGGGCGCTCGGCAGAACTGGGCGCGCGCCTGCGCGACCTGCTCGAGCCCTCGCTGCGTGCGCCGGGTTGTCTGAGCTTCACGGTACAGCGCTCCCAGGCCGATGCCGACCTGTGGTTGCTCAGTGGCAGCTGGCAGGATCAGCAGGCGATGAGTGGCTACTTTGCTTCGCCGACCCTGGATGTGTTTGGCGAGCTGGTGCAGGCGCAGGTGGTCAGCAGCCTGGACTTGCACACCTTCGATTGAGGGTGGATGAGGTAAAGTAGCGCCCTTGTTCAACCACGCGGATAGCAACATGGCACGTAGGGAATTCACTCATTTCGAAGCGGTATCGGCGATGGTGCCGGTGGAAGGTGGCGGCTACAACGCGGCCATTGCGGTCAAGGCCCTGACCATGGGCGGCGCGCCGCGCTTTCACAAGGTCCTCGACGGGCAGGTGTTCAAGGGCGCCGTGGCCGCCGACGAAGCGGCCACGGCCGAGCTGCAACGCCTGCAAGGCATCAGCGAAGAGGGTGAACTGATCTGGTGATCAGGCCGGCGGGCGGCCCATCTTGAACAGGTTGCCCAGCTCGAAATAGTCCGCCGGGCCACCGCCACGCAGGATAGGTTCGGCGGCAGCGGTATCGTAGATGCCGTTTTTAAGCAGGTGCTCGGCAATGTGCACCGCAACCACTTCTCCGAGGATCAGCCAGCTGGGCACCAGTGCCTGGTCGGCCCGCTTGAGCTGGACGATCTGGCTGACCTTGCACTCGAACGCCACCGGGGTTTCGCCCACGCGGGGCACGCTGACGATGCTCGACGGCGTGGCGCTAAGGCCGCTCAACTCGAACTCGCTCACCTCGGCAGCAACCGGCGCGCAGCTCTGGTTCATCTGCTCGGCCAGTGGCCGGGTGGCCAGGTTCCAGACGAATTCGCCGGTCTGCTCAATGTTGTTCAGGCTGTCTTTGCGCCCGACACTGCAGAAACCGATGATCGGCGGGATGTAGTTGAAGGCGTTGAAGAAGCTGTAGGGCGCCAGGTTCAGTCGGCCTTCGCGGTCATGCGAGGAAATCCAGCCGATAGGGCGGGGGCCGACGATGGCGTTGAACGGGTCGTGGGGCAGGCCGTGGCCTTTGGCAGGTTCGTAGTAATACATCTGTGCTGGGCTTGTTGGCCCTACCTCCTGGTGGACAAGGTGCCTAGTGTGCCAAGCCTGTGCTCGCCTGCAAATGATCAAGCCCGGCCGAAGCCGGGCTGGGTGCTCGCATCAGGTATCAGCTGATGCGGTGGGCGTTGGTGCGGTCGAAGCCGTCTTCGGCGAAGCGCTGGCCGCCAGTGCGGTCGAAACCGTCTTCAGCGAAACGTTGGCCACCGGTGCGGTCAAAACCGTCTTCAGCGTAGCTGGCGGACTGGGTTTGAGCCGCGGCAAAGGTGTGAGCGCTGGTACGGTCGAAGCCATCTTCGGCGAAGGCGCCAGCTGCGAAAACCGAGAGGGCCAAGGTGAGGATCAGTTTGTTTTTCATGGTCGTTGCTCCGGGGTTCGAGAAGTTGTTTGTTTCTATGGGTTTAATCCTACGCCGATTAATTTGATTAAAAAGCGCAAAAAATAGCGTTTAAAAATCGAATAAATCGATGTATTTGGGCAGGCTTCGCGTGGGTCAGGCAGCGGTGTCAGTGAGTAGCCGCAAGCCCTCGCGTCGTCGTTTTGTCAGCCATTGCAGCTTGAAGGTCGGGAATTAATGGGGCGTTAACAGCGAACTATCTTGTTTCAAAGTCCGCTCAACGCTTTTTTCATACAACACCAACCGATTTTTCAGACCTTGCTCAGCACCATCGCCGCACCTCAAACTGGAGCGGCAAAACAATGAACAAACTCCCGCAAATCACCTTGGCCTTCTGGGTCATGAAGATCTGCGCTACTACCCTTGGCGAAACGGCAGGCGACTTGCTGTCGATGACGCTGAACATCGGCTATGCACTCAGCTCGTTGATGCTGATCAGCGTGTTCCTGCTGACCTTGCTCGGCCAGCTCTACTCGCGCCGCTACCACCCGATGCTGTACTGGCTGGTGATCCTCTCCACCAGTACCGCTGGCACCACCATGTCCGACTTCATGGACCGCACCCTGGGCTTGGGTTATGCCACGGGTTCGGCCCTGCTCATCGGTATCCTGCTGCTGACCTTCCTGGTCTGGCGCCTGAGCGGCAACCCGCTGGATGTCACCCGCATCAAGAATCGCTCGGGCGAGCTGTTCTACTGGGTAGCGATCCTGTTTTCCAACACGCTTGGCACTGCCCTGGGTGATTACCTGGCCGATGATTCGGGGCTTGGTTTTGCCGGTGGCGCGCTGCTGATCGGCACTGCCATCGCATTGGTGGTCGTGGCCCGTTACTGGACGCGGATCCCTGGCGTGGTGTTGTTCTGGGTGGCGTTCGTGCTCACCCGCCCGTTTGGCGCCACCTTGGGCGACTTCCTCACCAAGCCACATGAAAAGGGCGGCCTGGACTTCGGCACAATCGGTTCGTCGGCCGTGCTGGGCGGGGTGCTGCTGGTGCTGGTGCTGATGGCCAGCTGGTACCAGCGCCGTGAGCCGCGTCAGGCGTTGGAGATGTCCTGAGTGTTGATGCGATAGCGGGTACTGCGGCCCCCGCCTGGCAGGCGAACCAGGCAAGCCTTGTCGAGCAGATCGGTAAGGTGGCGGGTCGCAGTGGCCTTGGAAACCTTCGCCACTGCCTGGTACTGCGTAGCGCTGATGCCCTCCTCGAAACCGCGGGGGCCGCCATCAAGCAACCTGTTGAGCACCTTGACCTGTTCAGGCAGCAAACCATCTGCGCGATGTGCCTGCCAGAACCTAGCCTTGGCCAGTATCCGGTCAATGTTTGCCAGTGCCTGTTCGAAGCTGCGCAGCAATGTGGCAAGGAACCAGGACAACCAGCGGGTGATATCCAGGTCGCCTTTCTGGCTGCGCTCCAGGACCTGGTAATAGCCGGCCCTGTCCTCGAGGATGCTGGCGGACATGGCATAGAAGCGAATGGCCTGGCGCTCAGCTTGGGCCAGCGCCAGGTCGGTGATCGCCCGGGTCAGCCGACCATTGCCATCATCGAACGGGTGCAGCGTGACAAACCAGAAGTGCGCAATACCGGCGCGTAACAGCGGATCCAGACCAGCGATATCGAGGCTGTTGGCAAACCAGTCGAGAAACGCCGCGAGCTGTGTTTCAAGACCCTCGCGCGGTGGTGCCTGGAAATGCACGGTGGGCTTGTCGAGACGGCCGGAGATCACCTGCATGGGCACTTCATCACGTAACTGGCCGACCAGTACTGCCTTGCTCAAGCTGCCGTGCGCTTCTGGGAATAGCCACTGGTGCCAAGTGAACAGGCGTTGCAGGGTCAGTGGTCGGTCATACCCTTGTGTAGCATCCAGCATCAGTTCCGCCAGCCCTTCACTGCGGGCACTGGTAGCGCCCGGTTCATCCATGCCCAGCCGACGGGCAAGAGAAGACCGCACTGAGCCCACATTCAGCTGTTCACCTTCGATTGCCGAGGAGGTGACGATGTTCTGCAGCAGTGTATCCAGCATGTTCTGGTAATCGCTGAGCCCATCGACGCTGCCGATCTTGCCCAGCAAACGACCTTGCATACTGATGCAGTTGCGCAGGAGCGGGGCAATGGCTTCGTTTTGCCAGGTAAATTGGGGCCAGGCTGGTTGCTGCCAGATCCACAAAGGGCTGTTCATGATTGTTCCGATCCATCCTGTGAGCCGAATAAGCCGGCTATTCGGCTCATTGGGTGAGCCGAATAATAGCGCTATTCGGCTCAAGCTGTGAGCCGAATAATGTAGCTAATCGGCTCACAGGTTGTCGTGCGTCATGAAAAAGGGGGCGCCCCATGTAATGGAGCGCCCCCTTTCAGTGTTGCCAACTAGCGTCAGTCAGTTGTAATCCGCGAGTGTTGCTTGGTGTCCTTCATGGTCGCGTAAACCAGCAGCGAGCAGGCGATACAGGCGGTGACGTACCAGTAGAAGCCGCTTTCCATGCCTGCGCTCTTGAACCACAAGGCCACGTACTCGGCGGTGCCGCCGAAGATCGACACGGTCAGGGCGTACGGCAGGCCCACGCCCAGGGCGCGGATTTCCGTTGGGAACAGCTCTGCCTTGACCACGGCGTTGATCGAGGTGTAGCCGCTGACGATGATCAACGCCGCCATGATCAGGAAGAACGCGCCCCACCAGGTCTGGATGGTGTGCAGGGTGCTGAGGATCGGTACGGTGAACAGGGTGCCGAGCACACCGAAGGCGATCAGGATCGGACGTCGGCCGATCTTGTCCGACAGGCCACCGATCACCGGCTGCAGGCACATGAACAGGAACAGCGTAGCGGCCGAGATGGTGGTCGAGTCGCTGATGCTCATGCCCACGGTGTTGACCAGGTACTTCTGCATGTAGGTGGTGTAGGTGTAGAAGGCCAGGGTGCCGCCCATGGTCAGGCCGACCACGGTCATCAGCTCCTTGGGGTGGCGCAGCAGGGTGCGCATCAGGCTTTCCTTGGCCTTTTCCTTCTTGGTGAACGAGGCGGTTTCTTCCATGCCGCGACGCAGGTACAGGGCCACCACTGCGCACAGTGCACCGATCACGAACGGCACGCGCCAGCCCCAGGCATACAGTTGCTCTGTGGTCAGGGTCTGCTGCAGGACAATCAGTACCGCCAGGGCGATGAGCTGGCCGGAGATCAGGGTCACGTACTGGAAGCTGGAGAAGAAGCCACGGCGTTCCTTGCTGGCCATTTCGCTGAGGTAGGTGGCCGAGGTGCCGTACTCGCCACCCACCGACAGGCCTTGCAGCAGGCGTGCGATGACCAGCAGGACCGGTGCGGCGACGCCGATGGTTTCGTAGCCCGGGGTCAGGGCAATGACCAGCGAGCCGGCGCACATCAACAGTACCGAGGCCATCAGCGCAGCCTTGCGGCCTTTGCGGTCGGCGTACAGGCCCATCAGCCAGCCACCGATCGGGCGCATGAGGAAGCCCACGGCGAAGATCGCGGCGGTATTGAGCAATTGTGCGGTGGAGTCACCGGCCGGGAAAAAGGCCTTGGCGAAGTACAGCGAGAATGCGGCGTAGACGTACCAGTCGTACCATTCGACCATGTTGCCGATGGACCCGCTGAAGATCGACTTCAGGCGGCTGGCGGTGGTTTTTTCTGCGGCGGGCGCAGTGGCCGCCCCAGCGGGCAGGGAGGTGGCGTTATCCATCAGGGATACCTTCTCGTTGTTTTTGTGGAGCGCGCCGTGGCGCAGCTTGCCAAGGCAATTGCAGAAGGTGTGCCAAATGGGTGCGCCCTGATTCATCTGAGGGCACAACCGCGTGATAGCTGGCCTGTAGGAGCGGCCGTGCGTCGCGATGGGCTGCAAAGCAGCCCCAGAATCGTTCGAGATAAGCGGATTCTTGCCGATCAACGATTGCAGGTAAGCGGAAATCCGCTCATTCGCGCCCGACAAAGTCCTCGCGCACCAGCCCATGCCGCTGCATCTTTTCGTTAAGCGTACGCCGCGGCAACTGCAACGCCTCCATCACCGACTTGATCTCGCCCCCATGCTGGCGCAGGGCTGCGCGCAGGCATTGCGCCTCGAACGCTTCCATCTGTTCGCCCAGCGACTGCCCGGCAGGTGCCACTTCGATGTTTGGCGAACTCAGCCCCAATGCATGGCGCTCCGCCGCATTGGCCAGCTCCCGGACGTTGCCCGGCCAGTCATGGGACAGCAGCTGTGCCAGTTGTACACCCGACAGCAGCGGGGCGGCCCGGCCAAGCTTTTCGCCAGCTGCACGGGCAAAGTGCTCAAACAGCAGAGGAATGTCCTCACGCCGCTCACGCAGCGGCGCCAGGCGCAATTCGGCCACATTCAGGCGATAGGCAAGGTCTTCGCGAAAGCGGCCGGCGCGGGCCTCTTCGAGCAGGTCGGGCTTGGTCGCGGCAATGACACGCAGGTCAACGCTGATGCTCTGGTTGGCACCGAGCCGCTCCAGCTTCTGCTCCTGGATCACGCGCAACAGCTTGGCCTGCTGCGCCAGTGGCATGCTCTCGATTTCGTCGAGAAACACCGTGCCACCGTTGGCGTACTCCAGCTTGCCGATGCGCTTGCCCTGGGCGCCGGTAAAGGCGCCGCTTTCGTGGCCAAACAGCTCGGCCTCGAACAGCGACTCGGGAATGGCCGCGCAGTTGAGTGCGACGAAGGGTTTACCGGCGCGAGGGCCAAAATCGTGCAGGCAGCGGGCCACGCGCTCCTTGCCACTGCCGGTTTCGCCACGGATCAGCACATTGACGGGCAGGCTGGCCAGCTCCAGTACTTGTCTGCGCAGCTGTTGCAGGCCCTGTGACATGCCCAGTAGCGTGCCTTCCAGGCGTGACTTGAGGTCTGCCTGTTCATGCAGCCGGCGGTTTTCCAGCACCAGCTGGCGCTTTTCCAGGGCCCGGCGCAGGCTGCCCAGCAGGTGCTGCGGGGTGAAGGGCTTTTCGAGAAAGTCGTAGGCGCCGCTGCGCATGGCGTCCACTGCCATGGGCACGTCGCCATGGCCAGTCAGCAAGATGACGGGCAAGTCGGGGTCGTCCGCCTGCACGCGTTCGAGCAATTGCAGGCCATCCATGCCCGGCATGCGCACATCGCTGATGATTACCCCGGGAAAGTGCTGCGGCAGCTGTGCCAGGCACTCTTCGGCGCGCGCGAACAATTGCACGCTGAAGCCGGACAGGCTCAGCCATTGCTCGACTGCACTGCGGATACTGGCTTCATCATCGACGACGATCACTGAATTCAACATACAGGCTCCAGGTCACGGGGCAGGGTAAGGCTCAGGCGTGCACCACCGGGCAGGTTTTCGACCTGCAGCTGGCCGCCGGCCTCGTGGACGATGCCATAGGAAATGGCCAGCCCCAGGCCCAGGCCTTCGCCCACCGGCTTGGTGGTGAAGAACGGGTCGAAGACCTTGGCCAGGTTGGCCTCGGCAATGCCGCCGCCCGAATCCAGCACACTCAGGCGCCACCGCTCGCCGTCGAGTTCGATGCGGATCTCCAGGCGTTTGTAGCGCTTGTCGGCCATGGCGTCGAGGGCATTGCGCAACAGGTTGATCAGCACCTGTTCCAGGCGAATGGCATCGCCGCGTACCCAGGCCGGGCGCGCCAGGTACAGGGCCACCTCTACCTCTTCGCTGCGAATGCGGGTTTCCAGCAGGTGCAGGGCCTGGTCGACCACGGTGGCCAGGTCGAGGCGCTCGCGCAGGCCGACCGGGCTGTTGCGGGCAAAGGTTTTCAGGTGGCTGGTGAGCGCGGCCATGCGCGTCAGCATCTGCTCCAGTGGCTCCAGGGCTTGGCGTGCTTCGTCATGGCGGCCATGGTCGAGCAGCAGGCGCAGGGTTTCCAGTTGCATGCGCTGGGTGGTCAGCGGCTGGTTGATCTCGTGGGCCATGGCGGCCGACATCTGCCCCAACGCCGCCAGCTTGGCTGATTGCACCAGGCCCTCTTGAGCCGTGCGCAGTTCGCGGGTGCGCTCCTCGACCTGGCGCTTGAGCTCTTCGCGGCTGCGCTGGCGCAGACGGGCCAGGCGCAGCCGCTGGCTGACGAACAGCGCGGCGAACACCAGGCTCAGCCACACGGCGGCGGCGCCCAGGGCGGCATTGCGGCCGTCGGCAGTGACCTGGGGTTTGCGCAGCAGGTGCAAAGTCCAGTTTTCGCCTTCCAGTGGCAGGCTTTCCCACAAGTATTCGGCGCTGCCCTCGGGGCCTTGCACGCGGCTAAGGGTGCTGTTGGCGGCAAAGCGCGTCAGCACTTGATGCTGCAACGGCACCAGGGGTTGCTTGTCGTACTGGCGGGTTTCGGCCAGCTCGGCACGGTCGGCGCCACTGAGCGGCTGCAGCTCGCGGTAGCGCCAGCCGTCCTGGTTGGCGATGAAGGTGATGCCGCGGGCGTCGCTCACCAGCAGGATGTCGCTGCCCTGGCGCCACTCGCGTTCAAGTTCCGGGAACTCCAGCTTCACCACCATGGCACCGAGGAAGCGGCCATGTTCGTCGTTCACCGCACTGGCGAGGAAGTAGCCCGGCACGCCACTGGTCACGCCCACGGCGTAGAAGCGGCCACTGCCCTGGCTGCGGGTTTGCTTGAAGTAGGGCCTGAAGCCGTAGTTGGAACCGACGTAACTGCTGGGCAGCCGCCAGTTGCTGGCGGCGATGGCCAGGCCGGTGCGGTCGAGCAGTTCGAGGGTGGAGGAGTTTGCGGCGCCGTTGATGCGTTCAAGCTTGCGGTTCAGGGCGTCCTGCACCTGTTCGCTGACCGGGTCGCGCAGGGCGGCGATCAGCTCCGGGTCCAGCGCCAGCACGGCGGGCAGGGCGCGGTAGCGGTCGATCAGGGTGTGCAGGGTATTGGCGTACAGGCCCAATTGCTGGCTGGCACGCTGGGCGTCGTCTTCCATGGCCTGGCGCTTGGCCTGGTGCATGGCCCAACCGGCACTGAGGGCGGTGCCCACAACGATCAGCAGGGTGATCAGCCCCAGACGCAGGGCGCGAAAGGAAAAGGGCATCGGGGCGGATCCGGATGATTGTGATATCGGGGCCGGCCTCTTCGCGGGCTTGCCCGCTCCCACAGGATACTCACAGCCCGATGGACCTGTGCAGTACCTGTGGGAGCGGGCAAGCCCGCGAAAGGGCCGGTGCAGGCGACCTCTCAGTTACAGCAGTTCGAAGCTCTGCTGCTGTACCGCCTGGGAATCCAGCCCGACCTGGACATTGAATTCCCCTGGCTCGGCAACCCGCTGCAGCTGGCCATTGTAGAACTTCAGGTCTTCCTCGCTGATGCGGAAGGTCAAGGTGCGTGACTCGCCCGGCTTGAGCATCAGCTTCTGGAAGTTCTTCAGTTCCTTGACCGGGCGGCTCATCGACGCCGACACATCCTGCAGGTACAGCTGCACCACGGTCTCGCCGGCTACCTTGCCGGTGTTCGCCACCGTCACCTTGGCCTCCAGTGTTTCGCCGCGCTTGAGGTCCTTGTTCGACAGCTTCAGGCCCGACAGCTCGAAGCTGCTGTAGCTCAGGCCATAGCCGAACGGGTACAGCGGGCCGTTGGGCTCTTCAAAGTACTGCGAGGTGTAGTTGCCAGGTTTGCCAGGGGTGAAGGGGCGACCGATGCGGGTGTGGTTGTAGTACATCGGAATCTGCCCGACCGAGCGCGGGAAGGTGATGGCCAGCTTGCCGGACGGGTTGTAGTCACCAAACAGCACGTCGGCGATGGCATTACCGCCTTCGGTGCCGGCGAACCAGGTTTCGAGGATGGCGTCGGCCTGCTCGCGCTCCCAGCTGATCGACAGCGGGCGGCCGTTCATCAGCACCAGCACCAGCGGTTTGCCGGTGGCCTTCAGGGCCTTGATCAGCTCGCGCTGGCTGGCCGGGATCTCCAGGGTGGTACGGCTCGACGACTCGTGGGACATGCCGCGGGACTCGCCGACCACTGCCACCACCACATCGGATTGCCTGGCCGCCTTGACCGCTTCATCGATCAGCACCGCAGGCGGGCGCGGGTCGTCGACGATTTCCGGGGCATCGAAGTTGAGGAAGTTCAGGTAATCGAGGATCGCCTTGTCGCCCGTGACGTTGGAGCCTTTGGCGTAGACCAGCTTGGCCTTGCCCTCCACGGCGCGGCGCAGGCCTTCGCGCACGGTTACCGAGTGCACTGGTTTTCCGTCGGCGGCCCAGCTGCCCATCATGTCGATGGGGGCATCGGCCAGCGGGCCGACCAGGGCGATGGTGCCGGCCTTTTTCAGCGGCAGGGTCTGGTTGCGGTTTTCCAGCAGCACCAGGCTGCGGCGTGCCACGTCCCGCGCAGCATCGCGGTGCAGGCGGTCGTTGCCGTAATAGTCCTTCAGGTCGGTTTCGGCTTTGCCGATGCGCACGTACGGGTCCTTGAACAGGCCCATGTCGTACTTGGCACCGAGCACTTCGCGTACCGCCTGGTCCAGTTCGCGCTGGGTCACTTCGCCGGACTTCAGCAGGCCTGGCAGCTCTTCGCCGTACAGGGTGTCGTTCATGCTCATGTCGATACCGGCCTTGATCGCCAGCTTGGCGGCTTCACGGCCGTCGCGGGCGACGCCGTGGCGGATCAGTTCCTGGATGGCGCCGTGGTCGCTGATGGTCACGCCTTTGAAGCCCCACTCCTTGCGCAGCAGGTCGTTCATCAGCCAGGTGTTGGAGGTGGCCGGCACACCGTTGATCGAGTTCAACGCCACCATTACCCCGCCAGCACCGGCGTCGAGCGCGGCGCGGTAGGGCGGCAGGTAGTCGTTGTACATTTTCGGCAGGCTCATATCGACCGTGTTGTAGTCGCGCCCGCCTTCCACTGCACCATACAGGGCGAAGTGCTTGACGATGGCCATGATGCTGTCGGGGTTGGCCGGGCTGCTGCCCTGGAACGAGCGCACCATCACCTGGCCGATCTTGGAGGTCAGGTAGGTGTCCTCGCCGAAGCCTTCGCTGGTACGGCCCCAGCGCGGGTCGCGGGCGATATCGACCATGGGGGCGAAGGTCATGTCCAGGGCGTCGGCCGAGGCTTCGATGGCTGCAGTGCGGCCGACCTTGGCGACGGCGTCCATGTCCCAGGTGGCGGCCATGCCCAGGCCGATGGGGAAGATGGTGCGTTCGCCGTGAATGGTGTCGTAGGCGAAGAACATGGGGATCTTCAGGCGGCTGCGCATGGCCGCGTCCTGCATCGGGCGGTTTTCGGGTGCGGTGCGCGAGTTGAAGGTGCCACCGATGCGGCCGGCGGCAATTTCTTCGCGGATCTTTTCGTGGGGCATTTCCGGGCCGATGCTGATCAGGCGCAGCTGGCCGATTTTCTCGGCTTCGGTCATCTGGCTGATCAGGTGCTCGATGAACGCCTGCTTGTCCTGCAGGGGCGGGGCATAGGGGGCGGCAAGGGCCGCCTGACTGGCAAGGCCCATGGCCAGGCCCAGCAAAGACAGTTTCATCATCAATTCCGTTGTGGGGCCTCTGCCGTATCCAGGGTGATACGCGCGCGGCCGAAGTTTTCAGGCGGCTATTGTTGTACGATTCGCAGGCTTACTTTCCAGCAGCGGATTATGCCTGAATATGTCGCCTGCGGATGAAGCCCCGAGTGCCGGGACAACAACTATAAGAACGCTCAAGAGACCGACGGCATGACCCCCTTCGACGAGTACCATCAACGGCAGATTGCCGAAGCCATTGCGCGTGCCGAACGGCGCACCGATGCCGAACTGGTGACGGTGCTGGCCCGCCGTGCCGACGATTACGCCTATTGGCCGCTGTTGTGGGCCGCCGTGCTGGCGCTGGCGGTGCCAGGCCTGTTGCATTGGCTGCTGGGTTGGCCCAGCGTGCGAGGCTTGCTGGTGGCCAACGTGTTGCTGTTCGTCGGCTTGTGCCTGCTGCTGCGCAACCCGCGCCTGGCCGGCTGGCTGATCCCCCGTGCACTGCGTCGCTGGCGGGCTTCACGGCTGGCCCGCCAGCAGTTTCGCGAGCAGAACCTGCAGCGCACCGCAGGCGCTACGGGTGTGCTGATTTTTGTCAGCGAGGCGGAGCGGCATGTGGAGATCCTGGTCGATCGGGGTATCGAACACTGCCTGGATGCCGAAGCCCGGGCAGCGATCGGAGCTCGCTTTGCCGAGCAGGTGCGCCAGGGCCGGACGTTGCAGGGCTTTGTCGAATGCATTGAGGCGTGTGGTGAGCTGCTTAGCCAGCACGTGCCGCCAACCCATGCCCGTAACGAGCTGCCCAACCGGCTGGTGATTCTCGATTGATTCGGATCCGGCTGGCTTGACGCGTTCCCTGTGGGAGCGGGTTCACCCGCGAATTCAGTCTTGAGGCCACCGACGCATTCGCGGGTAAACCCGCTCCCACAGGGTGTAGAATGCGCTTCCCGCTATTCGAGGCACCGTTTCTCCATGTCCGCCAGTACTTCCGCCCCCTCCGCGCCGGATGCGCGCGCTCAGTTTCTCGACCTGCTGAACGCCGCCCTGTACGGCGATACCTTGGTCAAACTGGTGCTGGCGCGCCATGTCGGTGCTGATCAGACCTTGCAACGGATCATCGCCAAGCCGCTGCAGGTCAAGGGCCAGCCGTGCCTTTCGCTGGTCTACCGCCACCAGACCCGCGACATCACCCGCAACCTGCCGCTGGATCAGGCCCAGGCGCTGGTCGCCGAGCTGCTGCCCGACAGCTTCCGCAACGCCCACCTGTTCGATGCTGACGGCGAAGTGCAGCTGACCTTCAGCAAGAAGGGCAAGCCGATGCTGCAGCGTCACGGCGCACAGGCACCGCGTGAGGTGACTGCCGGCAGCGGCCATGACCGCGAGAAGAAGCGCTACCTGGAGTTGTCGCGCCCGTTTTTGCGCGACCTGGGCGTAACCGATGCACAAGGCGCGTTGATTCCGTCGATGTCGCGCAAGTGGAAGCAGATCAACAAGTTCATCGAGGTCTTCGACCACGCCCTGGCCAGCGCCCCCGTGCCGGCAGAACAGGCACTTCGTGTGGCCGACTTTGGCTCGGGCAAGGGCTACCTGACCTTCGCCATGCATGATTACCTGCGCAACAGCCTGGGCCGCGATGCACAGGTCACTGGCGTAGAGTTGCGCCAGGACATGGTCGACCTGTGCAACACCGCTGCCGCACGCCTGGAGCACCCGGGCCTGGAGTTCCAGTGTGGTGACGTGCGCAGCGTGGTGCCAGAGGCCATCGAGGTGATGATCGCCCTGCATGCCTGTGACATCGCCACCGACTACGCCATCCATACCGGCATCCGCTGCAACGCCGCGATCATCATGTGCTCGCCGTGCTGCCACAAACAGATCCGCCCGCAACTGCACAGCCCGGGGTTGCTGCAACCCATGCTGCAGTACGGCCTGCACCTGGGCCAGCAGGCTGAAATGCTGACCGACAGCCTGCGCGCGCTTTACCTTGAAGCCTGCGGTTACGAAACCAAGGTGTTCGAGTTCATCTCGCTGGAGCACACCAACAAGAACAAGATGATTCTTGCGGTGAAGCGGCAGAAGGCGGGGGATAACGGGACGTTGCTGGAAAAGATTGGCCAGCTCAAGGCGTTTTATGGGGTGCAGGAGCATTGCCTGGAGACGTTGCTGCGGGCGGATGGGTTGCTGTGACAGCAACCCCCAGCAAGCCTGCGGGTGCGCTCCTGCTGGGAGCGTGCTAGCGTCGAGCGGCTGGTAGCTCGATCGCCAAATCTGCAAGCCCCAACGGATGCGTACTAGCATCAAAGAAATGCACCTTCGTCCCCGCCAGATCCCCGAACCGATCAATATAGTGTTGCTTCTGGTTGATCACCGAAGCCTCGCTTAATGGCCTTATGGCAATCGACAGATGCTTTGGCCGCGCCTGTCGGATAGCTTCGAGCAGGTGCTGGTCGCTGCTGTCCAGATGCTGCCCGAACAGGCATAGCCCCTGGCTCTCCTGTGCCAACTGCCCCAGGCACCAGCCCAGGTAATCCGAGTTGCGGATGGCGCGCAGTTTTTCGTCGCTGCGGTCTTCGTTGACGAACAGCGGCACCTCGCCAGGGATGTTCACCGCAAAGCCATCGAGCAGCTCGGCGTTGTCGGCGCTGCGTTGGCGGGTGGTGCCGTCGGGCAGCTTGAGCAGGTGCAGGCCGCCATGCAGGTGCAGCACCCGGGTACCTTCGCTGAGGGTGCGGCGCACATCGAAAAAGCCTTGCTCGTCGAACAGCTCGGCAAAGCCCTGCGGAGCGTGTTGTACAGCCCAGGGCAGCAGCAGGTCGTAGTTGCTGGTGTAGACGCTGCGGTAGCCGCGCAAGGCCTGGTTGAAGGCTGCCAGCGTGGTGGCTGGCATCAGTGACCACGGCAGGTGCACCGTGCGCACGGCGTGAATCAACGCTTCCTTGATCGAGTAGTAGCGGTTCAGCGGCGCGGTGGAGTTGATGGCCAGCGCGGCGTTGGCGCGCACGGTGGTGTTCAGGGCGCTTAGCACGGGCTCGAACAGCTCTGTGCCCAAGGACTTGAACAGCGCCTGGTCACTGACCGCCAGGCCTTTCTTGCGGCCGGCGCGTTGCGCTTCCTCGATCAGCGAGAAGTAGCCGAACGGCTTCCACACTGCGCGGCTGGCACCGTTGCCCAGCAGCAGGGCGTCGCAGGGGTGGCGGGCAGCGAGTTCTGGCCAGGGAGTGAGGGTGGCGTCAAGTGCGGGCATGCTGGGGTCCGTTGGGTGGAGCGGAGAACGGGGGCGACTTTAGCATGTCATGCAGCGTGCGCGAGGGTTGGTGTCCTGCCAACAGCCTTGTGTTACCTGGACTGGCCCGTTCGCAGGAAATCTTTGGGCATCAAACTCTACAGCCCTGTATCAGTGAGCAAGGGCCTTCAGTACATGATCAGGGTCATTACGTATTGCACGCAGTAATGCCTTGGCAGGCCCGGTAGGTTCTCGCCGTCCTTGTTCCCAATTTCTCAATGTTGCTACCTGAACGTCGATGATCTCGGCAAAGCGTGCCTGCGTGAGCCCTGTCGCTTTACGGATGTTACGGACCTGCAGTGCATCGATCTCGAATTGCCGAGAGGGTGCGCGTTTACCCTGGACGATGTCGTCCATCTGTTGAACGCTTTCCATCAGTTCGTCAAAAAAGCGGTTCATGCAGACCTCCAGTGTTCGATGATCGACCTCAGTGCCTTGCGTTGTTCACTGGACAGGTCGGGCTGCTCATTTTTGCTGTAGATATAAAGCATGGCTATCTGTGATCTGGATATGAAGTGGTAGTAGATAACCCTGGCGCCACTTCGTTTTCCGTGTCCGTTTGCGGGCACCCGTATTTTGCGTAGGCCGCCCGTCCCTTCAATGAGGTCTCCTGCCTCAGGTGAAACCATGAGCCTGACTTGCAGCAGGCGATAGGCATCGTCATTGAGGAGTTCTTTGACTCGCTTGGTAAACAAGGCTGTTTCGGTGAAAAGCATAGCAGATTGGTACGCCAATGGCGTAGCTGCCGGTTGACAGGAAAAATGGACTGCCCGGCATTACTTCAGGCGGGATAGCGAGGCTAGCGAACCTGGTCGCAACTAGCCGATCATCCCTTTCTGTGTACCAGGTAGTCCTTTTCGCTACAGAAGCTGAGCGGGTAGCCAGAGCGCGCCTCAGCCCTCGTCGGCCACCGGCACACTGCGGTTCCGGTTACGCCACATCCGGTACGCGCGAATCCCCGCCCGCACCGAACCAAACAGCAGCTTGTCTTCCATTTCCCGCGCCATCCCCGAGCGCACCAGCATGCGCAGGAACGTACCCCGGGCGCGTGCGATGGCAAAGAAGATGCCTTGCGCTGCCAGGGTATCGCGTACTTCACGCAGGGCAGCGATACCGCTGACGTCGATGTTGGTGACCGCTTCGGCATCGAACAGCACGGCCTTGGGCTGGTGCTGGCTCTGTACCGCCTCGAGCAGGCGCATCTTGAAGTAGTCGGCGTTGAAGAACAGGATCGCGTCGTCGAAGCGGTACACCACCAGGCCGGGGACGGTGCGCGCGTCCTTGAATTTGCGGATGTCGACCTGGCCTTCGGTGCCCGGCAGCCAGCCCAACACGGCATCGGTGGGCTGGTAGATGCTGTACAGCAGGCGCAGTATCGCCAGGGTGACGGCAAACACGATACCGGGCAGCACGCCCAGGCCCAGCACGCCCGCCGTGGTCAGCAGGCACAGCCAGAACTCGAAGCGGCTGAGGCGCCGGATGCTACCCAGCGACTTGATGTCGATCAGCCCCCAACCGGCCATCAGCAGCACGGCGCCCAGTGCGGCCTGCGGGATCCACGCCATGGGCGCGGTGAAGAACAGCAGGATGAGCGCGATGACCAGTGCCGCGATGATGCCCACCAGCTGGCTTTTGCCACCGACCATGTCATTGACCGCCGTACGCGAGTCAGCGCCACTGATGGCAAAGCCCTGGGAAACCCCGGCGGCCAGGTTGCTGACGCCCAGGGCGACAAACTCGTGGTTGGCGTTGATCGCATAGCCATGCCGGGCGGCAAAGCTGCGCGCAGTCAGCATGGCACTGCAGAAGCTGACGGTGGCAATACCCAGGGCGTCGCGCAACAGGCTTTTCATTTCCTCCAGGTTGCTGTGCGGCCAGGCCAGCTGCGGGATGCCGGCAGGTACCGGGCCGAGGACGGCAACGCCGAAGCGGTCAAGGCCGAACAGGCCGGCCAGCAGCATGAACAGCGCCACGACCGTGAGGGCTGCAGGCAGGCGCGGGTAGCGCCGCGGCAGCCAGATCAGCAAGCCCAGGGCGGCCAGGCCGATGAGCAACGTGACCCAGTGAATCTCGCCCAGGCGCTGGAAGAAGTTGATCAGGCTGAGGATGAAGCCGTCGCCTTCGATCTTGAACCCCACCACCTTGGACAACTGCCCGGCGATCAGGCTCAGGCCGATGCCGTTGAGGTAGCCGATCAGGATTGGCCGCGAGAAGAAGCTGGCGATGAAGCCGGCACGGGCAAGGCCGGCGGCAATCAGCATTATGCCAACCAGCACGGTGACGATCACCGACAGTTCGACGATGCGTTGCGGGTCGCCCATGGCCAGCGGTGCTACGGCACCGGCGATCATTGCGCAGGTGGCGGCGTCGGGGCCGACCATCAGTTGGCGCGAGCTGCCGATCAGGGCATAGACCATCATCGGCAGAACGCAGGCATACAGGCCGTATTGTGGTGGCAGGCCGACGATTTGCGCGTAGGCGATGGCGATGGGGATCTGGATCGCCGCGACCGAAAGCCCGGCCTGCAGGTCGGCATGCAGCCACTCGCGCCGGTAGTGCAGGAGGTTGGCAAGGCCCGGTAGCCAGCGGGAAAGAAACATACGTCATCCTTTCGAAATGCTTCACGAATCCATTGAGCATATTCGTCACAAGCCGTTTCGCTTGCGCGCGAATGCACCCGCTGCGCATTGAAGCGGATCGGCAGGCAAATGGCCATGGGCCAGGTCAACGTGGGGGCAGAAACGAAAAAAGGAGCCAAGGCTCCTTTTGACTGCGATGACGTTGCTGGAACGTCATGCTGGAATGCGATGTGGAGCGGGTAGAGGGAATCGAACCCTCAACTAAAGCTTGGGAAGCTTTCGTTTTGCCACTAAACTATACCCGCGTCTGCGCAGCACTTTTTACCAGAACCTTCCACGAATTAGAAGCCCAAGTTATAAAAAAGCTTGTCGGCACCCCATAGCCTGCGGGTATCAGCTACAGAGTGCCGAGGCGCTCAGATGGCCAGTGCATGCTGCCCCTGTTGAACGTGCTGGTAGCGTTGACGAGGTTCACGCACGGTCGGCTTGAGGAAACCAAGCAGGACGCTGCGGGTGTTTTCGCAGGCGGTCTTGTTTTCCATATCCAGGAAATGCCCCGCCTCGCGGATCACGCTGAACTGGCTTCTGCCCACATGCTTGCCGAACTGCCGGGCATCTTCGACCGTGGTGTACTCGTCGCGGGCGCCGTTGACGAACAACACCGGGATATCGATGTTGCGCGCACCCTCCAGCGCTCGCTCCAGGTCGTGCTGCAGCACCTGGTTGATGTGGAAGTGCATCTGCGCGTACTCATGGCTGTCCAGGCTGCTGACGTGCCGGTAGTTGAAGCGCTTGAACAGTGACGGCAGGTGCTTGCCGATGGTGTCGTTGACCAGGTTGCCGACCTGATACCGGTCGCAGGCTGCCAGGTACTGGCAGCCACGGTCCAGATAGTCGCGCATCGGCTCGTTGATCAC
Organism: Pseudomonas sp. SAS7; assembly: GCF_052112345.1. Taxonomy (NCBI): domain Bacteria; kingdom Pseudomonadati; phylum Pseudomonadota; class Gammaproteobacteria; order Pseudomonadales; family Pseudomonadaceae; genus Pseudomonas; species Pseudomonas sp. SAS7. Next base: position 159,438 of record NZ_JBEGGO010000004.1, on the reverse strand, counting down.
CGGCGAGAACGAACTCACCACTGCCTTCTTCACGTTACGTGGCTGGTGCGCCAGCGCCAGCAGCGTACTTGCGCCACCCCACGAGAACGACATCACGTGGTCTGCCTGGAAGTGCTCGATCAGTTCAAGGAGGATATGCGCCTCGGTTTCCTTGCTGATCAGACGTTCCTGACGGTTGTGGGGCTTGGACTTGCCAGCATACGGCTGGTCGAACAGCACGATGTTGAACTGCGGGTGCAGGTTACGTACCGTCTGGGCGAACGAGGCGGTGGTGGCCAGCGAGCCATTGATCAGGATGATCGTATTCTCGGCCGCATCCGCGCGATAGAACTCCGTGTAAACCCGATACTGACCTTGGATATCAAGTACAGCGATTTCTGGCCTCATGTCATCGACTCCTGGCGCAAAAAGGGTATTCGCGTCACCTAGGGTGCACGTTCTTTATGACAGGTAGGCATTTGCCTGAAGAGAAACCGGGGGGCCCTGTGTCGATCCTTGGCACGTGCGTCGACGGTATTGTTTTTGGCGGGCAATTCGCCGTGCCCCAAGGCATCGAGGCCTTGGGTAGCCGGCAAAAAGTGTCTTCGACTGCGGGCGTGACTTGCTAGTCACATGCAGACTGACGATTTGGATTCAAGCAGTGGCTCGCGGATCGCGCAAGTGCCGTTCGGGGAGAAATGTGACTTTTGTCGCTGAGCGGTCGTATGGCGACCCTGTCGTGTCTGCCCCGGCCTAGACAGTGGCTATCTCGGCCGCCGTCAGCTCTCGGAACTCCCCCGGGGCCAACCTCGTGTCCAGCCGGATCGCCCCCATGCTCTCCCGATGCAACCCCACCACCTTGTTGTCGAAGAACCCGAACATGCGTTTTACCTGGTGGTAGCGCCCTTCGACGATCGCCAACCGGGCGCGTCGCGGCCCGAGGATGTCCAGCTGGGCAGGTTGGGTGGTGAGGTCTTCGAAGGCGAAGTAGAAACCCTCACGGAACCTGGCCACATAGTGCTCGCCAATTTCGTCCTCGGTGTCCACCAGATAATGCTTTGGCAGCTTGGTGGCAGGCTGGGTCAGGCGCCGTGACCACTGGCCATCGTTGGTCAGGATCATCAACCCGGTGGTGTTGAAGTCCAGGCGCCCGGCGATGTGCAGGTCATCACGCAGCGTTGTTGGCAGCAGGTCGAGCACGGTGCGGTGCTGCGGGTCCTGGGTGGCGCTGACGCAACCCTGTGGCTTGTGCAGCATCAGGTAACGTGCGGGGCGGCCGGCCTGGAGCAAGTGGTCGTCCAGTTCGATGCGGCTGAATTCACGCACCTCGGCCAGGGGGTCGCTGACAACCTGGCCATCCACCCGCACACGGCGTTGCGCCAGCATCAGGCGAACTTGCTGGCGATTGTAGCTGGGGAGGTTGGCGAGGAAACGGTCGAGGCGCATTGGAACAGGTCAGTGGGGAGTGGTTGATCGGAGTTGCTCTTCAACGGCAGCGCAACGCGGGCACAGGCAGGCTTTGTCCCGCAACTCGGCGGGCAGGGCCTGCAGCACGGCCGGGTCGATGGTCACACCGTAGCACCAGCAGGCCTGGGTGGCGCGGCGCGGGTCGGCCAGGCTGCATTGGTTGAGGGCTCCGCAAGCGGGGCAGTGTTGGCTGTCATTCATGGCGGGTTTCACTGCAGACGCGGTTGCGGCCGGCCTGCTTGGCACGATAGAGCGCACGGTCGGCGCGGGTCAGCAGGGCGTGCAGGGTATCCCCTGGCTGCAGGCTGCTCAGGCCGATGCTGGTGGTGAGGCGCAGCGGCTGTTCTTCGTAGCTGAAGGTCAACTGTTCGGTGCGGCGACGGATTTTTTCCGCCACCTCGATGGCCTGCCGGCCTTCGGCTTCACGCAGCAGCACGATGAATTCCTCACCGCCCCAGCGGCACAGTATATCCGACTGGCGCAGGCTGCCTTGCAGTACATTGGCAAATTGGCGCAGCACTTCGTCGCCTGCCAGGTGGCCGTGGGTGTCGTTAAGTGCCTTGAAGTGGTCCAGGTCGATCAGCAATGCCACCAGCGGCCCACTGTCGCGCTGGGCTTCGTGCAAGGCCTGGGCGGCGAGCAGGTCGAAGCTGCGCCGGTTGGGCAGGCCGGTGAGGCTGTCGAGGGTGGCCAGGGCTTCGGTGCTGGCCTGGTGACGGCGGACCATGGCATGCACCAGCGCCAGCACCACCAGTGTGATCATCGCGCAGATGGCCAGGTTCAGGTACAAGGAGTGGCGGATGCGGTCGAGGGCGCCGGTTTCGCGCTTTTCCACCAACAGGTACCAGTCCAGTTCGGGCAGGTGGCGCACGTTGAGGAAGTGGCTGTGGTTGTCGCTGTCGCGGTACTCGTGGCTGCCTTCGCCGGGCACCAGTTGCTCGGCCAGTACGTCGTTCAGTTCGGGGTTGTCGCTGAGCGGCTGGCCGACCCGCAGACCATGCGGGCCACCTTCCGAGCCGGTCATCAGCACCTTGCCCTTGGCGTCGGTGAACAGCACCGAGCGCTGATAGCGGCGCTGATACTGGTCGATCAGCTTGACCACCGACGATACGCTCAACCCGACGCCGGCGGCACCGATGAAGCGGTGCTGGTAGTCATGTACCTGGTAGTTGATGAACACGGTCAGGCTATCCTGGTTGGCCATGTCCAGATCGACGTTGATCTCATAGGGCGCCTTGAGGTCGCGCAGGCGGAAATACCAGGCATCGCGCCAGGTGCCGGGTTCTACCTTCTTGAGCACGCCTTTGGCCTGGTAGTAGGTGAGGGTGCGGTCAGACACGAAAAACGACGTGAAGGTGTCCTGCTTGCCCATGACTTCGCCAAGGTAGCGTGTCATGCGCTCGGTATCCTGCTCGCCGGACAGCACCCAGTCGCGCAGGAAGGTGTCCTGGGCCATCATCGAGGCGATCAGCACCGGGCGGATCAGGTCCTTCTGGATTTCCGAGTAGACGGTGTCGGACGTCAGCGGCAGTTCCGTATTGATGATGCCGTCGCGGATGGCGCTGCGTGAGGAGAAATAGCTGAGTAGCGAAGTGGCGAGGAAGCCGCAGGCCAGCAGCACCAGCAGGGTAAAGATCAGCGAGCGCTGCGAGAACAGAGCGGAACGTAGCGGCATGATCTTCCCGTGATGTGTGCCTGGGCGCTCATTCTAGTGAGATGACCGGCAAATGACTGCAAGTTTTTCAGGGTTATCGCACCTGTATCAAATTATTGCAAAAACGGCACTGCACCTCGGCTTCGCTGTCTTATTCAGTGTCGATGAACGCATTACGCATCGATGCTCGCCAGCGCCGCTGTTCGGGCACGCCAGCGGTCCAGGAGGCCGCCATGTCCTATCGAATCCTGTTGATCGCCCTGCTAGGGCTGATGACTTCCGCCTGCGCCCCGTACTACGAGAGCGGGGGCTATTACCGTTCGGATTACTACTCCACCGACCGCTACGTGTCGCCAGGGTATTACCGCTATGACCGTTACTACGTGACGCCGCAACCGCGCTATTACTACCAGCCGGCACCGCGCTATTACCATCGGTCGGCGCCGTACTACCGGCCGTATCCGCAGCCTGGGGTGAACCAGTGGCACGGCAACCCGCGCAATGACTACGGTAACCGCCAGCGCCAGGACTACAGGCAGGATCGGGACCGGCATGATTATCGTGATGGCAGCCAGCGCTACCAGCATGGCAACTGGAACTCCAATGGGCAGCGCAATGACGGCGGCCGCTGGGATGGCCGACGTGGGCAAGGGCGCGGGGGTAACTGGCAGCGGTAGGTGGTTGAACCCAGCCCCAGGTTGTTGAAATCAACTAAGGTCCGCCAATGGATGCCGCCCCTCCCACGCCTTGGAAAAATGCGCCTCGACCACCGCCGCCGGCACCTGGGCCACATCCGGCCAGTGCCAGCGGGGGTGGTTGTCCTTGTCCAGCAAGCGAGCTCGCACGCCTTCGCTGAACTCCGGATGGCGGCAGCAATTCAGGCTCATGCAGTATTCCATCTGGAACACCTGCGCCAACGACAGGTGCCGCGCCCGGCGAATCTGTTCCCACACCAGGTGCGCGGTCAGCGGGCAGCCCTCGTGCAGCCGCTGGCCTGCTTCGGCAAGCAGTGGGTCGTCATGGTGCTTGAGCCCCTCCAGCGCACGCCAGGCCGCTGCAGCATCGGCCACGTCGAGCAATGCATCGATCACGCGCCGCCGCGGCAACCACTGGGCTTCGGGCAACTCGGCGCAGGCGCGGTGCTGTTCGGCCTTGAGCAGGCTGTTCAATTGCAGGGTGGTCTGCTCCTGCCAGTTCAGTTGCAGCAGTTCTTCGATCAGCGCCTCTTGCTGGTGCTCGCCCAAAAACCGGTCGGCCAGGCCCAGGTCAAGGGCGTCGCGGGCGTTGATCGGCGCGCCCGTCAGCCCCAGGAACAACCCCAGTTTGCCTGGCAGCCGGGCGAGGAACCAGCTGGCACCCACGTCGGGGTACAGGCCGATACTGATTTCCGGCATGGCCAACCGGCTGCTGGGTGTGACGATGCGTACACTGGCGCCCTGCAGCAGCCCCATGCCGCCGCCCAGCACATGCCCGTGGCCCCAGCACAGCAGCGGTTTGGGGTAGGTGTGCAGGGCGTAGTCCAGGCGGTACTCTGCGGCAAAGAAGGAGGCGGCAAGGGGCGGTACGCTACCGGGGTGGTCACGGCAGGCCTGCACCAACGCCCGCACATCGCCTCCGGCGCAGAAGGCTTTGGCGCCGTTGCCGCGCAGCAGCACGCAGACAACCCCCGGGTCGCGGGCCCAGGCGTGCAATTGTTCGCCCAGCACCTCGATCATTGGCAGGTTCAGGGCATTGAGCGCCTTGGGCGCATCCAGGGTGGCGATGCCGATGCGGGCGCCGTCGGCGCCGGTGAGTACCTCACAATGAATGGCCATGGACTACCTCTCTCAGTCATCGCACAAGTATGGCCTGCCTGACCGAACATGCCGGTCGTCGGTCGGATCGTTTGACAAGCGGGGAGGGCTTACCTAGTGTCGCGCCATTGATTACGGATGGCCCCATGACTGACGAAGATCGCATCAAACTCGAACCCAGCTGGAAAGCCGCATTGCGCGCTGAATTCGACCAGCCCTACATGCATCAACTGCGCGAGTTCCTGCGCAGCGAGCGTGCCGCCGGCAAGGAAATCTACCCGCCAGGGCCGCTGATCTTCAATGCGCTGAACTCGACACCGCTGGACCAGGTGAAGGTGGTCATACTCGGGCAGGACCCCTACCACGGGCCAGGCCAGGCGCACGGCCTGTGCTTCTCGGTACAGCCGGGCGTGGCCACGCCGCCGTCGCTGGTCAATATCTACAAGGAAATGCAGCGCGACCTGAACATCCCGATCGCCAGCCACGGCTACCTGCAGAGCTGGGCCGAGCAGGGCGTGCTGCTGCTCAACACCACCATGACCGTGGAGCGTGCCAATGCGGCGTCGCATGCCAAGAAGGGTTGGGAGGCCTTTACCGATCGGGTGATCCAGGTGGTCAGCGAGCAGTGCCCGAACGTGGTGTTCCTGTTGTGGGGGGCGCATGCGCAAAGCAAGCAGAAGCTGATCGACGGGACCAAGCACCTGGTGCTGAAGTCGGTGCATCCGTCGCCGTTGTCGGCTTACCGCGGGTTCCTGGGGTGTGGGCATTTCAGCCGGACCAACAGCTTCCTCGAGCAACGCGGGCTGGCGCCGATCAACTGGGCATTGCCACCGCTCTGATCACCTGAAACACCGCGTCGCCTTCTTCGCGGGCTTGCCCGCGAAGCAGGCGATGCGATTATTCCTGGTTTGCGTTCCACAGCCGGAACAACGGCTCCGCCAGAAACAGCACGAACAGCAAGCGCATCACCTGTAGCGCCGTCACCAAAGGCACGGACAGTTGCAGGGTCTCTGCGGTCAGGCTCATTTCGGCAATGCCCCCCGGCATCATGCCCAACGTCAGCGAGCGCAAATCCAGCGCTGTCATCACGCTCAATACCCACGCGGCACTGCCGGCAATGGCCATGCACAGCGCCGTGGCCAGCAGCGTACGCGCCAGGAACGACGGGGCGCGGCGGAAGAATGCCCGGTTGAAGTGGCAGGCCAGGCCGCTACCGATCAGCCACTGGCCGATCTGGCTGGCGCCATTGGGCAGGGCGATCTGCAGGTTGCCGGCCAGGCTGGCGCTGGCAGCCACCAGCAATGGCCCGAACAGCCAGGGGTTGGGTTGGCGCAACCGTTGCCAGAGCAACGCCACGGCAACGCCGAGCGGGGCGATTAGGCCCAGCCAGCCCCAGCTGACGCTACCGGCGTGATTCAGCGGCACCCCGTCACCCAGCAGAAACTTGAACAGCGCGGGCACGCACAGCACCACCGTCAGCACCCGCAGGCTCTGCGCTGCCGCCACCTGGCTGAGCACTGCTCCGTTCCGGGCACCCAGGTTGACCATCTCCCCCGAGCCGCCAGGCATGCTGGCGAAGAATGCCGTGGCGCGGTCTTCACCGGTGCGCCGCAGCAGCCACACGCTGATCACGCTGGACAGGGTGGTAAACAGGGCGCCGAAGAAGATCAGCGCAAAATGGCTACCCACCTGCTCGATCACTGCCGGCGTAAAGTGCAGGCCAATACCGATGCCGATGATGCACTGCCCGCATTTGCGGCCGTTGGGAATTTCCGACAACTGCCAGGGCGTCAGGCAGCGCACCAGGATGATGGCCAGCAGCGAACCCACCATCCACGGCAAAGGCCAGCCGACCTGGCTGGCGAGGTAACCGCCAGCAAGGCCGACCAGCCCTGTTGCGACAAACAAAGGCAGCGGTCGATCAGGCATCAGCCAGGGCCCGACGCTGCTTGCTGCGTTTGCGCCAGATGCGCAGCATCGGCAGGGCGAGCATCAACGCCACCAGCGCCCAGACGCCCATGCTGATCGGGCTCGACCAGAGGATGCCCAGTTCACCGTTGGAGATCGACAGGGCGCGGCGCAGGTTCTGCTCCATCAGCCCGCCCAGGATGAAACCGAGCAGGATTGGCGACAGTGGGAAGTCCAGCTTGCGCAGGATGTAACCCATGATGCCGATGCCGACCATCAGGAACAGGTCGAAGGTGGTGGCATGCACGGCGTATACGCCGATGGCCGTGATGATGGCGATCACCGGCACCAGCGCCCAGTTCGGCACGGCGAGGATGCGGGTGAAGATGCGGATCATCGGGATGTTGAGGATCACCAGCATGATGTTGGCGATGAACAGCGAAGCGATCAGGCCCCAGACGATGTCCGGCTGCTGTTCGAACAGCATCGGGCCAGGTGTGATGTTGTACAGGGTCAGGGCGCCGATCATCACTGCGGTGGTGCCAGAGCCTGGTACCCCCAGGGTCAGCATCGGGACCAGGGCGCCACAACAGGACGCGCCGATGGCGGTTTCTGGCGCGGCCAGGCCGCGGGCATCGCCCTTGCCGAACTTGCCGCTTTCCCCGGCCAGGCGTTTTTCGGTCATGTAGGCCACGGCGCTGGCCAGCGTTGCGCCGGCGCCGGGCAGAACGCCCATGATGAAACCGAGCAGGCCGCAGCGGATGTTGACCACGAATACCGAAGCCGCTTCCTTGAAGTTGAACAGCATGCGGCCGGTGGCTTTCACCGCCTGGTGACCATGGTGGGTCTTTTCCAGCAGCAGCAGGATTTCACTGATGGAGAACAGGCCCAGCACCAGCACCACGAACTGGATGCCGTCGGCCAGGTGCACGCTGTCACCGGTGAAGCGGTACACGCCACTGTTGGCATCGATGCCGACCGCCGACAGGAACAGGCCGATCAGTGCGGCAATGAAGGTTTTCAGCGGTTTGTCACCTGCCATGCCGCCCAGGGCGACGATGGCGAACACCATCAGTACGAAGTATTCCGCCGGGCCGAAGGCGATGGCCCATTTCGCCAGCAGCGGGGCGAACAGCACCATGCCGCAGGTGGCGATGAAGGCGCCGATGAACGAGCTCCACGCCGAAAGCGACAGTGCGACGCCCGCCAGGCCTTGGCGAGCCATCGGGTAGCCGTCCAGGGTGGTCATTACGGTCGAGGCTTCGCCCGGGATGTTCAGCAGGATCGAGCTGATACGCCCGCCGTACTCGCAGCCCAGGTACACCGCGGCCAGCAGGATCAGCGCCGACTCTGGCGGCAGGCCCAGGGCGAAGGCGATGGGGATCAGCAAGGCCACGCCGTTGATCGGGCCCAGGCCCGGAAGCAGGCCGACCACCGTGCCGATCAGGGTACCGGAGAGGGCGGTGACCAGGTTGTAAGGGGTCAGGGCAACGCCGAAGCCCTGGCCCAGGTAGCTCAAGGTATCCATGTGTCAGTTCTCCAGTACGCTCAGCAGGCCAAGGGGCAGGGGCACGTCCATCACGCGGTCGAACAGCCAGTAGAGCAGCAGGCTCATGCCGACCACCACGATGGCGCTGTGCAGCCAGCGGCCGCCGTACAGGCGGGCCATGGGCAGGCCAACAAGGACGGCGCTGAGGATGAAACCCAAGGCTTCGAAGGTGGCCGCGAAGACGATCAGCAGGCCGACGCAGGCGGTGATCTTGGTCAGGGTTTCGCGGTCCAGTTCCGGTTCGTCGTCCTTGCGCACGATGGGCGTGGGGCGGAACGCCAGATACAACAGGCCCAGGCCCATCAGGCCGAGCATCAGCAGCGGATAGGCGCGCGGGCCCACCGGTTCATAGGAAAACGCCGCCTGGTAGGGCCAGGCCATCACGGCCAGGGCGGCGCATACCGCCAGCAGGACCAGGGCGAAGATGCGTTGCAGGATCATTGGGGAATCCTCGTTGTTCATCGGCACGACGCAGATCTTTTGTAGGAGCGGCCTTGTGTCGCGAGAGGGCTGCGCAGCAGCCCCGGCAATTAGTGCAGCGGAGCGGAAATCCTGGGGCCGCTTCGCGCCCCTTTCGCGACACAAGGCCGCTCCTACAAGGAGCGAATGGCGTTAAGGCTTACTGGATCAGGCCAAATTCCTTGGCCAGTGCCTTGTAGTCGGCCACTTGCTTTTTCACATAGCCGTCCAGCTCTTCGCCGGTCATGGCGAACGGGAACAGCTCGCGCTGGTCACGCAGCTCGGCGAAGTCTTGCGAGGCCAGCATCTTGTCGAACGATGCCTTCCACCATGCGTAGTCCTCGTCGCTCACCTTTGGCCCCAGGTAGAAGCCGCGCACTACCGGCCAGACGATGTCGTAGCCCTGCTCCTTGGCGGTAGGGATGTCTTTCATCTCGGGCTCGTCCAGGCGGTTTTCCGAGAACACCGCCAGGATGCGCATATTGCCGCTCTGGATGTGCGGCATGGAGTCGGAGATGTCGGTAGAGCCGACCTGGATATGGCCGCCCAGCAGCGCCGTGGCAATTTCGCCACCGCCTTCCAGGGCCACATAGCGCAAGTCACGCGGGTTGATGCCGGCGGCCTTGGCGATCAATGCGGTTTGCATCCAGTCCTGGCTGCCGACGGTGCCGCCGGAGCCGATCACCACCTTGCTCGGGTCTTTCTTCAAGGCCGCGACCAGGTCGTCGAGGGTCTTGTAGGGCGAGTCGCTTTTCACCGCGATGGCGCCGTAGCTGGTGCCGACAGCTGCCAGCCACTTCACGGCGTTTTCGTCGAAGCGGCCGAACTTGCCTTGGGCCAGGTTCAGCAACGAGCCGCTGGACCAGGCCACCAGGGTGCCGGCATCGGCCGGGCGCTGAGCGACCACGGCGTTGTAGGCCACCGCGCCGACACCGCCGGGCATGTAGGTGACGCGCATCGGCTTGCTGAGGATCTTTTCCTGCACAAGGGCGCTTTGCACCAGCTTGCAGGTCAGGTCGAAGCCACCGCCGGGCGAGGCGGGGGCGATGCATTCAGGGCGTTTCGGTTCGGCGGCAAGGGCGTTGCCGGCCAGCAGCAGGCAGCCGGTAGCGAGGACGAGGCGGCGCAGTGAAAAGGTCATCGTCTATCTCCGTGAGCGTTGTTGTTTTTGGATTACCGCTATGGGGTTACCACAGCGCTACGCTGTAGCTCACCAGCAGCCTCACTTCGTCCGCGTCGCGGGCGAAGTTGGAGCGGAAGGTGGCATTGCGCAGGCGCACGGCGACGTTCTTCAACGGGCCGCTTTGTACCACGTACTTCAGTTCGGTGTTGCGTTCCCACTCCTTGCCTTCGCCACCGGCGGCACGGCTGACGTTGTCACCGCTGATATAGCGGGTCATGAAGGTCAGGCCGGGTACGCCGAGCGCGGCAAAGTTGTAGTCGTAACGCGCCTGCCAGGAACGCTCGTCGGCACCGGCGAAGTCGTTGATCTGGACAAAGTTGACCAGGTACGGGTCGGCGCCATCGACATACGGGAAGGCGCTGTCGCCGGACAGCTGCTGCCAGGCGGCGCTGACCTTGTGCCCGCCCAGGGCGTAGCTGAGCATGCCGTTGACGGTGGTGTTGTCGATGTTGCCGGCTTTGGCAGCACCAGCATCGTCACTCACTGCCAGGCGCAGGTCGGCGCCCAAGGTGCCCGGCCCCCAGGGTTGGGTGGCGACCATGCCGATGAAGTGCTGGCGGTAGATATCGTCGAGCTGGGCGAAGTGGTAGCTGCCGGTGATGCGGTCGGTGAACTGGTAGTCCAGGCCGGCCAGGGCCAGGTTGTCGGCGCTGAACGTGCCACCAAAGCGGCCGTTCTTGTTGTTCAGTGCCAGGTCTTCCCAATTGGTGTCGTTGCGGTCCTTGGCCTTGTCCAGGCGCCCGCCCGTGAAGGTCAGGCCCTTGATCTCTTTCGAAGTGAGCAGGCCGCCCTCGAAGGTTTGCGGCAGGATGCGCCCATCGTTGGGCTGCAGCGTCGGCAGCTCGGGGATCAGGGTGCCGATCTTGAGTTCGGTCTGCGAAATCTTCACCTTGCCGGTGAGGCCCAGCTTGGAGTATTCGTCGGCGGCCTTGCCGTCATCATGGGTCGGCAGCAGGCCGGTATCGGTGCGGTCGGGGCTGGAGTCGAGCTTGATGCCGAGCATGCCCAGTGCGTCCAGGCCAAAGCCTACGGTGCCATCGGTGTAGCCGGACTCGAAGTTGAGGATGAAGCCCTGGGCCCACTCGTCGCGCTTGGATTGTTGCGCGCTGGTGCCATCGCGGAAGTCGCGGTTGAAGTACATGTTGCGGGTTTCGAGGGTGGCCGTGCTGTCTTCGAAGAAGGCGGCCTGGCTCATCGGGGCGACACCGGCAAGCGCGAGGGCGCTGGCGATGGCAGAGGGGCGTGCGGCAAAGGAACGGGTAGGCGCGAACGCCTGCGGCTGCAATGACAGCATCGTCGATGACTCCGTTTATTGTTCTTATTCGTTGCACCTTGCTGGTGCTTTTTTCGGCGCGAGGAGCGACCGTGGTGCGATGCTAGGCAACGAACCTTTCGCTAACCTTTCAACGAGAAAGGTTTGTCAGAAGGGGCTTCACAGGCCTGAGGACAGCGGTACACTCCGCGCCACCGCCCCACCCGAGCAGGGAGAAACCGATGCGTGTGCTGCTGGTCGAAGACCACCTGCAACTGGCCGAAAGCGTGGCCCAGGCCTTGAAAAGCCACGGCCTGACTGTGGATGTGCTGCACGACGGCGTGGCCGCCGACCTGGCCCTGGCCAGCGAGGAATACGCCGTGGTCGTGCTGGATGTTGGCTTGCCACGCATGGACGGCTTCGAGGTACTGGCGCGTCTGCGCGGCCGTGGCAAGACCGTGCCGGTGCTGATGCTGACTGCGCGCAGCGACGTCAAGGACCGGGTCCATGGCCTGAACCTGGGCGCCGACGACTACCTGGCCAAACCGTTCGAGCTGACCGAGCTGGAAGCACGGGTCAAGGCCTTGCTGCGCCGCAGTGTGCTAGGTGGCGAGCGCCAGCAACGTTGCGGGCCGCTGGTCTACGACCTGGATACCCGGCGCTTCGCCCTGGGCGACGACAACCTGACCCTGACCTCGCGCGAGCAAAGCGTGCTGGAAGCGCTGATCGCCCGCCCGGGCCGGGTGATGAGCAAGGAGCAACTGGCTGCCCAGGTATTCGGCCTGGACGAGGAAGCCAGCCCCGACGCCATCGAAATCTACATCCACCGCCTGCGCAAGAAGCTCGACGGCCACCCGGTGGCCATCGTCACCTTCCGCGGCCTGGGCTACCTGCTAGAGCACCGCGATGCGTGACAACGGCAGCCTGCGCGGGCGACTGCTGGGCAACCTGGCCTTGCTGCTGGTGGTGCTGATGCTGGCCAGCGGCCTGAGCGCCTACTGGAACGGCCGCGAAGCCGCCGACACGGCCTACGACCGCACGCTGCTGGCTTCGGCGCGGACCATCGCCGCCGGGCTTTCGCAACGCGATGGTTCGCTGAGCGCGGATGTGCCCTACGTGGCGCTGGACACCTTCGCCTACGACAGTGCCGGGCGTATTTACTACCAGGTGCTGGACATCAAGCAGCGGCTGATTTCCGGCTACGAGAACCTGCCACCGCCGCCACCCGGCACGCCACGTACGGATGACTACCCGGCCTTGGCGCGGTTCTACAACGCCACCTACCTGGGCCAGGACGTGCGCGTGGTCAGCCTGCTGAAGGCAGTGAGCGAGCCGAACATGAACGGCATGGCAGAAATCCGTGTGGCCGAGACCGAGGAGGCGCGGGTGCGCATGGCCCGTGGGTTGATGGCCGACACCCTGCTGCGCCTTGGCATGCTGGCGCTGGGCGCGTTGGTGATGGTGTGGTTTGCGGTGAGCGCGGCGTTGCGGCCGCTGGAGCGCCTGCGCACGGCGGTAGAGGAGCGCCAACCGGATGATCTGCGGGCGTTGCCGGTGGTGCAGGTGCAGCGTGAGCTCAGCCCGCTGGTGCGGGCCTTGAACCACTTTACCGAGCGTTTGCGCGGCCAGTTCGAGCGCCAGGCGCAGTTCATCGCCGATGCCGCCCATGAACTGCGTACGCCGCTGGCGGCCTTGAAGGCTCGGGTCGAGCTGGGGTTGCGCTCGACCGAACCACAGGAGTGGCGGCAGACCCTCGAATCAGCGGCCCAGGGCACCGACAAGCTGACCCACCTGGCCAACCAGTTGTTGTCGTTGGCGCGGGTCGAGAACGGGGCACGGGCGATTGCCGAAGGCGGTGCGCAGCGCCTGGACCTGAGCCAGCTGGCCCGCGAGCTGGGCATGGCCATGGCGCCTCTGGCGCACAAGCGCGGGGTGGCGCTGGCCCTGGAGGCCGAGGCCCCTGTATGGCTCAAGGGCGAACCGACGCTGCTCAACGAGCTGTTGAGCAACCTGGTGGACAATGCCCTGGCGCATACGCCAGCGGGGGGCAATGTGATCTTGCGGGTGGTGGCGCCGGCTGTGCTGGAGGTGGAGGATGACGGCCCGGGCATTCCCGAGGCTGAGCGCGAGCGGGTGTTCGAGCGGTTCTACCGGCGCAGCGCGCAGGGTAGCGGGCTTGGCCTGGCGATTGTCGGCGAGATCTGCCGGGCGCACCTGGCGCAGGTGAGCCTGCATGATGGCGAGAAGGGCGGGTTGCGGGTGCGTGTAAGTTTTATCGCCGATTGATGTGTTGCCTGTACCTGCCTCTTCGCGGGTAAACCCGCTCCCACAGGTATTGTACATTCCTGTAGGAGCAGCCTTGTGCTGCGAAAGGGCCGGCACAGGCTGAGGCAAGTCAGCGCAACATGCTCCGCGCCTCGAGCAGTTCATCCACTTCCAGCTCGGTACCGAACGGCAGCCCAAGATGGCGGTACGCCGGCAGTGCCGCCAGCGGCCGGTGGCGGCCACGCTGGCTGATGCAGCGGGCGATCTGCACGATGTCGATGTAGTCGACCTTGTCGGTCTGCCGGTCCAGGTCCTGAACCTGGCTCGGCAAGTTGATCAACTGCTCCGGAAACTCCCAGGCCTTGAGGATCTTGTCCCCCAGCACCGGCTGGATCTGCTCGATCACGTAATGCAGGCAAACCGGGTCGGACAACAGCTCGTTGTGCTCTTCGGCATAGATCAGCACCGGCAACGCGCCGATCTGGTTGACCAATCCGCCCAAGGTGGCCTGTTCAGGCTTGAGCTGGGTGTAGCGGCGGCATATTTCGTAGCTGATGCCTGCCACTTCCAGGCTGTTGGTCCAGATATCGCGAAGCTTCTGTTCAACCGCCGGTGAGCGGGCATGGAAAATCTGCTCGATCACCAGGCCGATGGCCAGGTTGCAGCTGTAGTTGATGCCCAGTCGCGTAATGGCGGTGTGCAGGTCGGTCACCTCGACCGCCGCACGCAGCAGCGGGCTGTTGACTACCTTGATCAGGCGCGCTGAAAGGGCCGCATCGCGGCCGATCACCTTGCTCAGGGCCGCTACGCTGATCTCACTGTCTTCCGCCGCCTCGCGGATGCTCAAGGCAACCTCGGGCAGGGTCGGCAGGACCAGGTCATCCTTTTCGATGGCATCGAGCAACTGTGCTTGAACCATCTCGGCCAGCTTGTTCATGGGCGTGTCTACCGCAGTGGTGGTGCGGCCCCGCCACAGGGGCGGGGCAGGCTGGTCAGCGCTGGATTTCCCGGTCGCGGTCCAGTTCGTAGGGCAGGGTCAGCACCTGCAGGCGTGGGCCATCGAGGCTGCCCAGGTGCAGGTTGTCGTCTGCCACTGCGTCGGCGCTGAGCACCGCGAGCAGTTCGCAGCTTGCACCGGTGCCGGCGGCAATTACCACTTCACCCACCGACGAACCGTGGGTGGGCGAGAAGATTTCGGCGCCCGGGGCCGGAATGGCCTGCTCGTCCAGTGCCAGGCGGTACTGGCGGCGTTTGAGCTTGCCCAGGTACTGCATGCGGGCAACGATTTCCTGGCCGGTGTAGCAACCTTTCTTGAAGCTGACGCCGTCGACGGCCTGCAGGTTGATCATCTGCGGGATGAACAACTCACGGGTCGGCCCCATGACCTGGCCGATACCGGCACGCACCTGCCCCAGCAGCCAGTCGTTCAGGCTGCCTTCAGGCAGGGCGCCGGCGAGGGCCTGACGTACCGTGTCGGCGTTTTCCGCCGGTACCCACAGCTCCACACGCCCCTCGGACACGGCAATGGCGATCAGGCCTTCATGGCGCACGGTACTGCCGGCGCCTTCGGGCACGTCCAGCCCCAGTGCCAGCAGCGCAGCGTCACCGCCTTGCAGACCAAAGCGTGCCCAGGCGGCGCTTTCATCGGTCAGCGTGGCCTTGGAAAATACAGCGTATTTCTTCAGGTCGGCCAGTTGCGCCTCAAGCAGTTCGCTGGCCATGGCCAGCAGGTAGCCGTTGCCTTCGGGCAAGATGCGAAAGCTCGATTGCATGCGCCCCTTGACCATGCAGCGGGCGCCCAGGCTGGCGTGCTCCTGGCTGAGGTAGTTGATGTTGCAGGTCAGCTGGCCTTGCAGGAACTTGCCTGCATCGGAGCCGCGGACGGCGAGGATGCCCTCGTGGGACAGGGGGCAGAAGAAAGCGGAATCGGCCATGGGTCATCGCGGTGGCTAAAGACTGGCGGCCATCATAGAACGCCGGTAACAAAATAGGTAGGTGACTAGACCAACGCCCGGTGTCGCTGCGCTCGCCGGGCTGTATACTGGCGGGCCATTCGAGGAGGGCCCCATGGTCGAACAAACTGAACTCAACCGGCTTTTCTGGCATAGCCGCCGCGGCATGCTGGAACTGGACGTACTGCTGGTGCCTTTCACCCAGGAAGTCTACTCCACCCTCAACGAGACCGACCGCGAACTGTACGTGCGTCTGTTGAGCTGCGAGGACCAGGACATGTTCGGCTGGTTCATGGAGCGCACCGAGTCCGAAGACCCGGAGCTGCAGCGCATGGTCCGCATCATCCTGGACCGTGTCCAGCCCAAGTGAGTGTTTCGAGTGCCGCTGGCAAGGCTCGCGCCTGCTGCTAGCGGCCTACCTGGGTTGCCAGGTGCTGGCGTGGCTTGCCGTGTGGGCGAGCCCGTTGCCAGGTTGGCTTGCCCTTTCCATTGTCGCCGTCTGTATTGCCCACGCTGGCTGGGCCATTCCCCGACGAATCCTGTTGACCCATGAGCATGCCGTTGTCGGCCTGCGCCGTGATGTGCGCGGCTGGCAGGTGTTCAGCCGTGCCCGTGGCTGGCAACCGGTGCGGTTGTGCCGGGACAGCGTGGCGTTGCCGCGGCTGGTGGTGTTGCGTTTTGAGCGAGCGGGGCAATGGATGGGGCAGAGCCAGTGCATACCGCAGGATGCGCTAGGTGCGGATGAGCATCGGCGCTTGCGGGTGCGGTTGAAGTTCAGCCGGCGCAGGTGGGCTGAGGTGGGGGCGAGCCGGGGCTGACACGTGTTCGCCGTAGCAGGTTCAGCGCCTGTGAGATCGAGCGCCGCCCGCGCGGCGCTTCGCAGCGCAAGGCTGCTCCTACATTTGTTCCGGGCCAGTATCGCCTGTGGCAGACGCGCGCGACCTCCTTGTTTGAACGACGCGATATCGAGCCATGCTCCAAGGCGTTCGCGCGCAAATCTCACAGAAATAATTGGCCCGAAACAGATGTAGGAGCAGCCTTGTGCTGCGAAGCGCCGCGCGGGCGGCGCTCGATCTCCCGGGCGCCACCGTTTTCAAAGCGGACTAAGGATGGTGTCCTTGGCCTCGTCCAGCATCCCCGGGTAATCCAGGGTGTAGTGCAGCCCGCGGCTTTCCTTGCGCTGCATGGCTGACAGGATCATCAGTTCGGCCACCTGCGCCAGGTTGCGCAGCTCGATCAGGTCGCGGCTGACCTTGTAGTTGCTGTAGAACTCGTCGATTTCGTCCAGCAGCAGGCGAATGCGGTGCTGGGCCCGCTGCAGGCGCTTGCTGGTACGCACGATACCTACGTAGTCCCACATGAAGCGCCGCAGCTCGTCCCAGTTGTGCGCGATGATCACGTCCTCGTCCGAGTCGGTAACCTGGCTGGCGTCCCAGCCGGGCAGCGCCTTGGGCATGGCCACTTGTTCCAGGTGCGCCTCGATGTCGGCAGCGGCGGCGCGGCCATAGACAAAGCATTCCAGCAGCGAGTTGCTGGCCATGCGGTTGGCACCGTGCAGGCCGGTGAAGCTGGTTTCGCCGATGGCGTACAAGCCTGGCACATCGGTGTGGCCGCGATCATCGACCATCACCCCGCCACAGGTGTAGTGCGCCGCAGGTACGACCGGGATCGGCTGGCGGGTGATGTCGATGCCAAAGGCCAGGCAGCGCTCGTACACGGTGGGGAAGTGACCCGTGATGAAGTGGGCCGGCTTGTGGGTGATGTCCAGATACACGCAGTCCACGCCCAGGCGCTTCATCTCGTGGTCGATGGCGCGGGCCACGATGTCGCGCGGGGCCAGCTCTTCGCGCGGGTCGAAGCGTGGCATGAAGCGCTCGCCATTGGGCAGGCGCAGCAGCGCGCCTTCACCGCGCAGGGCTTCGGTGATCAGGAAGCTCTTGGCCTGCGGGTGGTACAGGCAGGTCGGGTGGAACTGGTTGAATTCCAGGTTCGCCACCCGGCAGCCCGCTCGCCAGGCCATGGCGATGCCATCACCGCAGGCGCCATCGGGGTTGCTGGTGTAAAGGTAGACCTTGGCGGCACCGCCGGTAGCCAGTACGGTGAAGCGCGCGCCGAAGGTGTCCACCTCACCGGTGTTGCGGTCGAGCACGTAGGCGCCCAGGCAACGCTCCCCAGGCAGGCCCAGGCGACGCTCGGTGATCAGGTCGACCGCCACGCGCTGCTCCAGCAACTCGATATTAGGCCGCCGGCGGGCCTGTTCCAGCAGCGTGGTGAAAATGGCTGCGCCTGTGGCATCGGCGGCGTGGATGATGCGCCGGTGGCTGTGGCCGCCCTCACGGGTGAGGTGGAATTCGAAGCCTCCGTCGTCGACGCTGGAGTGCTCGTCACGGGTAAAAGGCACGCCTTGCTCAATCAGCCACTGAATGGCTTCGCGGCTGTGTTCGACGGTGAAGCGCACCGCCTCTTCATGGCACAGACCGCCGCCGGCATTGAGGGTGTCCTCGACATGCGACTGCACGGTATCGGTATTGTCCAGCACCGCCGCGACGCCACCCTGGGCCCAGAAGGTCGAGCCGTTGGCCAGATCGCCCTTGCTGAGCACGGCAACACGCAGGTGGCTGGGGAGGTTCAGTGCCAGGCTGAGACCGGCGGCACCGCTGCCGATCACCAGGACATCATGTTGGAATTGTTGGCTCATGTCGGGACACTAGTAATCTTGAGAGGGGGCGCGGCACAATAGTCACGCGCAGATGGCATTGTGAAACTATCGTTAAACTTGGCCAGGTTGCCTTTATAGCAGCCCCGGGTGGCGCATTTCCATGCCACTTGCCAGGTTGCGGCAACCTTTGTGGGAACTTTCCGACATGGCCGGAAATCCTATGAAGGTTGCCCGCACGTCACAATTTGCCGCGGCGACGCAGGGCGGCAAGGCCTGTTCGGGCTGTCCCTGCGTAATCGAAACCTGATTATCGACGTAGCCGGCCGTGCCCGCGCCGCGTCTTCCGTGCAAGCCGACCGAGGGCTGCAGGAAACTTGCTTGGAGGGGAGAACTTTTGCGAAAAGCCCGAGTCTATGGTTGCAAGCCTGATCGATGGCTGTTGCAACGCTCCTTCGAGTTCACTGAGGAGTGTTCATGCTAACCCAGGAAGAGGATCAGCAGCTTGTCGAGCGCGTTCAGCGCGGTGACAGGCGAGCGTTCGATCTGTTGGTGCTGAAGTATCAGCACAAGATTCTCGGGTTGATCGTGCGGTTCGTTCACGATACCCACGAGGCCCAGGATGTAGCACAGGAAGCCTTTATCAAGGCCTATCGTGCGCTTGGTAATTTCCGCGGTGACAGTGCGTTTTATACCTGGCTGTACCGCATCGCCATCAACACGGCGAAGAACTACCTGGTGTCCCGTGGAAGACGGCCGCCAGACAGTGATGTGAGCTCCGAGGATGCGGAGTTTTACGACGGCGATCATGGTCTCAAGGATCTCGAGTCCCCAGAGCGCTCGTTGTTGCGGGATGAAATCGAGGGCACTGTCCATCGTACCATCCAGCAACTGCCCGAAGACCTGCGTACGGCGTTGACCCTGCGCGAGTTCGACGGGCTGAGTTACGAAGACATTGCCAGCGTCATGCAATGTCCGGTGGGTACCGTGCGCTCTCGAATCTTCCGCGCTCGGGAGGCCATAGACAAAGCCCTGCAGCCGTTGTTGCAGGAAACCTGAGACAGCGGCGACAGCCAAGAGAGGAACCGCCATGAGTCGTGAAGCTTTGCAGGAATCGCTGTCCGCGGTAATGGATAACGAAGCGGACGAACTGGAACTGCGTCGGGTGCTTAGCGCCGTAGACGACGCTGAAACCCGTGCCACCTGGTCGCGTTATCAGGTAGCCCGTGCAGCCATGCACAAGGAGCTGCTGCTGCCTAACCTGGATATCGCCTCGGCGGTGTCTGCGGCGCTGGCGGACGAAGCCGTGCCGGCCAAGGTCAACAAGGGCCCATGGCGCAGCGTCGCTCGCCTGGCGGTCGCCGCCTCGGTCACCGTTGCGGTGCTGGCAGGCGTGCGGATGTACAACCAGGACGAAATCACCGGCGCCGAGCTGGCTTCGCAGCAGCCTGCACAACAGGGCCTGAGCATGCCACAAACTCAGGGGCCAGCTGTGTTGGCAGGCTATAGTGAAAGCAGTGAGCAACCGACCGGGCCGATGGCCAACGGCGTGTTGCAAAACCAGGCTGGCTGGGATCAGCGTCTGCCGGGCTATCTGCGCCAGCATGCGCAGGAGTCCGCGCTCAAAGGCACTGAGACCGCTCTGCCGTATGCTCGTGCCGCCAGCATGGAAAACCCCGCTAAGTAAGGAGGATCATGCGCGCGCTACCTCTTCTGTCGCTGCTGATTGGCAGCTGCATGACGGTGCCGGCATTGGCGGCCAACTCCTCGCCCCAGGCGAGCGATTGGCTGAACAAGCTGGCACAAGCCGAGCAAAAGCAGAGTTATCAGGGTTCGTTCGTTTACGAACGCAACGGTAGCTTCTCTTCCCACGATATCTGGCACAGGGTCGAAGGTGGCAAGGTCAGCGAGCGGCTTCTGCAGCTCGACGGCGCCGCCCAGGAAATCCTGCGCGTGGATGGCAAGGTGGAGTGTGTCAGTGGGGCCTTGGTCAGTGGTGTGGCGACCCCTACGGACTCTGCGCAGCGTGTGCTTGATCCGCTGAAACTGATGGGCTGGTACGACTTGAGCGTGGCAGGCAAGTCACGGGTCGCCGGGCGCGATGCCGTGATCCTTACGCTTACTCCGCGCGACCAGCACCGCTATGCCTTCGAATTGCACCTGGACCGCAGCACCGGCCTGCCATTGCGCTCGTTGATGCTTAACGACAAAGGGCAGTTGCTGGAGCGCTTCCAGATGACGCGCCTCGATACCGACACGCCGCCTGGCGATGATGACCTGCGCCCCAGTGCTGCATGCAAGCCGGTGCAGCGTGTCGCCGCCGTCAGCAATGACAGCGTTGCCGGTTGGCGCTCGGACTGGCTCCCGCCAGGCTTCGAGCTGGTCAACAGCTCGGTACGGCGTGACTCCAGACATGACAGCACGGTCAGTAGCCTGATGTACGACGATGGGCTTGCGCGCTTCTCGGTGTTTCTTGAACCCGTGAAGGACGATGCCGGGACCGATGTGCGTACCCAGCTTGGCCCGACCTCGGCGGTTTCGCGACGCCTCAACACGCCCAAGGGCAAGGTGATGGTCACCGTGGTTGGCGAAATTCCGCTCGGTACGGCAGAACGCGTCGCGTTGTCGATGCGGCCCCAGGATGCCCAGGCGCGCCAGTAATGGTGCGCTTTTGCGGGCCATGCCAAGGCGAACGGATATGCGCCTGAAATGAAATTAAAGCATTGTCATTTGCAATCTACTGGCAAATTTTCTATAGGTCAGGCTTCTTGGAGCCTGGCCTTTCCTGCTTTGTGCAGGGGCCTTTCTAAACTACCGCTCGTTGTGACGGGAGCCGTATGTCTACACCACGTTTGAAATCCTACCTATCGATGTTCGCCGCCGTGCTCATGCTCGGCCAGGTGCTCACCGCCCAGGCCGAGGAAGCCCTGCCGGACTTCACCACGCTGGTCGAGCAGGCCTCGCCGGCTGTGGTCAACATCAGTACCAAGCAGAAGCTGCCGGACCGTCGCATCGCCGCAGGGCAGATGCCGGACCTGGAAGGCCTGCCGCCGATGTTCCGCGAATTCTTCGAGCGCAACATGCCGCAGCAGCCGCGCTCGCCGCGTGGCGACCGTCAGCGCGAGGCGCAATCGCTGGGTTCGGGCTTCATCATTTCCAGCGATGGTTATGTGCTGACCAACAACCACGTGGTGGCCGACGCCGACGAAATCATTGTCCGCCTGTCGGACCGCAGCGAGCTGCAGGCCAAGCTGGTCGGCACCGACCCGCGCACCGACGTGGCCCTGCTCAAGGTCGAAGGCAAGAACCTGCCGATCGTGAAGCTGGGTGATTCCGAGAAGCTCAAGGTGGGCGAGTGGGTGCTGGCCATCGGTTCGCCGTTCGGCTTCGACCATTCGGTGACCAAAGGTATCGTCAGTGCCAAAGGCCGTACCCTGCCTAACGAGACCTACGTCCCGTTCATCCAGACCGACGTAGCCATCAACCCGGGTAACTCGGGCGGCCCGCTGTTCAACATGAAGGGCGAAGTGGTGGGTATCAACTCACAGATCTTCACCCGCTCTGGCGGCTTCATGGGCCTGTCGTTCGCCATCCCGATCGATGTGGCGCTGGATGTGTCCAATCAGCTGAAGAAAGATGGCAAGGTCAGCCGCGGCTGGCTGGGCGTTGTGATCCAGGAGGTCAACAAGGACCTGGCGGAATCCTTCGGCCTGGACAAGCCGGCGGGTGCGCTGGTAGCCCAGGTACTGGAAAACGGCCCGGCAGCCAAAGGTGGCCTGCAGGTGGGCGACGTGATCCTGAGCATGAACGGCCAGCCGATCGTCATGTCGGCCGACTTGCCACACCTGGTCGGTAGCCTCAAGGACGGCGAAAAGGCCAAGCTGGAGATCATCCGCAACGGCAAGCGCCAGACCCTGGATGTGGGTGTCGGCGCGATGCCGGATGACGATGCCGAGATCGGTACAGGCGCCGAAGGCAGCGCCGAGCGCAGCAGCAACCGCCTGGGCGTTTCGGTGGCCGACCTGACCGCCGAGCAGAAAAAGTCCCTCGAACTCAAGGGTGGCGTGGTTATCAAGGAAGTGCAGGATGGCCCAGCAGCGATGATCGGCCTGCGCCCGGGTGACGTCATCAGTCACCTGAACAACCAGGCCATCGGTTCGGCCAAGGAATTCACCGAAATCGCCAAGGAACTGCCGAAGAACCGCTCGGTGTCGATGCGCGTGCTGCGTCAGGGGCGTGCCAGCTTCATCACCTTCAAGCTCGCTGAATAAGCGGTTTTGCAGGCAGGAAAGGGCAGCTACGGCTGCCCTTTTTCATGAAAATTCACAAATGCAGGCGCCAAAGCGCTGTACACCCCGATAGAGGAATCTCCCATATCCCTGCTGCTTGAGGTACAATTCCCGGCTATTTTTCGGCGGGCGTCCCGGCTCGCAGCCTTTTCGAGTGTTGATCCGTGAGTGATTTGAGTCATATCCGCAATTTCTCCATCATCGCCCACATCGACCATGGCAAGTCGACGCTGGCCGACCGTTTCATCCAGATGTGCGGTGGCCTGTCGGCACGCGAAATGGAAGCTCAGGTGCTTGATTCGATGGACCTGGAGCGCGAACGCGGGATTACCATCAAAGCCCACAGCGTCACGCTTCACTACAAGGCGCAAGACGGCAAGACCTACCAGCTGAACTTCATCGACACCCCCGGCCACGTCGACTTCACCTACGAAGTCTCGCGCTCGCTGGCAGCCTGTGAAGGCGCACTGCTGGTGGTTGACGCCGGCCAGGGTGTCGAAGCCCAGTCCGTGGCCAACTGCTACACCGCCATCGAGCAGGGCCTGGAAGTCATGCCAGTACTGAACAAGATGGACCTGCCCCAGGCCGATCCGGACCGCGTCAAGGACGAGATCGAGAAGATCATCGGCATCGACGCCACTGACGCCGTGGCTTGCAGCGCCAAGAGCGGCATGGGCGTGGACGAGGTACTCGAGCGCCTGGTGCATACCATTCCCGCGCCTGAAGGCGAGATCGACGCCCCTCTGCAGGCGCTGATCATCGACTCCTGGTTCGACAACTACCTGGGCGTGGTCTCGCTGGTGCGAGTGCGTCAGGGCCGCGTCAAGAAGGGCGACAAGATCCTGGTCAAGTCCACCGGTAAGGTGCACTTGGTCGACAGCGTGGGTGTGTTCACCCCGAAACATACCCAGACCGCTGATCTGAAAGCCGGTGAAGTAGGCTTCATCATCGCCAGCATCAAAGACATTCACGGTGCGCCGGTGGGTGACACCCTGACCTTGTCCTCGACCCCCGAGGTCGAAGTGCTGGCGGGCTTCAAGAAGATCCAGCCACAGGTCTACGCCGGCCTGTTCCCGGTCAGCTCCGACGACTTCGAGGACTTCCGCGACGCATTGCAGAAGCTCACCCTCAACGACTCGTCGCTGCAGTACATGCCGGAAAGCTCCGACGCCCTGGGCTTCGGCTTCCGTTGCGGTTTCCTCGGCATGCTGCACATGGAGATCATCCAGGAGCGCCTGGAGCGCGAATACGACCTGGACCTGATTACCACCGCACCGAGCGTGATCTACGAGCTCGAGCTGAAGACCGGTGAAACCATCATCGTCGACAACCCGTCAAAGCTGCCGGACGTCTCGTCTGTGACCGACTTCCGTGAGCCGATTGTCACCGCGACCATCCTGGTACCGCAGGAGCACCTGGGTAACGTCATCACCCTGTGCATCGAGAAGCGTGGCGTGCAGCGCGACATGCAGTTCCTCGGCAGCCAGGTGCAGGTACGTTACGACATGCCGATGAACGAAGTGGTCCTGGACTTCTTCGACCGTCTCAAGTCCACCAGCCGCGGCTATGCTTCGCTGGATTATCATTTTGATCGCTACCAGTCGGCCAACCTGGTCAAACTGGATGTACTGATCAATGGCGACAAGGTCGATGCCCTGGCATTGATCGTGCACCGTGACAACGCGGCCTACAAAGGCCGTGCGTTGACCGAGAAGATGAAGGAACTGATCCCTCGGCAGATGTTCGACGTGGCGATCCAGGCAGCCATTGGCGGCCAGATCATTGCGCGGACAACCGTCAAGGCGCTCAGAAAGAACGTACTGGCCAAGTGCTACGGTGGTGACGTCAGCCGTAAGAAGAAACTGCTGGAGAAGCAGAAGGCCGGTAAGAAACGCATGAAACAGGTCGGCAACGTGGAAATTCCACAGGAAGCCTTCCTCGCCGTGCTCAGGTTGGATAGCTAGGTCCTATGTCGCTAAATTTCCCGCTGTTGCTAGTCATCGCCGTCTTCGTCTGCGGTCTGCTGGGCTTGATCGACCTGCTGTTCCTGGCCCCGCGCCGGCGTGCAGCAATCGCCAACTATCAGGGCAGCGTCAGCCAGCCCGAAATGGCGGTGGTCGAGCGCCTGAACAAGGAACCGTTGCTGGTCGAGTACGGCAAATCGTTCTTTCCGGTGCTGTTCATCGTGCTGGTGCTGCGTTCATTCCTGGTCGAGCCGTTCCAGATTCCTTCGGGGTCGATGAAACCGACCCTGGAAGTGGGCGACTTCATCCTGGTGAACAAGTTCTCGTACGGCATTCGCCTGCCGGTGATCGACAAGAAGGTCATCGAGGTGGGTGACCCGCAACGCGGTGATGTAATGGTGTTCCGCTACCCGAGCGACCCGAACGTCAACTACATCAAGCGGGTGGTCGGCCTGCCGGGCGACCAGATCCGCTATACCAACGACAAGCGGTTGTTCGTCAACGGCCAGCCGATTGCCGAACAACTGGTGGGCACCGAGCCAGGCACCTTGGGCAGCGCCGAGCTGTACAAGGAAAAGCTCGGCGAGGCCGAACACTTGATCCGTAAGGAAATGAGCCGTTATCGCATGCCACCGGACCAGCAGTGGACCGTGCCGGCAGGCCATTACTTCATGATGGGCGACAACCGCGACAACTCCAACGACAGCCGTTACTGGGATGACCCAAATATCCCTAAGGAACTGCACGGCATGGTTCCGGACCGGAATATCGTCGGCAAGGCCTTTGCGGTGTGGATGAGCTGGCCAGAGCCCAAGCTCAGCCACCTGCCCAACCTGTCGCGGGTCGGCCTGATCCATTGATACCCTTCGGCGCTGTCCAGCAGACAGCGCCGAATGCATTTCTGACATAGGCTGTGTTCTCAGGGATCGGGAGATTCGTCGCATACGGCGGCGGGCCACAGCCAAACAGTCTTTCAGGATGTTGATTTGAACAACGCGTTGAACAACAAACGGGTGGTTGCATGAGTGCTTCCCTTGCCCATCTGGAGCGAAAGCTCGGTTATACCTTCAAGAATCAGGACCAGATGCTTCTGGCACTGACCCATCGCAGCTATGCCGGGCGCAATAACGAGCGCCTGGAGTTTCTCGGTGACGCCATTCTCAACTTCGTCGCCGGCGAAGCGCTGTTCGAGCGCTTCCCGCAGGCCCGCGAAGGCCAGCTGTCGCGCTTGCGCGCTCGCTTGGTCAAGGGCGAGACCCTGGCCCGCCTGGCCCGTGGTTTCGACCTGGGCGAATACCTGCGCCTGGGTTCGGGTGAGCTCAAGAGTGGCGGGTTCCGTCGCGAATCGATCCTGGCCGACGCCCTGGAGGCGCTGATTGGTGCCATCTACCTGGACGCCGACATGGACACGGCCCGGGAACGTGTACTGGCCTGGCTGGCCGACGAGTTCGAAGGCCTGACCCTGGTCGACACCAACAAGGACCCGAAAACCCGCCTGCAAGAATTCCTGCAATCGCGCAGCTGTGAGCTGCCGCGTTACGAAGTAGTGGATATCCAGGGTGAACCGCACTGCCGTACTTTCTTCGTCGAATGCGAAGTCGTGCTGCTGAACAACAAGAGCCGTGGTCAGGGCGTTAGCCGGCGTATTGCCGAGCAAGTCGCTGCCGCGTCTGCACTGATCGCCCTGGGCGTGGAGAATGGCAATGACTGATAACAACCCGACGCGCTGCGGCTACGTGGCCATTGTCGGCCGCCCCAACGTGGGCAAGTCGACCTTGCTCAACCACATCCTGGGCCAGAAGCTGGCGATCACTTCGCGCAAGCCGCAGACTACCCGCCACAACATGCTCGGTATCAAGACCGAAGGTGATGTGCAGGCGATCTACGTCGACACCCCCGGTATGCACAAGGCCAACGACAAAGCCTTGAACCGCTACATGAACCGCAACGCCTCGGCGGCCCTCAAGGACGTTGACGTGGTGATCTTCGTGGTCGACCGCACCAAATGGACCGACGAGGACCAACTGGTGCTGGAGCGCGTGCAGTACGTGACCGGCCCGCTGATCATCGCGGTCAACAAGACCGATCGCATGGAAGAGAAGGCCGAGTTGATCCCGCACCTGCAGTGGCTGCAGGAGCAACTGCCAAACGCCGAAGTCATGCCGATTTCTGCGCAGCAGGGGCACAACCTCGAAGCGCTGGAAGCACAGATCGCCAAGCATCTGCCCGAGAACGATCACTTCTTCCCGGAAGACCAGATCACCGACCGTAGCAGCCGCTTCCTTGCCGCCGAACTGGTGCGCGAGAAGATCATGCGCCAGCTGGGTGCGGAGTTGCCGTACCAGATCACCGTGGAGATCGAGGAATTCAAGCAGCAGGGCCATGTGCTGCACATTCATGCGTTGATCCTGGTTGAACGCGACGGCCAGAAGAAAATCATCATTGGCGACAAGGGCGAGCGTATCAAGCGTATCGGTTCCGAGGCGCGCAAGGACATGGAAGTGCTGTTCGACTCCAAGGTCATGCTCAACCTGTGGGTCAAGGTGAAAGGCGGCTGGTCCGACGACGAGCGCGCCCTGCGCTCGCTGGGCTACGGCGACCTGTAACGCCCGCACGGTCCCTGTAGGAGCGGCCTTGTGTCGCGATAGGGCCGCACAGCGGCCCCAGATTTTCAGCTTTGCAGCATAAATCGCCGGGGCTGCTGTGCAGCCCAATCGCGACACAAGGCCGCTCCTACAAGGGCCAGTGCAACCCCTGGGGCAAGTGACTTCCATGGAACAACCTGTCGGCCAGCCAGCCTACGTGCTGCACAGTCGTGCCTACAAGGAAACCAGCGCGCTGGTGGACTTGTTCACGCCGCAGGGCCGCGTGCGCGCCGTACTGCGGCGTGCGCGTGGCAAGGGCGGCAGCCTGGTGCGTCCATTCGTACCCCTTGAGGTGGAGCTGCGCGGGCGTGGCGAGCTGAAGAATGTCGGGCGGATGGACAGCGCCGGCATTGCCGCCTGGCTGCACGGCGATGCCCTGTTCAGCGGGTTGTACCTCAATGAACTGCTCATGCGCCTGCTGCCTGCCGAAGCGCCGTTCCCGGCCCTGTTCGAGCACTACGCCCTGACCCTGCAGGCCTTGGCCGCCGGGCGCCCGCTAGAGCCGCTGCTGCGCTCGTTCGAATGGCGGCTGCTGGACGAACTGGGTTATGCGTTCTCCTTGAATCATGACGTCAACGACCAACCCATCGCCGCAGACGGCCTGTACCGCTTGCGTGTGGATGCCGGCCTGGAGCGGGTCGAACTGGTGCAACCCGGCCTGTTTCGCGGCATTGAGCTGTTGGCCCTGGCTGATGCCGACTGGGATACCCCAGGCGCTTTGCTCGCAGCCAAGCGCCTGATGCGCCAAGCGCTGGCGGTGCATCTGGGCGCAAAGCCGTTGGTCAGCCGGGAACTGTTTCGCAAGCGCTGATCACGACGTATGCTGTGGGGCTCAACCTTCAGGAGAGCCTTTCGTGACTCACAGCAACCGCATGCTTCTCGGCGTAAACATCGACCACGTGGCGACCCTGCGCCAAGCCCGGGGCACGCGTTACCCTGACCCTGTCAAGGCTGCCCTGGACGCCGAGGAAGCGGGCGCCGATGGCATCACCGTGCACCTGCGCGAAGACCGTCGGCACATCCAGGAACGCGACGTGGTGCTGCTCAAGGATGTGCTGCAGACGCGCATGAACTTCGAAATGGGCGTCACCGAAGAGATGATGGCTTTTGCCGAGAAGATCCGCCCGGCGCACATCTGCCTGGTGCCTGAAACCCGTCAGGAACTGACTACCGAAGGTGGCCTGGACGTGGCGGGGCAGGAGGCACGGATCAAGGCGGCCGTGGAGCGCCTTGCCCGCACCGGTGCCGAAGTGTCGCTGTTCATCGATGCTGACGAGCGCCAGATCGAGGCCTCACGCCGGGTGGGGGCGCCGGCCATCGAGCTGCATACCGGGCGTTATGCCGATGCCGAAACCCCGACCGAAGTGGCCGAGGAGTTGCAGCGTATTGTTGATGGCGTGGCGTTTGGCGTGGGGCAGGGGCTGATCGTCAATGCTGGCCACGGGCTGCATTACCACAACGTCGAGGCGGTGGCGGCGATCAAGGGTATCAATGAACTGAACATTGGCCATGCCTTGGTGGCGCATGCCTTGTTTGTCGGCTTCAAGGCCGCAGTGGCCGAGATGAAGGCACTGATCGTGGCGGCTTCGCGCTGATTGATTGGGTTGCCTGTACTGGCCTCTTCGCGGGTAAACCCGCTCCCACAGGGATTGCACAAACCTCAAGGCCTGCGGAGTACTTGTGGGAGCGGGTTTACCCGCGAAGAGGCCACTACAGGCAGCCGATTACTCGGCAGGAAACACCAGGGTGAAGCGGGTAGGCCCCAAGGGGCTGCTGTTCACTTCGACCCGCCCGCCATGCAACTGCATGATCGACCGCACGATCGCTAACCCCAGCCCGGTCCCGCCCTCAATTCGCGAGCGTCCTGAGCCCACCCGGTAAAACCGCTCGAACAAGCGCGACTGGTGCTCAGCAGCAATGCCGTTCCCTGTGTTCTCCACCGATAACCGTACTTCGCTGCCCGAGCGCTCGATGCGCAATTCGACGCGCTCGCCCTCAGGGCTGTGCCGGATGGCATTGCTCAACAGGTTCGACAACGCCCGCTGAAACATCAGCCGGTCCCCCAGCGCCGTTCCCCAGCCCTGCACACGCAGCTCAACTGCTTTCCCCTCGGCACTGAAGGCAAACAGTTCGACAACCCGCGCTGCCTCGTCAGCCAGCGCCAAGGGTTTCAATGCAACCTGCGTTTGCGGCTGGCTGACCTGGGCGAGAAACAGCATGTCATTGATGATGCGGTTGAGCCGGGTCAGCTCCTCGATACTGTCTTCCAGCACTTCCCGGTAGTTGGCGTTGTCCCGCTCACGGGCCAGGGTCACTTGCGCCTTGCCCATCAGGTTGCTCAACGGGGTACGCAACTCATGGGCCAGGTCGTCGGAGAACTGCGACAACTGGCTCACGCCCTGATCGAGGCGGTCGAGCATCACGTTGATGCTGCTGGCCAGTTGCGCCAGTTCTTGCGGCAGGCCGGTAGCTGGCAGGCGATGTTGCAGGTCCTGGGCCGACACTTGCCCGGCAATGCGCCGGAAGCGCCGCAGCGGTTTCAGGCCGCGCTGCATCAGCCACCAGGCGCCTGCACCAATCAATAGCAGCAGCAGTGGCAAGGCGAGCAAGGTCGAATGCAGGTAGGCCTGCAGCAGGGCGTTGTCGTCGGCGCGGTTGAGCGACATCATTACCTTCACCGGCGTGTTGTCGCGCAGGCGCATCAGCCGGGTCACGGTGAGGATCTGGTTGCCGCTGCTGTCGCGCCATGCGTGAAAGGCCAGGCGGGCATCGGTGTGCAACTCGCTCACCCGCGACTCCAGGGCCGGGCCGAGGCTGAGCAGGTGCGGGTGGCGGCCTTCCAGAGCCAGTACGCTGAGGCTGAGGTTGTCATGCCCCATCACCAGGTCGAGCAGTGGATGGGCGCGGCTGCCCAGGTCCTCGCTACGCAGATCGACGCGCAGGTTGTGTTCAACCTGCAGCATCTTGCGCGCCAGGTCCTTGCGTGCGCGGCTGTCCAGTTCGTGATCCAGGGCGAACACGGCCAGGCAGGCCAGCAGCAGCACCAGTGCGGCGCCCATCAGTGTCACGCTCAGGCCCAGGCGCAGTGACAGGCTGGCGTTTTTCAAGCGCGCGCCTCCAGTACATAGCCTACGCCGCGCAGGGTATGGATCAGCTTGTTGTCGAACGGGTCGTCGATCTTCGCCCGCAGGCGACGGATCGAAACCTCGACCACGTTGGTGTCGCAGTCGAAATTCATGTCCCATACCAACGAGATGATCTGGGTGCGCGAAAGCACTTCACCACTTTGGCGCATCAGCAGGTGCAGCAGGGCGAACTCCTTGGCGGTCAGGTCAATGCGCTGCCCGGCGCGGTAGGCGCGGTGGCGGCCGGGGTCCAGTTCCAGGTCGGCGACGCGCAGAGTGCTGGGCTGCAGCTGCTGATCGTTACGGCGCAGCAGGCTGCGGATGCGCGCCAGAAGCTCAGGGAATTCGAAGGGCTTGAGCAGGTAGTCGTCAGCGCCCAGGTCCAGGCCTTTGACCCGGTCGTCCAGGCGACCGTGGGCGGTCAGCATCATGATGCGCGTGGCCGATTCGGTGCGCAGCCGCTGGAGCACGGTCCAGCCATCGAGTTCTGGCAGGTTGACGTCGAGGATGACCAGGTCATAAGGCTGCTGGCGGGCCAGGTGCAGGCCGTCGGTGCCGGTGTGGGCGCAGTCGACCACGTAGCCGTTTTCGCGCAGGCCCTGTTGCAGGTAATCGGCGGTACGCAGTTCGTCCTCGATGATCAGTAGGCGCATGGGGGAGCTCGGTGTAAGGAAAGGGGGCGATTCTCGACCCTGTAGCGACATCAGGGTCAAGGGGCGGGATGTTACGGCATGCCTATGGCGCTGCGGCGCAGATAACGGATTTGTAATCCTGCTGTTATCTGGCTGTCTGTCAGGGCCCTTTCGCGGGTAAACCCGCTCCTGTAGGAGCAGCCTTGTGCTGCGAAGAGGCCCCGACAGGCAACAAAAGGCCACATTGCAGGACTGTAATCCCCGCCTCACCTTGCTGTTAGCCGCCCCTGGCTAGGATGGCCGCATCTGATCGGTTATCACGAGGCAAACACGATGAACCTGACCAAATACCTACTGCTGGCCGCCCTGGCCCTGGGCAGTGCCAGTGTCTATGCCGAGGGCGGTGCGGAGCGCTCGAAGCAGTTCTGGCAAGCGTTCCGCGAAGACCAGCAGCGCCTGCACGGCGACAAGCAACAGGCCGTTGCAGAACGTGAGCGCAAAGCGCAAGAGAAGGCCCGCGAGGTGGCCAAGGATTGAGGTAAAAAACACCTGCGCCGCGACAGCTCCTCGGCGCAGGTGTATTCAGGCGCCCAACCGGGCGCCTTTTTTTATTTGCGCGCCAGCAGGGTGGCGCGGCGTGGGGCAGGCAGGCCTTCGATGGTCTTGCTGTGGTCGTTCGGGTCGAGGAAGTCGCCCAGCGACTGGTAGCGCATCCACTCGGTGCTGCGCTGCTCCTCGACGCTGGTCACGCTCACATCGACGCAACGCACATCGTTGAAGCCGGCACGGCGCAACCACCGCGCCAGGGCGGGTACTGACGGCAGGTACCAGACGTTGCGCATCTGCGCATAGCGGTCCTCAGGGACTAACACCTGGTTTTCATCGCCCTCGATCACCAGGGTTTCCAGAACCAGCTCGCCCCCTTTGACCAGGCAGTCCTTGAGCGCCAGCAGGTGCTCGATGGGGGAGCGGCGGTGATAGAACACGCCCATGGAAAAGACCGTGTCGAAGCCTTCCAGATTGGCAGGCAGTTCTTCCAGGGCGAAGGGTAGGTGCCAGGCCGGCAGCTCTGGCAGGTACTGCTGCACGGCCTGGAACTGGCAGAAGAACAACCAGTTGGGGTCGACACCGATCACCATGTCGGCGCCGGCACCGAGCATGCGCCACTGGTAGTAGCCGTTGCCACAGCCGACGTCGAGCACGCGTTTGCCCTTGAGGTCCAGGTGCGGGCCTACCCGCGACCATTTCCAGTCCGAATGCCATTCGGTGTCTACGTGCACGCCAAACAGATCGAACGGCCCTTTTCGCCATGGCGACAGGCCCATCAGTGCCTGACGCATCTGCGTGCGGGTAGCGTCGTCGCAGTCGCAGTCCAGGCGCAGCCCGTTGACCAGGTCGATTTCACTGGGTTTCAGGGCAGGCAGGGCGTCGAGCGCACCGCGCCAGCGGTCGAGGTCGCCGTGGCCTTTCTCCAGCTTGGCTTCCAGTTGCGCTTGCAGGCCTTGTGACCAGGAAGCCAGGGGCGTGCCCGCCAAGCGGCGGACGAGGGGGGACAGATCGATCATGGCAGGGCTATCAACGAGGCGAAGTTAAGGCATTGGAACCAGGGCACCACTTTGGAGAAGCCGGCGGCGCGCAGGCGCTGCTGGTGGGCTTCGAGCGTGTCGGGGCGCATCACGTTTTCGATGGCGCTGCGCTTCTGGGCGATTTCCAGTTCGCTGTAGCCATTGGCCCGCTTGAAATCCAGGTGCAGTTCATTGAGCAGGTCCTGCGCTTGCTCATCGGCAAAGCGCAGCTTCTCCGAAAGGATCAGCGCACCCCCTGGTAGCAGTGCCTGGCGGATGCGCCCGAGCAGTTCCAGGCGCTGGTCGGGGGCGATGAACTGCAGGGTGAAGTTCATCGCCACGACCGAGGCGGGCTCGAAGGGTAGGGCGAGGATATCGGCTTCCAGCACTTGCACCGGCAGCAACTCCTGGAACATCGAGTCCTGGGCGGTGAGGTACTGGCGGCAGCGCTCGACCATGGCCGCAGAATTGTCCACCGCGATCACCCGGCAGCCGTCGCTGCGCACGTGGCGGCGTAACGACTGCGTGACTGCACCCAGCGAGGCGCCCAGGTCGTACAGCGCGGTGTGCGGCTGGGCGAAGCGGGCGGCCAGCACGCCGAGGTTTTCGACGATGGTTGGGTAGCCGGGCACCGAGCGCTTGATCATGTCCGGGAACACGCGCACCACGTCTTCGTTGAAAACGAAGTCGGGCACCTGTTCCAAAGGTTGGGAGAAAAGGCGGTCGGGTTGTTTGCTCACGGTGGGCTCGATACAGGGTGAAACGGGGGCGCATTTTATCCAATGGCCACGCATCTTGCCATGGCAATGCTTCAGGGTCGGAGCGTTCACGCCGGTAGCGGTGAACTTTCCCACAGCGTTTAGTTACCCAGGCCAATGTAATCGGTGTGCCGCGAGTGGAAACTTCAACTCCCTTTAGTTTATTGGGTCCATGGTTGAAAGATGAATATCGCAACTAGGCAGGAAGAACTACCGGTAGAGGAACTGGACCTGGTGTCCAAAGTGAAAATGTTGCCGGAACGGTATTTTTCATTCATTGAAAGCCGGCTGGACGGCGGCCAGCAAATTGGCAGTTTGATGACGGCCGATAACTTGAAAGCCATCAAACGGTACGTCAGTACCGTCAATCAGTTACCCCGAACGCAGGTGGAAATCGAAAGGGAAGTTGATTATGCCGCCCTCGGTATCGAGGCATCGATGGTCAGCGACCTTTATGTGGCGCTGCACCGGCATGCCTACGAATGGGACATACTGGAACGCAGCGTAAAGCAGCTGGGGCCGGAAATTGAACTGTTCGCCGAAAGCCTGGTGCAGCGTGGCGGTAGCCTGTTGGAGAACCTTGAAAGCAGTGACGTTTTCATGGCGATCCAAAAACGCAAAGCCGAGCAGGGCGACGATGTTTACACCGCGCAGTTGAGCGAAGAAGAGCAAGCACAGCTCGCCAGTGTGATGACACTCGGCATTTCCGAACTGGTCAGGGAGATTGAAGGTACCCGGCGGCGTATCGATGACGTCGACGCCCGTGCGAACTGGTTCAACAATGAAATCAAGCGTGAGCTAAAACCGCGCATGGGACGCTTGCTGAAGCACTTCGAAGAACGGGTTTCCCATGAGGACACACTGGAAAAACGCAGGCAGCTCGATCAGTGGGACGAGCAGATCGATCAGTTGAAATCCGAGTACGATGCCAATGTGGGTTACGCGTTCACCGGTATCTTGCTGGGGCCGATCGGCCTGGTGATAACCGGCGGTGTGTTCGGTCAAAAGGCAGAAAGCATCAGGGCCGCGAAGAATGTGCTGATTGAAAGGCGCGACGAGTTGGCGCATGCGTTGGGCAAGTTGGCGCCAGCCTTGAACGACTTCGAGCGTGTGTCGACCTTGGTCAGGGACTTGCAGTTCCGGTGCAAAGACCTCTCAGCGGCGACCAAACGGCTGGCCGATGTGTGGTTATTCCTTGCCTCGTATGCCAACAACTCTGTGAATGAAGCCAAAGAGCTGAGCACCCTCTCCCAGCTTGAATCCTTTGTGCATGACTTTTCAGAGGTTATCAAACCGTGGACAAAAATAGGCAGTATCTGCCACGTGCTGTCCGAATTGTTCAATGAGATGATTGAAGAGTATGAGGAAGCCTGAGATGGACATTGCCAATGTTCAAACCGTCACCCCCGATTTTGTCCAGATGCAAAAAGTGCAGGAGCACATATTCCAGCTCATGGAAAGTTGGGAGATGAAAGTGCTTCCAGCCGCGCGCGAGCAACTTGATGAACTGCGCATACTGTTGCTGGCTGTCGAGCGCGCGTTCAAGGAAAGCCTGATAGGCGGTATCGCGTTGCTGGACGAGCGGGACTTCATCCCGGGCAAGGAAGGGGCTCATACGCACCACAGATTGGCCAGTGTACTGGAGCGCTTGAGCCAGCATCATGCGCATCTGGCCAGGAAAAACTTGCGGCTGGAGCTGTTCTCGCTGTCGGCCCTTGTCGATTCATTGGCAGCGTTGGAAGCACGAACGGCTGAGCTGCAGGAACAGGCGGTTGCGTTCGATCAACGGCTGGTGCAGCTGCAACAACAGCGGGCAGATATCGTGCAGGCTATCGAGTTGTTCGAGCGGCCTTCGGTTGCCAGTGCACTAAAAGGCCTCATCCCGAGCGATGACGAAATTGATCAGATAATGGGATTGATCACCGACCCGAAACTCGACGCCGGCCTGCTCAAGGCTGTGACGCAAAAGCTCGGCAAGCACGCTGATGCGCTGGAAGGGGCCAAGACATTCAGCGACCTGGGCAAAGCCCGTGCCCGCCTTGATACAAAAATCGAGGAAGCATTGGGCGACCAGCTGCAAGTGCAACGAACCTTGCAAACGGCGCGCAATGAAGGGGAGGCGGTCAAGGTGTTGTCTGGTGTTGTGCCACTCAAGGATGCGTGGTTACACGAGCTTCGCAAGGTGGAGTCAGAGTGGCAGGCTCAGGCCGAAAGCCTTAGCGCGACGATGGACCTGGAGGCTGCCACGGTCGCGCTGAAAGGTCTGGGTGAGTACCTGAAGGTAGTACAACTGATGTATGACCGCAGTTGATGGTCTTCAGCGGACGATAACCTTGCAGTCGAAGGTTTGCACCGGGGCGACGTCTGCGGCCCATGGCTGCTGGTAAACCAGTACCAGTTGGGCATCCCCGGTGCTGTTGGCCAGGAACCGCCAGGTAGAGACACCGGCACTGCCAACAACCTCTTCCTCTTCGGGGGCGCTATAGACCTCGGGGCTAAGGATACGCAGCACGCTCGACGCGGAATTTTCGACACGCCAGCGATAGCCGGTGGACGGGTTGCTGGGCAAGCTCAGGGTCAGTGCCTGGCCTATCTGCAGCCGCGTTGGGCATTCACTTTCGGCGTCCAGTTCGACGGGCTGTGTGGGTTGTTGCGCGCAGGCGCAAAGCAGGGCAAAGCTCAGGGGAACGAGCAGACGAGGGGCGGTCATGTTGGCTCCGGGGGCTGACGATGACCTGAGGATAACCGATGATCGACGAGTTTTGTGTTGCCAGTGCCGGCCACTTCGAGGCCAAAGCCGCGAAGTGGCCGGTGCAGGCTAGAACAGGACTTTGGCCACGTCGGCAAAGCGCTTGGCAAAATGCACTGTCAGGCCTTCGCGCAGGTAGTCCGGCAGTTCTTCGAAATCGCCACGGTTAGGCTCCGGCAGGATCAGTTCGAAGATTTTCTGCCGGCGCGCCGCAATCACCTTCTCGCGCACCCCGCCTATCGGCAGCACCTGGCCGGTGAGGGTCAGCTCGCCCGTCATGGCCACGCCTTTCTTTGGTGCCTGGTCGCGGGCAAGCGACAACAGGGCACTGGCCATGGTGACGCCGGCACTCGGGCCATCCTTGGGCGTGGCGCCTTCGGGAACGTGCAAGTGGATGAACGCTTCGTTGAAGAAGCCAGGGTCACCGCCAAACTGCTTGAGGTTGGAACTGACGTAGCTGTAGGCAATTTCGGCCGACTCCTTCATCACGTCACCCAGCTTGCCGGTCAGCTTGAAGCCGCGGTTGAGCGTGTGGATGCGAGTCGCCTCGATCGGCAGCGTGGCGCCGCCCATGCTGGTCCAGGCCAGGCCGGTGATTACACCTTTGCCAGCCAGTACCTGTTCACTGCGGAACACGGGTATGCCAAGTGCGGCTTCCAGGTCCTTGGGGCCGATCCTCAGCTTGGCCTCGGGGTCTTCAAGCAGCTTGACCACGGCCTTGCGCACCAGTTTGCCCAGTTGCTTTTCCAGCTGGCGCACGCCGGCCTCGCGAGCATAGCCCTCGATCACCAGGCGCAGGGCACTGTCGCTGATGCTCAGGCTGCTTTTGGATACGCCAGCTTTTGCCAGTTGCTTGGGCCACAGGTGGCGTTTGGCGATGGCCAGTTTTTCCTCAGTGATGTAGCCGGACAGGCGAATCACTTCCATGCGGTCGAGCAGCGGCCCGGGGATCGAGTCGAGGGTGTTGGCGGTGCACACGAACAGCACCTTGGACAGGTCCAGGCGCAGGTCGAGGTAGTGGTCGAGGAAGTCGACGTTCTGCTCTGGGTCGAGGGTTTCCAGCAATGCTGAAGCCGGGTCGCCTTGGTAGCTCTGGCCCATCTTGTCGATCTCGTCGAGCATGATGACCGGGTTCATCACTTCGACGTCTTTAAGGGCCTGTACCAGCTTGCCGGGCTGCGCGCCGATGTAGGTGCGGCGGTGGCCTTTGATTTCGGCCTCGTCACGCATGCCGCCAACGCTGAAGCGATAGAACGGCCGGCCAAGCGACTCTGCAATGGATTTGCCGATGCTGGTCTTGCCCACCCCTGGCGGGCCTACCAGCAGCACGATCGAGCCGCTGATTTCGCCTTTCCAGGCGCCCACGGCGAGGAATTCGATAATGCGTTCCTTGATGTCATCGAGGCCGGCATGATGCTGGTCGAGGATTTTGCGAGCATGCTTGAGGTCAAGCTTGTCCTTGCCGTACACGCCCCACGGCAGAGCGGTGGCCCATTCGAGGTAGTTGCGGGTGACGGCGTACTCGGGCGAGCCGGTTTCGAGAATGGCCAGCTTGCCCATCTCTTCATCGAGGCGCTTGCGTGCCTGGGGCGGCAGGGTCTTGCCTTCCAGGCGCTGTTCGAACTGCTCGAGGTCGGCGCTGCGGTCGTCCTTGGTCAGGCCCAGCTCTTGCTGGATGACCTTGAGTTGTTCCTTGAGGAAGAACTCGCGCTGGTGTTCGCCAATCTGCCGGTTAACCTCGGCCGAGATCTCGTTCTGCAGGCGCGCGACTTCCACCTCTTTGCGCAGCATCGGCAGGACCTTTTCCATGCGCTTGAGCATGGGCACGCAGTCGAGCACTTCCTGCAACTGGTTGCCGGTGGCCGAGGTCAGCGCGGCGGCGAAGTCGGTGAGCGGTGACGGGTCGTTGGGGCTGAAGCGGTTGAGGTAGTTCTTCAGCTCTTCGCTGTACAGCGGGTTGAGCGGCAGCAGTTCCTTGATCGCGTTGATCAGGGCCATGCCGTAGGCCTTGACCTCGTCGGTCGGCTCGGCGGGCTGGCGCGGATATTCGACTTCGACCAGGTAGGGCGGGCGGTGGTGCTTGAGCCAGTTGCGGATACGTACGCGGGTCAGGCCCTGGGCGACGAATTGCAGCTTGCCGTTTTCACGGCTGGCATGGTGCACCTTGACCAGCGTGCCGTACTGCGGCAGGGCCGAGGTGTCGAAATGGCGGTGGTCCTCCGCCGGGGTGTCCATGAAGAACAGCGCCAGGCAGTGGTCCGGAGACTTGGCGACCAGGTCGAGGGTTTCAGCCCAAGGTTCTTCATTGACGATGACCGGCAGTACCTGGGCCGGGAAGAACGGGCGGTTGTGGATCGGGATCACGTAGACCTTGTCCGGCAGGTTCTGGCCGGGCAGGGCGAGGGCATGGCCGGGTTCGGCCGGGGTGGTGTGCTCGACTTCGCTGTCTTCGTCGGGGTGTTCCGGGAAATCCTGCTGGTTGCTCATGGGGCACCTGCGTGAATGGCTATGGTGCTTAGATGGGGCGGGGGGGAATCGGTTTCAATGGTGTGGGAGCGGCCTTGTGTCGCGAAAGGGCTGCGCAGCAGCCCCAGAATCCATGTGGCCGTCAAGATTCTGGGGCCGCTGCGCAGCCCTTTCGCGACACAAGGCCGCTCCCACAGGGTGGTACCTGTCAGAGCGGTGCTGCTTAGTCAGCCAATTTGTAAGCGATGATGTAATCGCCCATCTTGGTGCCCAGCGAGCCATGGCCGCCGGCGGTCACCAGCACATACTGCTTGCCATCCTTGCCGGTGTAGGTCATCGGCGTGGCCTGGCCACCCGCTGGCAGGCGGGCACTCCACAGTTCCTTGCCGTTGTTCACGTCATAGGCGCGCAGGTACTGGTCGAGGGTGCCGCTGAGGAAGCCGACGCCGCCTGCAGTAACGATCGAACCGCCCATGCTCGGCACGCCAACTGGCAGGCCGATCGGTACCGGGGTGCTGTCGCGGGTGGTGCCGTTCTTGTGCTTCCACACCACCTTGTTGGTGAACAGGTCGATGGCGGCGACATAGCCCCATGCCGGGGCCTGGCACGGTACGCCCAGCGGCGACATGAACGGATGCATGGTGACCGCGTACGGCGCACCGGTATTGGGCTGCACGCCGCTGGTCTCGCTTTCGCGCTTGCTGCCTTCGGCGACCTGCTCGCGCGGCACCATCTTCGACACGAAGGCCATGTAGTTGGGCGAGGTGAACAGCAGTTGGCGCACCGGGTCGACCGACACGCTGCCCCAGTTGAAGACGCCCACGTTACCCGGGTAGATCAGCGAACCCTGCTCGGATGGCGGGGTGTACTGGCCTTCGTAACGCAGTTCGCGGAACTGGATGCGGCACAGCATCTGGTCGAACGGCGTAGCGCCCCACATGGCCTGTTCGGTCAGCTCAGGGCCGAGCAGATTGAGGTCAGAGCGCGCCTGGGTCGGCGAGGTGTGGTCGCCCTTCACCGCGCCTTGCGGGGTGGGGATTTCGCGAATCGGCACGATCGGCGTACCGTCGCGACGGTCGAGCACGTACAGGCTGCCTTGCTTGGTTGGCACGATGACCGCAGGTTTCACGCCATCGTCAGTCTTCAGGTGGACCAGGGTCGGCTGGCTGCCCACGTCCATGTCCCACAGGTCGTGGTGGGTGAACTGGTAGTTCCAGCGGACCTTGCCGGTGGCCAGGTCAAGGGCGACCACGCCGGCACTGTACTTCTCGGCGCCGGGAGTGCGGTCGGCGCCCCACTGGTCCGGGGTCTGGTTGCCCAGCGGCAGGTAGATCATGCCAAGGTCTTCGTCGACGCTGGCAATCGACCACATGTTGGCCGAGTTGCGGCTGTACATCTTGCCGGCAGCCAATGGCTTGGTGTCGTCCGGGTTGTTGCTGTCCCAGTTCCACACCAGGTGGCCATCGTGCACGTCGTAGGCGCGGATCACGCCCGACGGCTCGTTGGTCGACTCGTTGTCGGTGACATGGCCACCGATGATCACCAGGTCACGGGTGACAGCGGCAGGCGAGGTGGAGTAGTAGCCGCCGGCAGTGAACGGGCCGATGCCGGTGGTGAGGTCGATCACGCCCTGGTTGGCGAAGCCTTCGCACACCTTGCCGTTGTCGGCGTTGATGGCGATCAGGCGAGCATCTGCGGTAGGCAGGTACAGGCGGCGCGGGCAGGCCTGGGCCACGGCCTGGCCAGCGTCGGTAATTTTCGGTACCGGGCTGCCGTCGCGGCTGACGTAGCGGTTTTCGTCATAGTACGAAACGCCGCGGCAAGTCATGTGGGCAAAGCCCTTGAAGGTGCCGGTCGGGCTCTTGACCTGCGGGTCGTAGCGCCAGATTTCCGCGCCGGTGTCCGGGTCCAGGGCCAGCAGGCGGCTGTGTGCGGTACAGGCGTAGAGCATGCCGTTGACCTTCAGCGGGGTGTTCTGGTTGGTCAGCTCCACCGGGTCGTTTTCGGTCGGCAGGTCACCCGTGCGAATGCGCCAGGCTTCTTCCAGGCGGTAGGCATTCTGCGGGGTGATCTGGCGCAGCGGCGAATAGCGGTCGCCATGCTCGGTGCGGCCATAGGCCTGCCATTCGCCTTCGGGCATGGCCGGGGCGGCGCTGGCCATTTCGCTGCTTTCGCGGCCCAGCTCGCCGAACACTTCGCCGGGGTGGGTGAACTGGCTGCCCAGCGCACATGCGCCCGAAGCAACCACGGCAACGCCCAGCAGTGCAGTGTTGGCCTTGCTGGCCGGGCCGATCAACGGGCGACGTGCCCACGGCAGCAGCAGCACCACGCCGATGGCAAACCAGATGGCCAGGCGTGGCACCAGTTGCCACCAGTCCAGGCCCACTTCAAGCAGGGCCCACACGGTACTGCCCAGCAGCACCAGGCCGTACAGGCCCAAGGCAATGCGGCGCTGGGCCAGCAGCAGGATGCCCGAAAGGGCAAAGCCGATACCGGCGATCAGGTAGTACAGCGATCCGCCCAGCTGGCTCAGCTTGATACCGCCGGCCAGCAGGGCCAGGCCCATCAGCAACAGCAGCGCGCCGATCAGGCGAGGTAGCCAGCGGCTTCCTTGGTTGGCACCTTCAGTGCTCATCGTAG
The DNA here is from genome assembly GCF_052112345.1 of Pseudomonas sp. SAS7. Lineage (NCBI taxonomy): Bacteria > Pseudomonadati > Pseudomonadota > Gammaproteobacteria > Pseudomonadales > Pseudomonadaceae > Pseudomonas > Pseudomonas sp. SAS7. The sequence goes on along the minus strand of NZ_JBEGGO010000004.1, from coordinate 118,488 downwards.
GTTCTCCGTCAGGTCAAAAAGGGGGTTAGAAACTGCTCTGGATCTTCAGGCCGCCGACCAGGGCGCCATCCACCTGCGACACCCCGCCCGGGTGGCGGATGTACTGCAGGTTGGGGCGTACCGTGAGCCAGTCGGCCAAATGGATGCCGTAGTACAGCTCGGCGCTGTACTCGGTGTCCTGCACGGGCAGGAAACCGGGGTTGTCGTAGTCGTAGAGGCCGGCGGCCTGGTTGGCCAGGCGGGCGTTCTTGCGGTAGGCAGGGTTGACGTGCACGCGGGCCAGGGCGAAACCGATGTCGTCCTTGGCGCGGGCGTCGAAAGGCCCTGTGTATACCAGCCCTGCCTGCACATAGTTGTCGATGGCATTGGTCTTCTTGTCATGCACTGTGGCGTTGGCGAACAGGCTCAGGCCACGGGACTGGTCGGATGCCAGCGAGGTTACCTGCTGCTGGGCGCCGAGCCACATGCCGTGCTTGCTCGAACTGCTGCGGTAGGCGGCGCCGCTGAGGGCGGCCGGCTGGCCGTTGCTGTCCTTGAGAACATCCTGTGCCTTGGCATTACTGTAGTAGTAGCCGGCGCGATATTCCCCTTTCAGGCCTTGGATACGTGGGGTCCATACCAGTTCGACCGGTATTACCGCGCCCTGGGTGCCGCTGCCGCTGAGCTTGAAACCGTTACCAGATTCAAGGTTGGAGGGGTTCTGCTCGAACACGCCGACCTGGGTGTAGAGCGTGTCGCTGAGGTTATAGCGCACGCGCAGGGCCCACTGGCTGACCGGCCAGTTGTACCAGATGCCACCCACCCAGTTGCCCACCTGCGAGCCGCAGAAGGCCAGGTTCTGGAAGTCGCAAGGGAAGCTGTTGAAGTCCTCGCCTTCGCCGAAGCGGCCGAATTTCACGTCCAGCGCACCATCAAAGTATTTCTGCTTGATCCACATCTGCGTCAGCCGCCAGGTTTCGCCACGGCCCCAGACTTCCTGGGCCGAGGTGAAGCCGCCAACGCGCGGGTCGTTGATGCGATCGTTGCTGATGTTGTCGCCGTGGCGCTCGGTGATGGTCAGCTGGAATTCGGCGTCTTGCCAGCCAAGGATCTTGTCCAGGTCCAGGTGGCTGCCAAAGGTGAACTGGTCGCTGTAGCGCGCGGTACGGTCGTGGTCGTAGCCACCGTGCAGGTTGCTGCCCATCTCCCCGGTGTAGCCGAGGGTGAAGTCGTAGCCTTTTTCCAGCAATTCGCTGCGGGTGCCGCCCCAGTCGCCGAGCATCCATGGGGAGTCGCTGACAAACATTTCGCTGGCGGCGGCGGGTGTCGCCAAGGCGCTGAGGGCTAGGCCGATGTAACAGGTTTTGGGCAGTTGGAGCATGAGATAGCGCTATCTTTTGATTATTGAAAAAACGGCAAGCGCATCGAAGGGCAGGCCCTTCAATGGATATGGCGACAAGTGGTTTCAGTGAAGCGATTCAGCTTAAGGCGGGAGGATATAGCGGAAGTTGTAAGAAAAAAAGACAAATTGTCGCAGTTGATTGTTGCTGATTCGGCAATAATCCATGTCGGCGCAGGGGAGCGCATAGAAGTGTAGGCACTGTCTTGTGCAAATCTTGAAGATTGCCAAATCCTTGTGGGAGCTGGCGTGCCCGCGAACACCGGCAGAGCCGGTGCCATGTAGCGCGCTGGATTCTTCGCGGGCACGCCCGCTCCCACAGAGGCTCATTTGCAATCAGAAGGTGGTACGCAACCCCACTTCCACACTGCGCCCCGGCGCCGGTGCGATATCGCGCAGGATCGAGCTGGCATAGCGCACGGTCTGGTCGGTGAGGTTTTCGCCGCGCACAAATGCCAGCCACTGGCTCTGGCCAATGTCGAAGCGGTAACCAACGCTAGCCCCCAGCGTGGTATAGCCATCGGTGCTGGTTTCGTTAGCCGGTTTGCGGTGCTGCGATGCCGCATGTTGCACATCTACCCGCGCCTGCCACCGGTCCAGTTCCCACACCAGGCCGCTGTTCAAGCGCAGCGGGGCGATGCGTGGCAAAGGTTCGCCACTGTCGAGGTTCTTGGCCCGGGTGTAGTCACCGGACAACTCCAGCGCGAAGCTGCCGTAACGGTTCTCGACCAGCTGCCAGCGGTCCTGGGCCTCGATGCCGTAAAAGCGCGCCCGCACGCCCTGGTACTGGTATTCCGGGAAGCCCTCGTGGTCATGATCGTGGTCGTGGTCATCCTCGCCATGGTCGTGGTCATGCCCGCCCTCGCGCAGGTTGCCGGTGCCGATCAGCCCGATGTAGTTGCGAAAGTGGCTGTAGAACACCCCGACACTGCCTTTGTGGGTGCCATTGTCGAAGCGCAGCGCCAGGTCGGCGGAAATGGCCTTTTCCTTGTTCAGGCTGGCGTCACCCACTTCAAAGGCGCCGGTGGCCACGTGCGCGCCATTGGCATACAGCTCGTAGAAAGTCGGAGCGCGCTCGGTGTAGCCAAGGTTGGCGGCCAGCGACCAGATCGGGTCCAGCTGGTATACCGCACCAGAGGACAGGCTGAAGGCGTTGAAGCTGCTGGCGCTGTCGGCATCGACGAAGTTTTCGTTGCCTTTGGCGTCGGGGTCTACCCGGGTGTGTTCCAGGCGTGCGCCCAGGCTCAGGTTCAGCCGCTCTGTGGCCTGCCATTGCTCCAGCATGAACAGCGCCAGGCTGTCGGTGTTGGTGTGTGGGACAAAGGCTTCCTCGCCCAGGGCAGAGAATTCGTTGCGGCTGACCTGGGCACCGATCACCCCCTCTACCGGGCCGAGCGGTTGATGGCGGGCTTCGATACGTGCTTCGTAGCCTTTGTTCTTGAAGGTGGTGTGCACCTCGCCTTCTTCGATCTCGCTGTGTTCGTAATCTGTGTAGCCAGCATCGACCTTGACCGAGCTGAACGGGCCGTCCAGGTCGCGCAGCTCGGAGGCGAAGGCGTAGTGGTCCTGTTTCATGTCCAGGCGCACACCGGACTCTGCCACCGAGCCGTAATTGCTGTCGTAGCCGCTGTACGAGAGGCCGGCGTACCCGTGATCCCAGTGATAGGCACCACCGACTGCACCGCCGTCCTGGCGGCCGTCGCTGTTTTCCAGGCGGTGTTTGCCGCCGGGCTCATCGGCGTCACGCACCTTGGAACTGCGGGCGTAGCCGGGGATGCGCAGGTCGTTGAACTGACGGCTGTTGGCATCCAGGTGCAGGGCGAAGGCACCGTTACCCGCCTCCAGCTTGCCGGCGCTGCTGCGCGTGGTGTCGGCGCCACCGTAGCGCAGCTCGCCGGCACCGTGGATGCCTTCGATCGGTGCATCCGGGATGCGGTTGTCGAAGGTGTTGACCACGCCACCGATGGCGTTGCCGCCGTAGAGCAGGGCGGCCGGGCCACGGACGATCTCGACGCGCTCGACGGTGACCGGGTCCAGCGGCACGGCGTGGTCATAGGACAGCGACGAGGCATCCAGCGCGCCGACGCCATTGCGCAGGATGCGAATGCGGTCGCCGTCCAGGCCGCGGATTACCGGGCGACTGGCGCCAGGGCCGAACCAGGTCGAGGCGACACCGGGCTGCTTGTTCAGGGTTTCACCGAGGCTACCGTGCTGTTGCTGCAGCAGGTTGTCGCCTTCGAGCACGGTGCTGGGGGCGGCCAGCTGGCGATTGCCCAGCGGATTGGCGGTAATTACCTGAGGTTCGAGTTCCACGGCCTGGCTGGGCGATGCAGCCAGCCAGAGCGCGACGGCAAGGGGGGAGAGGCGAAGCGGTGTGTACAACATGGGGATGGGGCGTTCCTTGGCAGATGCTTTTGTAATGTTACAACATAACATAACTATTTCAGCACAGAGGTTTTGCCCCTGGCCAGCATTTTTTCTGTGGCCTTGACGCATCCCACCCGCCACTACACTCGTGTAAGGTGCGCATCTTTCCTACGGAGCACAGCATGAGCACGGCCCAACACAACGCGCTGCACGGCAAGACCCTTGAACAGATCCTCACCGAGCTGGTGGCGCACTACCAATGGCAGGGCCTGGCCGAGCGCATCGATGTGCGTTGCTTCAAGAGCAACCCCAGTATCAAGTCGAGCCTGGCCTTTTTGCGCAAGACGCCGTGGGCGCGGGAAAAGGTCGAGCAGCTGTACGTGAAGCTGCAGCGCAAGGCCTGATATGCCGCGCCGCCCCTGGCTGACCGGCATGGCCGTGCTGGGCTGGTTCGGCCTGACCGTGCAGGTATACCTGGTGCTGCTGGCGCGCTGGCAGGAACAGGCCAGCCTGATTGGCGGCCTGATCAATGTGTTCGGCTATTTCACCGTGCTGACCAACACCTTGGTGGCGACGGTGCTCAGTTATGCAGCGTTCGGTCGTGAAGGCCGAGCCAGGCGGTTTTTCCTGTCGCCGTCGGTGAGTACTGCGGTGGCTGCCTGCATCGTGCTGGTGGCGCTGGCCTACAGCGTGTTGCTGCGCCACTTGTGGCAACCGCAGGGTTGGCAGTGGCTGGCGGACGAGTTGCTACACGACGTGATGCCTTTGCTGTATGCCTTGTACTGGTGGTGCGAGGTGCCCAAGGGCAGCCTGCGGCTATGGCACCTGGCAGTGTGGGCCATGTACCCGGCGGTGTATTTCGCCTATGCGCTGTGGCGGGGGAGCGAGATTGGCATGTATGCCTACCCGTTCATCGATGTGGCTAGCCTGGGGTATGGGCAGGTGATGCTCAATGCCTTGGGGGTGCTGGCGGGGTTCTGGGGGATCGGGTTGGTGCTGCTAGGGCTGGATCGGTGGCGCGGGGTGCGGAAATTTGCTTAGCCTGTGCTGGCCTCTTCGCGGGTAAACCCGCTCCCACAGGTACTTCACAAACCTTTAGGGCAGTGGAGTAGCTGTGGGAGCTGGCTTGCCGGGACAGGGCCGGTATAGGCAACCAAGATCACTCGTCGTCCGCAGTCCCGTCGGCACGCCAGTAGGCCGCAGCCTTCAGCGCATCCTCAGGCACCCCTTTTTCCAGCAATAGCGTCTTGGCCTGGCGGGTCAGGGCTTTTTCCAGTGCCACCCAGCCATACAACCGGCCTTGCGGCAAGGTCAGGTTTTTCACCAGTTCCAGCAAATCCTCTTGCTGGCGGCGCACCCAGATGACTTCGACCTGTGCCTTGCTCGGCAACGGCTGGCGCTCCTGCTCGTCTTCGATCTGGATCACCGCCAGCACCTGGCGGCCAGCCTGCAGTTCGTCCAGCCGGCGACCAATCGCCGGAATGGCGGTTTCGTCACCGATCAGCAGGTAGCTGTCGAAAATATCCGGTACCACCATCGATGCCCGTGGCCCGGCGATGTCCAGGGTTTGCCCCGGGGTGGCCTGGGCGGCCCAGGTGGAGGCAGGGCCGTCACCGTGCAGCACGAAGTCGATGTCTAGTTCATTGGCCACCAGGTCGATGCGTCGTGGCGTGTACTCGCGCATGGTGGGCCGTGCGCCACCGTCCCGGCCCATATTACGGGCCTCGATGGCCTGTTGTTGCTCCGGCGTTTCGGCGAACAGCAGCTTGATATGGTCGTCGCTGCCGACGCTGGTGAAACCTTGCAGTTCGGCACCGCCGAGGGTGATGCGGCGCATGCGTGGGGTCAGCTCGGTGACCCGCAGTACCTGCAGACGGCGTTGGCGGATCTCGTGGTTGACGCGGTGGATGGTGTCACTCATGGGAAGTCTCCCCGACAGGTTCGGCCGGCCCGGAGGCGATGGCCTTGGCGGTATGGTTGAGCAAGTCGCGGACCCGTTGGATCTCTTCGGGTGTCCAGCGGCCGCTGTGCATGTGCAGTGCGTGGCGCAGGTTGCCGACCGCTTCATGGATCTCTGGCGGGCGGTCGTGGCCGCGCAGGGCGCGTTTGCTGACTTCGATGCGCATGCGCACGCCGTCCAGGGCCACAGCCTGCTCGGCCAGGGCGCTGCGCCCGGCATCGGTGATGGCATAGAGGCGTTTGCTGCCCTGCACCTGGCCGCTGATCAGCTCGGCCTCTTCAAGAAAATTCAGCGTGGGGTAGATCACCCCAGGGCTTGGGCTGTAGCTGCCGTCGAACAGGTTTTCGATCTGGCGGATCAGGTCATACCCGTGGCCGGGTTGCTCGGCCAGCAGGTCCAGCATCAGCAACTTGAGGTCACCGGGGGCGAAGACGCGTGGGCCGCGCTCGCCGCGGCCGGGGCGCCGCTCGAAGGGATCATGGGGGGTGTGTTCGCGCATGGGGACAGGGCTCCGTCGTTTGCGATATATCGTAAGATATTACTCAAGATATATCTAAAGACAAGCCCTTTAATGCAGATGATTATCATCTAGTCGTTCGATACGTTCCCTGCCGACGGTGGTGTGTGCACGGCAAGCTGCGGTGCTTTGCATTCATTCGGGTTGCCCGGCTGCAGGTACGGCATGAGGATGGGGGCCATGCCCTTGAGCACCTGCACCGGCAGCGCCGAGGTGAATTTGAATGCCTCTGCCGAGCGCCCCGGGACGAAGGCGGTGAGGGTGCCGAAGTGGTTGTCGCCCAGGAAGAATACGAAGGTGGCGGTACGGTTAAGCGAGCGCGAGCCAATCAGCCGACCGCCGGCGCCGAAGCTTTCGATGCGGTTGTCACCGGTACCGGTCTTGCCCCCCATCACCAGTGGCGTGCCGTCCTGCAGCTTGAAACTGCCGGAAATACGCCGCGCAGTCCCTGCATCTACCACCTGCGACATGGCGCCTTTAAGCGCGCGCGCCACTTCCACCGGCAGAATCCGCACGCCCCGGTCCGGGTCGGTGATCAACTTGGTTTCATAAGGGGTGTTGGCTGCAAAGTGCAGGGTGTCGATGCGCAGGGTGGGCAGGCGGATGCCGTCGTTCTGGATGATGCCGACCAGTTCGGAGAGGGCGGCAGGGCGGTCGCCCGAGCTGCCGATGGCGGTGGCCAGCGAGGGCACCAGGTGGTCGAATGGATAGCCCACGCGTTTCCAGCGCTGGTGAATGTCGAGGAAGGCTTCGATCTCGACCATGGTGCGGATGCGGCTGTCGCGGGCGCCCTGGTGGCGGCTTTTGAACAGCCAGCTGTACACCTCTTGGCGCTCGAAACGGCTGGCGTTGACCATTTCGGTCAAGGTCGAGCTTGGGTTTTTCAGCAGGTAGCCAAGCAGCCAAAGGTCCAGCGGGTGGACCTTGGCAATGTAGCCCTGGTCGGGCAGGTCGTATTTACCCGGGCCATAGGCATCGTACATCTCTGACAGACGGCCGTCGGTGAGCTTGCCCAAGGTAATCTTGTCGCCCTTGAGGTGGGCACGTACGAAGGCATTGAAGGTTTCCTGCCCGGCTTCGGGGAACAGGTAGCGATGCACCGCCGCCAGCCGCTGCGGGGTCACGCGCATGCTGTCCAGGAAGGTGTCCAGGCGCTGTTGCGAGGTCTTGCGCTGGTATTTCTTCCAGAAGCGCATCAGGTAGTTGGTGCCTTCCTTGTCGGCGAAGCGGGCCAGGTATTCCTGGCGGCGAGGGTCGGCGTCGTCCTTGAGCAGCGGCACGCGGTTGTACGGCTGTTGGTAGGTCACGTAGCGCACCAGGTCGCGCATCAGGCGAATGAACGGCAGGTTGATCGATTCGCGCAGCGCATCCTTGAGCGTCGGGTTGCGGCTGTTGTCTTCCTTGCGGAAGTTGTTGAACACGTGCATGCCGCCGCCTGTGAAGAAGGCTTCACCGGTATTGGCGGAGTATTTGCGCTCCAGCGCGGCGTCGAGCATGGCGTCCAGGCTCTGGTTCTTGCTGTTCTGCGCCAGCCATTCCAGCGACCACTGGGTGATGCGGTCCAGTTCGGCGACATCGACCTTCTTCAGCTCGGCAGCGGGCTTGCCGGCGTATTTGTCGTGCAGTTCGGCAATGATCTCCAGGTAGGTGGTCAGCACCCGCAACTTGGCGGTGGAGCCCAGCTCCAGCTTGCTGCCTTCGTTGATGTCGAAGGGCTGGTTGGTGCTGTCGGTCTGTACCCGTACCCGCGAGCCGTCGGCGGTGCGCTCGAACAGGGTGAAGCTGTAGCTGACCTGGTCGGTGGTCTTGGTGGTGAGCAGGCGTTCGCCGATCAGCCCCATCTGCGCGGCAAACTCCGGGTCGGCAAGGTTTTTCAGGTACTGGCTGACCTGCAGCTGCAGGTCGGCCTGCAGGGTACTGGTGGCCGACACATCGAGGCGGTCGAGGTCGTACAGCGGGCGGTTGAGCATGGCTGCAAGGCGGTTGCGCGCCAGGCTGATGCCCTTGTTGGTGACGATCGGCACGATGGTCGGCTGCGCTACCCAGTCACGGTAGACCGCCTTGCTGGCCAGCGCGGCATCGGCCAGTGGCTGCTCGATCACCTTGTTGGCGGCAAGCACGCGGATGTGCGAATCGGTGAGTTCGGCCAACTCCACTCGGCCCTTGGACAAGTAGTGGGACGGGCGGCGCTGGGCAATCATCAGCGACAGCACCTGGCGCAGGGCAAGGCCGCGTGCAGCCATGCTTTCGGCGTCGGTGGCGGTGGAAGTCAGAGCCTGGTTGACCTGGTCGAAGTCGGCGCCGTACCACACTCGCAGGCCTTCGGCCATGCCATGCACTTCGCCGTGCCCGGGCACGGCCGACAGCGGCACACTGTTGAGGTAGTCGCGCACGATGCGCTGGCGTGCCTCGGTGGTATCCGGGCCGCCCTGGTAGGCACGCACGCTGGCAGAAATCATCTGGCGGATTTTCTCGGCACCCGACACGGTCAGGCCGTCCGGTGAGTGGCGGTACTTTTCCAGCTGCGTGGCCAAGGTACTGCCGCCCGCGGACTGGCCGGGCAAGGCCAGGTACTTGGCCACCTGGCTGTAGGCGGCCTTGGCGAAGCGTGGCCAGTCCACGGCCGGGTTGTTGCGCGGGTCCTGGGTATCGAGCAGGTCGCGGTTCTCGATGAACAGCAGGCTGTTGACCATCACCGGGGGGATCGCGGCAAAGTCCGGGTACAAGTGCTGCGGGTAGTTGTACTGGTACAACGTATCGCCGCGGCAGTCGGTGATCGACAGGCCAGCCTGAATCTTCTCGATATAGGGTGCGAACAGCCCATGTTCGACGTAGTTCATCAGCGCCGGTGAGAACTTTACCTGCTCAGTGATCAGGTAGTCGCGCTTGAGCAGGCGTGGCAGAAATTCGCCCAGTGCGCTGTAGCCCAGGCGCCTGTCAAACGGCCCGTCACCGGGGTAGATGATTGCATCACTAGGGCCGGGCTCCAGCGAGTAGGTCAGGGTGCCGGCCAGTTTGCTGAACTCGCGCGATTGCAGTTCGGAGGTGCGGAATTCGTCATACGCCGCGAAACCGATGGCCACCAGCGCCACCAGCAGGATGAGGATGATCAGCCGCCACCATAGCCGACGCTGACGGGGGGACTTCGGTTGTGGCGTCTCGGCCGGAGGTATCTCGGGTGCTTCCGTTCTGCTTGGTTCCGATTGCCACAGTGCGCCCATAGTCTTCAATCCGGCCAGGTGTTTTCGTCTTGCTTGTCTGAAGCTTAGACGTTGAGCGGGTGAGGTGAAAATTTTGTAGGAGGTGGAGAAAAGCGGGGTAGGGCTATGCGGCTTTGGTGTGGGTTTCTTGATACGGAGATGTTGCTATGGTGCCGGGGGCAGCTTTCAGGGCCGCTGCGCCCGCCAGAAAACTTGCTGATTATTCCTGTATATACAGCGAAAATCCCTGCAACGGTGTTCCTATACTGCTCGGCCCCTTCGCCCTGCCGGGCGCTCTACCCCGGCACACGGGCCGGCCCACGAGGCCAGCCTGGCAAGCCAACGTCACGCCTATCGGCATGACCGGTGCTGCACGAAGGTCAAATCCAATAACAAAATGAGGTTGTATTGCTATGCCAGTCGGCAACCACTCTGCCCATGGCCAGGCCAACGAAGGCGGCCCGCTCAAGCGTGAACTGGGCGAACGGCACATCCGCCTGATGGCGCTGGGCGCCTGTATCGGCGTCGGTCTCTTCCTGGGTTCGGCCAAAGCCATCGAAATGGCCGGCCCTGCCATCATGCTCTCCTACATCATCGGTGGCCTGGCCATTCTGGTGATCATGCGCGCCCTTGGCGAAATGGCCGTGCATAACCCGGTCGCCGGTTCGTTCAGCCGCTATGCCCAGGACTACCTCGGCCCGCTGGCGGGCTTTCTCACCGGCTGGAACTACTGGTTCCTGTGGCTGGTGACCTGCGTTGCCGAAATCACCGCGGTGGCCATCTACATGGGCATCTGGTTCCCCGATGTACCGCGCTGGATCTGGGCCCTGGCGGCCTTGGGCAGCATGGGCGCGGTCAACCTGGTGGCGGTGAAGGCCTTTGGCGAATTCGAGTTCTGGTTCGCCCTGATCAAGATCGTCACCATCATCGCCATGGTCCTTGGCGGCATCGGCGTCATTGCCTTTGGCTTCGGCAATGACGGTGTGGCGTTGGGTATCTCCAACCTGTGGAGCAACGGCGGTTTCATGCCCAATGGCGTGACCGGCGTGCTGATGTCGCTGCAGATGGTGATGTTCGCCTACCTGGGTGTGGAAATGATCGGCCTCACCGCCGGCGAAGCACGCAACCCGCAAAAGACCATCCCCCAGGCTATCGGCTCGGTGTTCTGGCGCATCCTGCTGTTCTACGTTGGTGCGTTGTTCGTGATCCTGTCGATCTACCCGTGGAACGAAATCGGCAGCCAGGGCAGCCCGTTCGTCATGACCTTCGAGCGCCTTGGCATCAAGACCGCCGCCGGCATCATCAACTTCGTGGTCATCACCGCGGCGCTGTCGTCGTGCAACGGCGGCATCTTCAGCACCGGGCGCATGCTCTACAGCCTGGCGCAGAACGGCCAGGCCCCGGCGGCCTTCGCCCGCACCTCGAAAAACGGCGTACCGCGCAATGCGCTGCTGCTGTCGATTGGCGCGCTGCTGCTGGGCGTGCTGGCCAACTACCTGGTGCCGGAAAAGGTATTTGTCTGGGTAACCTCGATTGCCACCTTCGGTGCGATCTGGACCTGGGTGATGATCCTGCTGGCGCAGCTCAAGTTCCGTGCCGGCCTGACTACCGCCGAGCGCAAGGCGCTGAAGTACCGCATGTGGCTGTGGCCGCTGAGTTCCTACCTGGCGTTGGGCTTCCTGGTGCTGGTGGTTGGCTTGATGGCATACTTCGAGGATACCCGTGTGGCCCTGTACATTGGCCCGGCGTTCCTGGTGCTGCTGACGGTGCTGTACTACGCGTTGCGCCTGGCGCCGAAAGACCTGCAAGGTGTGGCCAGTACTGCTTCCTGATCTGAAATAGCCGGGGCCGCTTTGCGGCCCATCGCGACGCAAGGCCGCTCCTACAGGAGATCGCGTATTTCTGTAGGCGCGGCCTTGTGTCGCAATCGGACTACGCAGCAGCCCCAGGGCTCTATCAGGCCGCCACTTCGCTGTGCGGCTCGAAGCTGTCGGCCCGGGCCAGTTGCCACATCCGCGAATAGAACTGCCCATTCACCTCGCCGGTCAGCAACTCACCCGGCTTCAGAAACACATGCATCTGCGAGAACAGCTTGATCTCGGTGGCCGAGACGCGCCGCACCAGGTGCTTGGCTTCCAGCTGTGCCGGGTGCGCCAGGCCCGCCGCGGCGAGCATTTCGGCCAGGGCACGCAAGGTGTTGTGGTGGAAGTTCAGCACCCGTTGGGCCTTGTCCGGCACTACCAGGGCGCGTTGGCGTAGCGGGTCTTGCGTGGCCACGCCGGTCGGGCACTTGTTGGTGTGGCAGCTCTGCGACTGAATGCAGCCAATGGCGAACATGAAGCCGCGCGCCGAGTTTGCCCAGTCAGCACCGATGGCCAGCACGCTGGCGATGTCGAAGGCGCTGACGATCTTGCCGCTGGCCCCGAGCTTGATCTTGTCCCGCAGGTTCAGGCCCACCAGCGTGTTGTGCACGAACAGCAGGCCTTCGCGCAGCGGTACACCGATATGGTCGGTGAACTCCACCGGTGCCGCGCCGGTACCGCCTTCCTTGCCATCGACGACGATGAAGTCGGGCAGGATGCCGGTTTCCAGCATGGCCTTGGCGATGCCCATGAACTCCCACGGGTGGCCCAGGCAGAATTTGAAGCCGACCGGTTTGCCGCCGGACAGCTCACGCAGCTGAGCGATGAACTGCATCATCTCGATTGGCGTGGAGAAAGCACTGTGGCGCGACGGTGAAATGCAGTCTTCGCCCATCAGCACGCCGCGGGTTTCGGCGATTTCCTGGGTGACCTTGTGTTTGGGCAGGATGCCGCCGTGGCCAGGCTTGGCGCCCTGGCTCATCTTGATTTCGATCATGCGCACTTGCGGGCTGCGCGCCTGGGCGGCGAAGCGTTCAGGGTCGAAGCGCCCGTCCGGTGTGCGGCAACCGAAGTAGCCGCTGCCCAGTTCCCAGACCAGGTCGCCGCCATGCTCGCGGTGATAGGGGCTGATACTGCCTTCGCCGGTGTCATGGTGGAAGTTGCCCAGCTTGGCGCCCTGGTTGAGGGCGCGGATGGCATTGGCGCTGAGCGAGCCGAAGCTCATCGCCGAAATGTTGAAGATCGAGGCCGAGTACGGCTGGCTACACTGCGGCCCGCCGACCATGACGCGGAAGCTGGCCGGGTCGGCCAGCGGCGCCGGGCGCATGGAATGGCCGATGAACTCGAAGCCGGACTCGTACACGTCGATCAGCGTGCCGAACGGTTTGTCCGAGGCTTCGTTTTTCGCCCGGGCATACACCAGCGAACGCTGGGCGCGGGAGAACGGCAGGGCGTCGCTGTCGGACTCCAGCAGGTACTGGCGGATTTCCGGGCGAATGGCCTCGACCAGATAGCGGATGTTGCCCAGGATCGGGTAGTTGCGGCGTACGGCATGGCGTTGCTGCAGCAGGTCGAACAGGCCGATCAGGCTGAGGATGCCCGTGGTCAGGGTGAACGGCCACAACCATTCGTGGTGGATGAAGGGCAGGCTCGCCAAAGTGAACAGCACACAGGCTGCGAAGAAGGCATAGCGGCTGAGAAGTGACAGGCTCATACAGGGTCCTTGCGATGGCGCGGTCAGGCTCAGGGCCTGGGGGCAAACCCCGACCATAGCCAAGTTGCAGGGCCCTGCAAATTAAAATCGGGGTAGCGAAAATCATTCTCGAATCGGGCAAGACCTGCGCCGTGGCACTTATCCTGTAGGAGCAGCCTTGTGCTGCGAAGAGGCCATTGCAGCCAAAGACAATCTTCCGCCTTACCGGCCTCTTCGCAGCACAAGGCTGCTCCTACAGGTTTATGCGGTAGCCTGAGTAATGGTGCTGCTTTTCAGAGCGCGTTACGCAGCAGTTTCTGCCGCCAGATTTCCTGCTCTTGTGCGGGCGCCTCGACCAGATACGAGTAACGCCCGGCCACCCGCACCGCCACCGGTACCCCGTCGCGATACAACAAGCGGTTACCACTCACCGCTGGCACTTTCGCCCCGGGCAGCAACGAGCCGATCAGGTTCAGCGGGTCACTGGCACTCATCACCAGTAGCGTCCCATCCGGCTCGCGCCGGCGCACCTGCCGCAGCAATCCCACCGCCTCCGGCAAGGCGAACTGTTCACCCGCCAGCCCGGCAATGAAGCGCCCGCCACGGATCTCGCCACGCGCCTCCAGCCGGTGATAGCAGCGCAGCAGATCACGCCAGGGCGGCAGTACTTCACTCTCGCGGTCCAACAGCCGCCAGCAGATCACCCCATAGCGGCGCAGCAGGGTGCGGGCAATGTCCTCCAGGCGCTGGTCGTGATCCGGTGGCGTATCGCTGCGGCGCAGCAGTGCCCAGCGCCCGGCATGCGCCATGCTGCTGGAAAGCGGCGGGTGGCCACGACGGCTGTTGCGCGAGCTGCGTTTGGCTGCAGGTGTGATCAGGCTGCGCAAGCCGGTGAAACTGTCCGCGCCCACCAGGCCCGAACCCACCAGCTCCTGAAGCGCAGTTTCCAGTTCGCTGGGCAGCAGATGTGCCTCATGCGCCAGTTCATCGAAAAACAGCGCCCCCTGGGTTTTCAGCGCCTCGTGTACACGTTGCGCACGCAGGCCAAGGGCATCTACCGTTGGGGCGGGCGCCAGGCTGCGCCATGTGTTCAGCTGGTCGCGCGGCAGCAGCACCAATGGGGTACTCGCCAGGGTATTGCTCGCCACCGTTGCCGCCAGCCGGCTCCAGGCAAACTGCCCGCTGCGGCAGGCATCGTCCAGCCAGTGCGGGCTGTAGTCCAGGATGCGCGAAGGCAGCAACTCCGCCTCCCACGCCCCGGCGGCGCTGGGGAACCCCTGCAACTGGCCCAATACTTCGGCCACCGCCTGCGGGCCACGCAGGCGCTCGTCGGGCGCCAGGCGCTGCCAGTCGAACAGAAAGCGCATGAAGTCCTGCAGGCTGACCGGTTCGATCTCGCGGCGCAGGCGTTTGACCGTGTAGCGGTGAATGCGCGCCAGCAAATGGCGTTCGCACCATTGCAGGTCGGTTGCACCAGGGCTGAAATACCCGCGCAGCACATAGCCTTCGGCTTCCAGGCGGGCCAGCGCCTGCTCGATGGCTGGCAACGGCTTGCCCAGCGGTGCCGCTATCTGTGCCGCGGTCTTGGGGCCATGGCCACTCAGGCGGGCACGTAACAGTTCACTCAGGGCAAGGTCCGGGTCGATGACCTGATCAAAGCCTGGCAGCACCTGCAAGGCAGGCTCCAGCACAGCCTCCGGATACAGCCTCTGCAACAGGCCCAACCGCTCACGCGCCAACCACAGCTTTTCGCCCGCCAGGCGCAAGGCCCGACCGTTTTTGGCCAGTTGCCTGAGCAACAGGTCCCAGCTGGCATTGCCTTGCACTTCCGCTTGGCTGATGGCGCCCAGGCCCATCAGCGCTTCGTGCATTTCGTCGGCATTGCCCGGCTGCGGCCAGGCTTCGGCCGCGACGGCGGCGATGGCATCAGCGTCCAGCGCGCCCAGGTCGTCGCCACTGCGCACTTCGCTCCAGCGTCGGTTGAGTACCGCCTGGGTGCGCCGTTCTTCCAGCGGGGCATCGTCCAGAAAAGCGTACGGCCTGGCATTGAGAATGGCCGACGCCAGTGGCGAAGGGGCGGGCAGGTCGCGGCACAGCAGGCGTACCGCCCCGCTTTCCATGCGTCGCAACAGGGCCAGCCAACCTTCGCTGTCCATCGCCTCGTGCAGGCAGTCGTCGAGGGTTTGTTCGACCAACGGGTGATCGGGTATCTGCCGCTCGCCGGCGATATTCTCCAGGCAGGCGATCTGGTCTGGGAACACGGCGGCCACCAGGTCCTCGCTTTTCATGCGCTGGATCTGCGGCGCTACCTTGCGCCCGCCCACGAAGCGCGGCAGCGCCATGGCCACGCCAGCGTTCCAGCGCCAGCGCACGCCAAACAGCGGTGCATCCAGCAGGGCCTGGACGAGGATCGGCTCGGCGCTACGGCTGTTCAGGTAACGCCACACCTCGTCCAGCTCGAAGCTGTGGCTGGTTGACAGTGAAAGTACGATGGCATCTTCGCTGGCGGCAGCCTGCAGCTCGAAGTTGAAGGTGCGGCAGAAGCGCTTGCGCAAGGCCAGGCCCCATGCGCGGTTGATGCGGCTGCCGTAGGGTGAATGGATGATCAGCTGGGTTCCGCCCGACTCATCGAAAAAGCGCTCCATTACCAGCGTGTCCTGCGAGGGCAGGGCGCCAAGCACCTCGCGGGTGCGGGCCAGATAGTCGAGCAACTGGCTGGCGCTGTCTTCGCCCAGTTCGAAGGTAGCCTGCAACCATGCCAGTACCTCGACTGTGTCGCCGTCAGCCTTTGCCAGTTGCTGGTCGATTCGTGCATGCAGCCTGGCCACGGCGGCAGACAGCTCATCACTGCGCCCCGGCGCTTCACCCAGCCAGAACGGAATGGTCGGCGGCAGGCCATGGGCATCTTCCACCCGTACGCGACCTGGCTCGACGCGCAGGATGCGGTAAGAGGCGTTGCCCAGCTGGAAGATATCGCCGGCAATGCTCTCCACGGCAAAGTCTTCATTGACGCTGCCGATGTTCAGCGCCTGCGGTTCCAGCAGCACGGTGTAGTCGGCGTTGTCAGGGATGGTGCCGCCGCTGGTCAGCGCCGTCAGTTGGCTGCCGCGACGGCCGCGCAATGTGCCGCTGACCGCATCGCGGTGCAAATAGGCGCTGCGGATGCCCTGGCGGCCGTTGTAGCCCTCGGCGAGCATGGTGAGCAGCGCCTGGTAGTGGCGCTGGTCGAGCTCGGCGTAGGGGGTGGCCTGGCGCAGGCAGTCGAACAGGGCTTGTTCGTGCCAGTCCTGGTTGCTGGCTTCGGCGACAATCTGCTGGGCCAGTACGTCCAGCGGTGCCCGGGGTATGTGCAGCTCGTCCAGTTCGCCTTGGCGCACGCAGTCCAGCAGGGCCACGCATTCGATCAGGTCATCGCGGGAGGTGGGGAACAGGCGCCCCTTGGGCACGCCGTCAACCTGGTGGCCGGCGCGGCCAACCCGTTGCAGGAAGGCGGCAATTGAACCGGGCGAGGCGATCTGGCACACGAGGTCGATATCGCCGATATCAATGCCCAGCTCCAGCGAAGCGGTGGCTACCAGCACCTGCAAATGGCCCCTCTTGAGCCGCTGCTCTGCATCCAGGCGCAGCTCCTTGGACAGGCTGCCATGGTGCGCGGCTACCGCCTCCTTGCCCAGCCGGTCGCTGAGGTGACGGGTGATGCGCTCGGCAAGGCGCCGGGTGTTGACGAAGACCAGTGTGGTGCGGTGTTCGCGGGCCAGGGTGGCCAAGCGGTCGTAGACCAGGCCCCAGACATCGTTGGCCATCACCGCGCCCAGTGGCACCGGCGGCACTTCGATGGCCAGATCGCGTTGGCGCGCATGGCCTACATCGACGATGGCGCAGGGGCGTCCGCTACCGGCCAGAAACTCTGCCACCCGCTCGACCGGGCGTTGTGTGGCGGACAGCCCGATACGCCGCAGTGGCCGTTTGCTCAAGGCTTGCAGGCGTTCCAGGGTCAGCGCCAGGTGCGCGCCACGCTTGTTGCCGGCCAGGGCGTGGATTTCGTCGACGATTACCGTGTGTACGTTGCCCAGGCCTTCACGGCCTGAAGCAGAGCCCATCAACACGTACAGCGATTCTGGGGTTGTCACCAGAATGTGCGGGGCCAGCTTACGCATGGCGGCACGTTCCTTTTGTGGCGTGTCGCCCGTGCGTACCGCCGTGGTGATGCGTGGGGCTTTCAGGCCCTGGTCTGCGAGGGCCTGACTGATGCCTTCGAGCGGGGCTTGCAGGTTGAGGCGGATGTCATTGGACAACGCTTTCAGCGGTGAAACGTAGATCACCTGGGTTTGCGCGGGCAGCTCACCTTGGTGCTCCAGGCCTTCACGAAACAGTTCGTCGAGCACCGCCAGGAAAGCGCTGAGGGTTTTGCCCGAGCCGGTCGGCGCGGCGAGCAGCATCGACTGGCCGGCGTGGATCAGCGGCCAGGCTTGTGCCTGGGCTTCAGTGACCGTGGCGAAATGGCGACGGAACCAGGTGCGCACGGCAGGGTGGAACAGCTCGAGCACCGGGTGGTGTTTGGCGGGCAGGTTCATGTGTTGGTTATGGAGGGTATGCGGCGGGTTGGCAAGGGGCCGTTCGTCGCGGATGCTATGTCGCCTGCGCCGGCGTTAGGGCCGGCGCAGGCGATATCTTCTTTGATTTCTTGAGTGAGCTGATCCATGCCGAACATAATCCGCATCGCCGCCGCCCTGCTGATCGACCCCCAAGGCCGCACCCTGCTGGTGCGCAAGCGCGGCACCGGGGCTTTCATGCAGCCAGGCGGCAAGATCGATGCTGGTGAAACGCCGGTGCAGGCACTGGTGCGCGAGTTGCACGAAGAGCTGGGCTTGCACATCGACCCGGGCCAGGCCGTGCACCTGGGCCAGTTCAGTGCCCCAGCCGCCAACGAGCCAGGCTTCGAAGTGCAGGCTGAGCTGTTCCGTGTCGACAGCGCCGCAGCCGTAGTCCCGGCTGCGGAGATCGAAGAGGTGGTCTGGCTGGCCGCTGACCAGGCGCCCGTCATGCAACTGGCGCCGCTGACCCGCGACCTGATCCTGCCGCTGTACCGCCAGGCGCTCAACGCACCGCGCTGACACCATCGAGGGTGGCGAAGGAGGTGTCTTTGGCCGTGAGCAAAAAATCGCGCATGTAGGGTGCATCGAGCATGTCGGTGCGCACGGCGGCATAAAGGGTGGCGAACAGGCCTTTCTCACCCAGGCGTTTGCCCTTCACATAGCCGCGCGAGCTGTACTCGTGCAGTGCCCAGTGCGGCATGCCGCATACCCCACGGCCGCTGGCTACCAGCTGCATCATCATTACCGTCAGCTCCGAGGTGCGTACGGCGGCCGGCTCGATGTCGGCCGGCTCCAGGAAGCGGGTAAAGATGTCCAGGCGGTCGCGCTCCACCGGGTAGGTGATCAGGGTCTGGTCGAGCAGGTCTTGCGGCACCATGTAAGGCTTGCTGGCCAGCGGGTGCTGGTTGGCCACCGCCAGCATTGCCTCGTAGGTGAACAGCGGCACGTACGTGATGCCTGCCAGGTCCACCGGGTCGGAGGTCACCACCAGGTCCAGGTCACCGCGGGCCAGGGCCGGCAGGGGGGCGAAGGCAAAGCCGGAGGCCAGGTCCAGCTCCACTTCCGGCCAGGCATCGCGGAACTGGTCGATGGTCGGCATCAGCCACTGGAAGCAGCTGTGGCATTCGATGGCCATGTGCAGGCGCCCGGCAGTGCCACCGGCCAGGCGCGCGATGTCGCGCTCGGCGCCGCGCAGCAGTGGCAGGGTGGCATCGGCCAGTTGCAGCAGGCGCAGCCCGGCGCTGGTGAAGCGGATCGGTTTGGTCTTGCGCACGAAAATGGGCAGGCCCAAGCGCTCTTCCAGCTCCTTGAACTGGTGCGACAGCGCCGACTGGGTCAGGTGCAGGCGCTCGGCGGCCTCCACCAGGCTGTCGGCTTCGCGCAGGGCATGAAGGGTTTTCAGGTGACGGATCTCCAGCACTGCTGACTCCGGGGTATAGGTTTGAAGAAACAGGGAATGAGTTGAGTTTCTCTCATGATGGCGCGGCTGTCGACTGGGCGTTCGGCCGCACCGCCTGGCGGGAGTCATGAAACTGTCACCGAACTGTGGCAGCGCGCTCGAACAAAATTCATCAGACTCGCGCTCTACTGGGGATCTGCATTCTGGTGTTTCTTCCATGCGGGCTTTTTGGCTTTTTGTTTTCTTGATATTCAGCGTACCTGCGAGTTTCGCCGAACAGCGTTGCGACGCCCAGGTGCCGGTGCAGCGTGCCGAACTGGGTGCGGTCAGCCTGGTGTACCAGAGCGTCGGGGCGCCTGGGGACCCGGCCTTGCTGCTGGTCATGGGCCTGGGCGGGCAACTGATCCATTGGCCGGACGATGTGGTCGAGGCCTTGTGCCGACAGGGCTTTCGGGTGATCCGTTATGACAATCGCGACGTTGGCCTGTCGCGCTGGAACCAGATGCCACCGTCGGCCAACCTGACGGTCGAGCTGTTACGCTACAAACTGGGCCTGCCGGTGGCAGCGCCCTATACGCTGACGGACATGGCCGATGATGGCTTGCGTCTGATGGACGCGCTGGGCGTGCGCCAGTTTCATGTACTGGGCGTGAGCATGGGCGGCATGATCGCCCAGCACCTGGCGGCCATGGCACCCGAGCGCGTGCGCAGCCTGACCTTGGTCATGTCCAGTTCAGGGGCGGCTGGGCTGCCGGCGCCGGACCCGGCATTGGTGCAGTTGCTGGCCCGGCGCAGCGCGCCAAACCGCGAAGTGGCCATCGAGCAGCAGGCCGACTTGCTGGCGGCACTGGGCAGCCCCGAGGTGCGGGACGACCGCAGTGTGTTGCTGCAGCAGGCGGCAGTCGCCTACGACCGGGCGTTCAACCCCGACGGGGCCAAGCGCCAGATCATGGCGATACTGGCCGAGCCGAGCCGTGTCGAGCTTTTGAACCAGCTCCGCGTGCCGACGCTGGTGGTGCATGGCACGGCCGACCCGTTGTTGCCGGTTATGCACGGCGTGCACCTGGCGGCGCATATTCAAGGCAGCCAGCTGCGGCTGATACCGGGGCTGGCGCACCGCTTTCAGGAGCCGTTCAAGGCGCCGCTACTGGGGGCCGTGTTGCCTTATTTGCAGGCGCACAGGCAAGAGGTCACGCACATCGCAGGGCTCTGACGCCGCGCTGGCTTCTTCGCGGGCTTGCCCGCTCCCACAGGTCCCGCACCAATCTCAGGCATTGTGGAGAACCTGTGGGAGCGGGCAAGCCCGCGAAGAAGCCAGCGCGGATTTTGATCAGTGCATCCGCACCCACAAGGTCACCAGCACGGTCGCGGCTATCAGCCACGCTACCGTGGCCAGCGCCATCGACGCCTCCAGGCGCAGGCGATCGACCAGCACATACGGTCGCCAGGTACACGAAATACGGAATGATCGACCACATACCGAACAGGATGGTGGTCTTCAGGTCGGCAATGCTGCGCCCCTTGCCAACGATGTAGTGGGCAATCAGGGCAAAGGTTGGAAACAGCGGCACCAGCCCGGCGATGTAGTAGTTGCGCGTCTTCGACAGCACCGCTAGCAGCAGCACCACGCCAGCGCCCAAGGCAGCTTTGAATACCAGATCCACGTTGTCTTTCCAGTTCAGGTTGAGGTCAGCCGAGGCCGTACTTTTTCACTTTGTCGAACAGCGTGGTCTTGGCCATGCCCAACTCATGGCTGGCCTGGCTCAGGTTGCCACCCGTGCGCTGCAGGGCATCGCTGAGCAGGTTGCGCTCGAACGCCTCCACCGCTTCGGCAAAGCCCAGGCCCTGGCTGGTGCCGCCGCTGGGGCCTTTCTTGAACGCTGGCAGGCCAAGGGCATGGCGTTCAGCCACGTTGCGCAACTCGCGCACATTGCCCGGCCAGTCGTGGGCCATCAGGCGTGACAGGATCTGGCTGTCCAGCGCCGGTGCTTCACGGTCGAAGCGCAGTGCGGACTGCTGGAGGAAGTGCTCGAACAGCTGTGTGATGTCTTCACGGCGCTCGCGCAGGGGTGGCAGCTCCAGGGTCACCACGTTCAGGCGGTAGTACAGGTCGCTGCGGAACTGGCCGCTCTGGCCCATGCTGTCGAGGTCGGCCTTGGTCGCGGCGATTACCCGGCAGTCCACCGGGATGCTCTGGTTCGAACCTAGCCGCTCCAGCGTGCGTTCCTGCAGTACGCGCAGCAGCTTTATCTGCAGGTTGATCGGCATGCTTTCCACTTCATCGAGGAACAGCGTGCCCCCGTTGGCGTGTTCGATCTTGCCGATACGGCGTTTGCCAGCGCCAGTGAAGGCGTTGGCCTCGTGGCCGAAAATCTCGCTCTCGAACAGGTTCTCTGGCAGGCCGCCACAGTTCAGCGCCACAAAGGGCTGGCCCTGGCGCCGGCTGAAATCGTGCAAGCAGCGGGCGACCAGTTCCTTGCCGGTGCCGGTCTCGCCTTCGATCAGCACGTTGGCCGAAGTATCGGCGACGTTGGCAATCAGCTCGCGCAAGTGTTCCATGGCCGGCGAACGACCGATGATGCGCCCCTCCAGGCTGCTCTGCTCGGCCAGTTGGCGGCGCAGGGCCACCACCTCGCGTGACAGCCCGCGATGTTCGAGGGCGCGGCGCACCACGTCGACCAGGCGTTCGGGGGAGAACGGTTTTTCCATGAAGTCGTAGGCGCCATTGCGCATGGCGCCGACCGCCATGTCGATATCACCGTGGCCGGTGATCAACACCACCGGCAGGCTGCGGTCACGGGCCTTGAGGCGGTTGAGCAGCTCAAGGCCATCGATGCCCGGCAGGCGGATATCGCTGACGACGATGCCGGCGAAATCGTCGCCGATGCGTTCCAGCGCTAGTTCGGCGCTGCCCACGCCCTCGCAGGCGATGTCTTCCAGGGCAAGTGCCTGCTGGCAGCCGAGCAGCACATGCGGGTCGTCTTCGACGATCAGGACGGTAAGAGGCGCTTGGTTCATGGGTGCTCTGCCGATTCGCTAGGGGGTGAAACCAGAGGCAGGGCCAGGACGAAGGCCGTGCCGCCGGTGGCGGGGTGCTCGACGTTGAGGCTGCCCTTGGCGGCGGCGGCAAGGCTCGCCGACAGGGTCAGGCCCAAGCCCAGGCCATGTTCGCCCGGTTTGGTGGTGAAGAACGGTTCGAACAGGTGCTTGCGCGCCTCGGCGTCGATGCCGTGGCCATTGTCGCGCACCTGCAGGCGGTACTTGTCGCCTTGCAGCTCGCCTTCCAGCCACAGCTCGGGCAACGGTTGCGCGGCCATGGCATCGAGGGCGTTGCCAATCAGGTTGACCAGGATCTGTTCCAGGCGGGTCTGGTCGATGGCCAGTTGCTGGTCCTCGAAATGGTGGTGCAACTGCAAATGGCAGGCGCTGATGCGGTTGGCCAGCACCTGCAAGGTGGCTTCCACCGCCTTGGCCAGCGAGGCCTGGCCGCTGTCGTCACCACGCCGGGCGAACGAGCGCAGGCTGGCGGTGATGCGCCCCATGCGGTCGATCAGGTCGTTCATGGTGCGCAGGTTGGTGCTGGCGGTTTCCAGTGCCCCGCGCTCGAGGAAGCGCACAGTGTTGCCAGACAACGTGCGCAGCGCGGCCAGCGGCTGGTTCAGCTCATGGGCAATGCTGGTGGACATCTGCCCGATGGCGGCCAGCTTGCCAGCCTGCACCAGCTCATCCTGGGCGTGGCGCAAGGTCTGCTCGGCATGTCGGCGCTCGCGAATCTGGCCTTTCAGGCGTTCGTTGCTGGCGCGCAGGTCTGCCGTGCGCTCGGCAATGCGCCGTTCCAGCTGGCTGTTGGCTTCCTCAAGGGCCTCGCGGGCCGCCAAGCGGGTGGCGATGACCTTGCGTCGCTCGTTCCAGGCAATGCCGAGGATTGCCAGCAAGGCAAATGCCACGCCCACCAGGATGCCCTGCACCATGGATTCGCGGCGCAGGTCCTGCAGCGGGGTCAGCAGGGTGAAGTGCCAAGGCGTGTCGGCCAGGCGCCGGGTCTGGGCCAGGTAGGCGACTTCGTGCGGCTTGCCCTGGGCAGTTTCGCTGTTGGCCGGGAAGGTCAGTTTTTCTACGCCATCGGCCAGGGTTTCCCGGGCCAGTGGCTGCAGTTCGTTGAGCGGCCACCAGTAGTATTGCAGGCTGCGCGCCAGGCGCTCCTTGATTTGCGGGGTCAGCGGGCGCACCGATTTCAGGCGCCGGGCCGGGTCACTGGAAAGGATGATGATGCCGTTTTCGTCGCTGACGAACGCCTCCAGGCGGGCACGCTGCCAGCGCTCTTCGAGGGTGTCCAGACGCACCTTGATCACTGCCACGCCAATGATCTTGCCGTGCTCTTCAAGCCCATGGGCCAGGTAATAGCCGGCCTCCCCAGTGGTGCTGCCGATGCCGTAGAACCGCCCGGGCTCGCCGCGCACGGCGGTCTGGAAGTAGGCACGGAACGACAGGTCTTCACCGAGGAACGAGTCGGCGTCGCGCCAGTTGCTGGTGGCCTGTACCCGGCCATTGGTATCGAGGACGAAAATGGCGCGGCTGCGGCTGCGCCTGTTCAGGCCCTCAAGGTATTCGTTGACCGCCTGGCGGGAGCCGCCATCCGGGTCGGTGAGCAGGTGCGAGACGCTGTCTTCCAGCTCCAGCAGGCTCGGCAGGTAGGTGTACTTGCTGATTTCGCTTTCGACCGTGCGCGCGTGCAGCTCCAGCTGGCGTTCGCCGTTTTCGCTGAGGGTGCGAATACCGTTGCTCTCGCTGATCAGGTAGCCAGCCAGCCCTAAGCCGACCATCAGCAGGATGATCAGTGGCGGTAATAGCAGTTGGCGGATCAGACGGGATTTCACGGCAGGCTTGGCAGGGCGAAGTAGCGAGGGGTCGCATTTCATCACAGTGGCCTTGTCACGACCAGCATCCGCTGCCCGGTGGGTCCCGTGGCAGCGGATGCAGTGGCTGGCTTAGTGCTGCAGGATCTTGCTGAGGAAGTGCTGGGTGCGCTGGTCGCGGGCGCTTTGATCGCCGAAGAACTCTTCTTTGGTGCAGTCTTCGATGATGCTGCCCTTGTCCATGAAGATGACCCGGTTGGCAACCTTGCGGGCAAAGCCCATCTCGTGGGTCACGCACATCATGGTCATGCCTTCGTGGGCCAGTTGCACCATCACGTCCAGCACCTCGCTGACCATTTCCGGGTCCAGTGCCGAGGTGGGTTCGTCGAACAGCATGACGATCGGGTCCATGGCCAGGGCGCGGGCGATCGCCACACGTTGCTGCTGCCCACCCGAGAGTTGGCCGGGGTGCTTCTTGGCATGGGCGCTGAGGCCTACGCGCTCAAGCAGGGCCAGACCCTTCTCGGTCGCTTCTGCCTCACTACGGCCCAGTACCTTGCGCTGCGCGATGGTCAGGTTTTCGGTGATGGTCAGGTGCGGGAACAGCTCGAAGTGCTGGAACACCATGCCCACCCGCGAACGCAGCTTGGGCAGGTTGGTCTTCGAGTCGGAGATCGACGTGCCATCGACCACGATGTCGCCTTTCTGGAACGGCTCCAGCGCGTTGACGCATTTGATCAGGGTGGACTTGCCCGAGCCCGAGGGGCCGCACACCACCACTACCTCACCTTTCTTGACCTCGGTGCTGCAATCGGTCAGTACCTGGAAGTCGCCGTACCACTTGTTGACGTTCTTGATGGAAATCATACGGTGATCCTTTTTTGCAGGCGCTTGACCAGCCACGAAGCGGAGAAGCTGATGATGAAGTAGACGACGCCGGCGAAGATCAGGAACTCATGGGAGCGCCCGATGATATCGCCGTTGGAACGTGCCGAGTTGAGGAAGTCCACCAGGCCCACGGTATACACCAGCGAGGTGTCCTGGAACAGGATGATGCTCTGCTGCAACAGCAGCGGGGTCATCTTGCGGAAGGCCTGGGGCAGGATGATCAGGCGCATGGTTTGCGCGTAGTTCATGCCCAGCGCCTGCGCGGCGCCCATCTGGCCTTTGGAAATCGACTGCACGCCGGCACGCACGATTTCGCAGAAGTACGCGGCCTCGAACATCATGAAGGCCACCACGCAAGAGGTGAACGCACCCACTGGCGTGTCTTCGCCGGTTATCCAGCGCAGCACGAACGGTACCGCCAGGTAGAACCAGGTGATCACCAGCAGCAGCGGGATCGAGCGGAAATAGTTGACGTAAGCGCCGGCTACCCGCGACAGCAGCTTGCTCGACGACAGGCGCATCAGGGCCAGGATGGTGCCCAGTGCAATACCGCCGACAACGCCCATGACCATCAGCTGCAGGGTCATGACCATGCCTTCCCACAGGGCAGGCAGGGCCGGGATGATTTCGCTGAAATCCATGTCCATTTACTTGCCCCCCACGGAAATCAGGCCAGGCACGGCGACTTTCTTCTCGACCATGCGCATCAGCAGCATCAGGCCCATGTTCAGGGTGAAGTAGATCAGCGTGGCCAGGGTGAATGCTTCGAACAGGTTGGCGGAGAACTCGGCGGTCTGCTTGGTCTGCGCCAGCAGCTCCATCAGGCCGATCAGCGACGCCACCGAGGAGTTCTTGAAGACGTTGAGGAACTCGGAGGTGAGCGGCGGAATGATGATCCGGTAAGCCTGCGGCAGCAGCACGTTGTTATAGATTTGCGGGAGGCTGAAACCCATGGCGCGGGCGGCGGCTTCCTGGCCCTTGGGCAGCGCCTGGATACCGGTACGCACCTGTTCGCAGACGCGGGCGGCGGTGAACAGGCCCAGGCAGACGATCACGCTGATCAGCGCCGAGGTGGTCGGGTTGAGGTCCTGCTTGAACCATTCCTGCAAGCCTTCCGGCAGCAGGTCCGGTACCAGGAAGTACCAGATGAACAGCTGCACCAGCAGTGGCACGTTGCGGAACAGTTCCACATAGGCGGTAGCGATGCCCGATACCAGGCGGTTCGGCACGGTACGCATGACACCGAGGAGTGACCCCAGCAGCAGCGCAATGATCCAGGCGGTGATGGCGATGGCGATGGTCCAGCCCAGGCCGGTGATGTACCAGTCCAGATAGGTTTCGCTGCCCACGCCGGTGGACTTGAAGAACACGCCCCAGTCCCAGTTGTAATTCATCGGGATTTCCCCTCAGACGGTTGTTTCACGGGCACCTTCGAGCATCCGGGGGCGCTTGGCGCCCTCGGATGAAAGGTTAGACACTAATGAGTGGCCTGCAGAATTGATTCGTGCTGTTGAGCACCAGGCCACTATCTGAGGATCAGGACTTCTTCTCGTCCGCAGCCTTGTCGGTCGGCTCGGCGATCAGCTTTTTCAGCTCGTCGCTCATCTGGAACTGCAGGTTCAGGCCTTTAGGCGGGATCGGCTGCATGAACCACTTGTCGTAGCTCTTGTTGACTTCGCCCGACTTGAAGTAGCCCACGATGGCGTCGTCGACCGCTTTCTTGAACGCAGCGTCTTCCTTGCGCACCATGCAGCCGTAGATTTCGTACGATTGCGGGGTACCGGTGATGACCCAGTCGGATGGCTTGCGCGCCTTGGCCATTTCACCGGCCAGTAGCGCGTCGTCCATCATGAAGGCCACGGCGCGGCCGCTTTCGAGCATGTTGAAGGCTTCACCGTGGTCCTTGGCAGAAATCACGTTCATCTTCATCTGCTTGTCGGCGTTCATCGCCTTGAGGATGCGCTCGGAAGTGGTACCGGCGGTGGTCACCACGTTCTTGCCGGCCAGGTCCGGGAAGTCTTTGTATGCAGGCGCACCGTCCTTGACCTTGGTCAACAGGCGGGTGCCGACTTCGAAGATGCCGACCGAGAAGCCGACTTGCTGCTGGCGCTCGACGTTGTTGGTGGTGGAGCCGCATTCAAGGTCGACGGTGCCGTTCTGCACCAGCGGGATGCGGGTCTGGGAGGTGACCAGGTTGTACCGGACCTTGATGTCCGTACCCAGTTGCTTCTTCAGGGCGTCGACGACAGCCAGCTGGATGTCATGCGAGTAGCCCACGGGCTCGGGTTTGCCGGCCAGGTAGGAAAACGGGATGGAGGAGTCGCGGTGGCCCAGGGTGATGGTGCCCGATTCCTTGATCTTCTTCAGGGTGCCAGTCAGTTCTTCGGCCATGGCCGGCGAAGCGATCACAGCGGCCGCGATGGCGGCGCCCAGCAATTGACGAACGATACGCATCAAATTTTCCTCGACGTGTTTGTTTTTTTTATGGAGCCGTTGGCGGACTCTTTCGTTCAACGAATACAACAAGAAGCGAGTGCATTCGGCTACCAAGTGTAGAGCATGAGTCGTGCCAAGCCCTGCCAATGATCATAACCCCGCGCAACGCCTGGGCATGAACCCTGTATGAAGGTTTTTGAACATTCTTCAGCTGTCGGATCACCGAACGAGGGGTGGTTTTTCGTTCGGCTATCCGAACGAGTGTGGGTGCTCTGATGGGGTGCCCAGCATTAAGTAACACCAAGCGCGCAAGGCGAACTGTTGAGCTGGCGGCTTCATCTTCTGGAGCTCCTGCCGTGTCCGTGATCCCGATTCCTTCCGATTCCGTCGACGCCTTCATTGCCCGCCAGATGGCGAATTGGTTGAAAACGGCCGATGTCGATCAACTGTTGACCTTTCACCGCGCGCTGCGCAATCAGCAGGCTGTGGCCGAAAAAGTCAGGAACAAGCTGGGCGGTATTCCCAGTTTGGAGGCCTTTGCCGAGCCGTTGCTCAAGGACGCCTTGAAGCCATTGGGGCTACCCAATGCTGACGTGCGTGGTATGCAGGTGTACCTCAAGGAGGAAGTACCGATGCCTAGTGCCGCGCCGCGCCTGCATACGCCGATGCGCCCACTGATTAGCAAACAGCTGTTGCTGACAGCTGCACTGCACAATTTTCATGAGGCCGAGACGGTGCCATCGCTGCACCGCCGTGGGCACCTGCTGGATGCCGAGGGGGTCAAGCTGCCCATCAAGTTTGAGGCGTTCGCCCGGTGCTGCAGGGACCTGGATATCGGCGGGCAGTACCAAGAGTTGTTACGTGCACAACTGTTTCCGAAAAGCCGCCCGCCTGCGTCGCCGGATTTCGCTGAAATAGCGGTAAAGCGCATGCTCGAAGAGTCGCTGCGAGCCAAGATGGAAGTGGCGGTGCGCATGGCCCGCATCAAGTCCGAGCTGGACGAAGTCGACTACCTGCGCTTGTTGCCTGTGTTCGCTGCCAAACCTGTCGTGCCTGCTATCAGTGGCGTTGTCACACCGCGTCAGCTTTATCTGCTGGGCAAGCGTGTCCATGGGATGGTCACGCTTGAGGTGCGCGAGCACGCCGACGGGCCGCTGGAGGGGATCATCAGCTGGATACCACAGGACCCCCAGCGGCCGGTGACCAAGCACGTTTCCTGGGAGGCTTTGTACCAATGGTTGGCCAGGCGCATGCGTGCGCCCCACTACCGTTCGTTTTTCAGCCGCTTCATCAGTGAACGCGACCGGCCGACGTTCACGGCATCCCTGGAGCGCCTGATCGAAGCCAGCAGTGTGCGAGTACCTGCTGTGCTGGATGGGCGCAATTTCGCCATCGATGCACCGCTGTTTGCCTACCTGCGTGGCTTGCAGGTTGACAAGATGCTGGATGATGCAAGAGTCCTCGCGGTCCCCACCGCCGACGAGACCGCTATCGAGCGCCATCAGCGGCTGGAGGTGCTCAAGAGTGCAGGCCTCGATACGTTGAACCTGGCAGCACTATTCATTCCGATATTGGGGGAGGTGATGTTCGCCGTGGCGGCCGTAGACGTGGTCAGCGAGGTCTACAAGGGTTATGCGGATTGGCGCATAGGCGACCGCCAGGGGGCGCTGGATCACCTCATGGGCGTAGCGCAGAACCTGGCAGCCGGCGCCGTGGTCGGTGCCGTACACGTGGGCATAAGCCGTGCACTCGAACGGGTGTCGTTTGTCGATGCGCTGACGCCAGTGCACGAGGGTGAGGGCCGGGCCAGGCTGGCGCACTGGCCGCCTTCTGCTCATCACCTTGATGGCGGCGGGCCGCTTTTACGCAGGTTTGACGGTGTCTTTGCCGAAACCTCTGACCAAAGCGCTGAAACACTGCTTCGCATCACCGGGTTTGAAGAGGCCCACGTGCGCAATATTCATCTTGACGGGGGAAAGAGCCCTGCTCGGCTGCGTGATGCCCATGAACGCTACGAACTCCATACGTTAGAGCCCCAATTATGGGGGCGCGCGTTCGAACGTGAACTGGCCGCTGGGCATGGGGCGCCTTCGGTTGCTGGTGCCTTGCTGATCAAGGTATTCCCAGGCCTGTCGGTGCGTGGCGCCGAAGAAATCCTCGCGTCGGCCAGTGGTGCGCAGATCAAGGCCCTGCTGGACACCGGTCGGGTGCCGCTGGCCATGGCTGAGCGGGCCCGCTGGTTCTTGCGCGAGAGCCGTGTGGACCGTGCCCTGATGGGGTTCGAGCACGAAGGTGCAGTCAATGCCGATACCCAGCGACTGGTGCTGGAATGGATCGCTCACCAGGCACCTTGGCCAGATTCGGTGCGGATCGAACTGCGCCTCGGGGAGCCAGGCGGCCGCGTGTTGGCAGCCAAGGGGGCCGCCAGTGCTACCGAGATCAAAACCATCATCCACACCGAGCAGGGGTACCAATTGGCCGATGGCCAGCCGCCAGTGCTTGGCCAAGGCCTGTTGCCATGCCTGATCCACACCCTTGACGAGGGCCAGAAGGCCAGTTTTGGAGGAAGTCAGCTCACCGCCCGCGAACTCGGTGAGCAGCTTGCGCGCCTGGCTAGCTCGGATCGAGCAAGCACAGCGAAGTTGATAGGGCTGGCGCCTGTCGCAGAACGCTATCGCCCGCCGCTGCGAATCGCCGAGGGCCGGATCGGTTACGCCTTGAGTGGAGGGGGCGAAAGCAGCCGACGGGCACTGCGTCGCGGCATACATGACATATTCCCGACGTTGACCGATGCACAGCTGGACGCCTACCTTCGCGACCTGGCGGACCGCAGGGTCGGCCTGTGGGCACACCTCAGCCAGCTTCAATGGCAGATGCAAAGCCTGCGTGACGCGCTTGACAGCTGGCAGCGACAGCGCGTCAGTTTCATGGACGGGCTGCGCCGGCAACGCGTGGCCAACCAGATTCGTCGCGCCTGGCGGCGCAAGACGGCTGGTCTGGCCGGTGACGACTTTGTGCTGCACATAGATGGCGAACAGGTGGGCAGCCTGCCGAGGTTGCCGGAGGGCATAGAGTTCGGCCATGTTCGGCGCCTGGCTCTGCGCAACATGAGCCTTGATCAGGTCGATGAGGATTTCCTGCGCAGGTTCACCCACCTTCGCGAACTTGACCTGCGCAATAACCAATTGACCAGCTTGCCCGCTGGCCTGGAGCGTTTTACCGAACTGCGCAGCCTGCATCTGGCGGGTAACCAGATCAGTGTCGATGCCCAAGGCAGCCAAAGGCTGGCCAGCCTCTCGATGCTCCAGGTGCTCGATCTCAACTACAACCCTTTGGGCCAGGTGCCTGATCTTTCGGGGCTGCGCCACTTGCGTGAGGTTTCGCTGCGCGCAACCGAGCTGCAAACTTTGCCAGGCGACGATGTGATGCCATGGCGGGGCCTGGTGGACATGCGTGATAACCAGATTCGCCAGGTGAACGGGCACTTGCGCGCGCTGGGCGCGCGACTGCGACGCCTGTCGCTGCATGACAACCCGCTGGACGAAGCGAGCGAGGCGTCGCTGGCCGATAGCCTCGGGGATTCGCCTGTCAATCGTAGCCACTCCTACCATCACGCTATTGCCGATGCCGGCTTGCAGGACCAATGGCTGGGTAGCGCCACCGAGCCTGTCAGGGCGCGGCGCGTGCAGATCTGGAACCAGCTGGCCGAGGAGCCGCAGTCGGTAGACCTGTTTCGTTTTCTGGCAGATTTCGCCAGTTCCGACGATTTCCTCGACCACCCGAGCTACTACCGGGCAAGGGTATGGCGGATTCTGGAGCTGTGCACGGACAACACCGACGTGCGCGAAGCCATGTTCTGGCAGGCGCAAGGGCGGCGCACCTGTGAGGACCGGCTGCTGCTGATCCTCAGCCAACTGGAAGTCAGGGCCCACATTGCCCTGCATTCGCCTGGTGAGGGTGCTCCCATGCAGGCCGAACAGACTTTATTGCGTTTGGGGCGTTCGCTGTATCGCCTGGATCAGGTAGACAGCATTGCCGCCCGGCATATTCAGGAACTGCGCATGGATCCTTATGCTGCCGTGGATGATATCGAGGTCTACCTCGCCTACCGCGTCAATTTGGCTGACCGGCTCGACCTGCCAGCGCAACCGCGGTCCATGAATTACCCCGAGCACAGCCGTGTAACCGCCACTGACGCAAGGCGCGCGGGTGCTCAGGTGCTCGCTGGGGAAAACCGCGAGGTGCTGAGCCAGGCGCTGGCGCAGCGCGAGTTCTGGCAAGGGTATGTGCGTAATCGTTATGCCGAGCGTTTCGAAGCCCTGGCCGAACCGTTTCATGAGCAGTTGGAGCAAGCCGAGGGTGAGGTTGGTGAGGCGGGGGAGCAGCACTACCTGGAGCGTGCTGCAGCCTTGATGGAGGCGCTCAATGCCCAGGAGCAGGCGTTGTACCTGGAACTGGCGAGGGAGGCGTACGGGCGGGAAGCCTAAGGGGGCAACCGCACAGCGGTCGCCCCAGCCGGATCAGGCGGCGTTGCTGCGCGCCTCGCTTTGCGCCAGGTAATCAGCCAGGGCCTGCTGCTCGCTGGCGCTGGTGAATAGGCCGAGCTTGCTGCGCCGCCACAGGATGTCCTGGGCGTTGACAGCCCATTCGCAATCACGCAGGTAGTCGACTTCACGGGTGAACAAGCCGCCGCCGATTACCTGGCCCAGGTCTTGCGGGCCGTGCACGCCGTCCAGCAGTTGCCAGGTGCGGCTGCCATAGCTCACCGCCCAGCGTTTGGCGATGTCCACTGCCAGCCATTGATGCCGTGCCAGCAGCGCTTCGACCAATGCCTGCGGCGTGCTCATGTCTTCACCGCCGGGCAAGGGGGCATCGGCAGTCCAGCTTTTGCCCATCTGGTTGAAGAACGGCTTGAGTTCGCTCATGGCCGACTCTGCCAGCTTGCGGTAGGTGGTAAGCTTGCCGCCAAACACCGACAGCAATGGCGCCTCGCCAGACGCTGCACTAAGCGCGAGGGTATAGTCACGGGTGACGGCAGACGGGTTGTCCGACTCGTCGTTGCACAGCGGGCGCACGCCGGAATAGGTGTGCAGGATATCGCCGTGGCTCAGCTGATGATTGAAGTGCGCGTTGACCACCTTCAACAGGTAGTCGGTTTCCTGTTCGGTAATCGCGACCTTGGCAGGGTCGCCACTGTACTCGCGGTCAGTGGTGCCTATCAGGGTGAAGCGGTCCAGGTAAGGGATGCAGAAGACGATGCGCTGGTCTTCGTTCTGCAGGATGAAGGCATGTTCCCCTTCGTACAGGCGCGGCACGATGATGTGGCTGCCCTGGATCAGGCGGATGCCGTACGGTGCATCGAGCTTGAGGTCGTCCTTGATGAAACTGGCAACCCATGGGCCAGCGGCGTTGACCAGTGCCCGGGCGCGAATGCTCTGCAGGCTGCCATCGGCATGCTGCAACTCGACCTGCCACAGGCCGTCCACGCGCTCTGCGCGCAGGCAGCGGGTGCGGGTATGGATGTGCGCGCCGTGCTCACGGGCGGCCATGGCATTGAGCACCACCAGCCGCGCATCGTCCACCGCGCAGTCGGCGTATTCGAAACCGCGCGTGATCGCCGGCTTGAGCGGGTAACCCGGGCCAAAGCGCAGGCTGCGCGAGGCACCCAGGCGCTTGCGTTTGCCCAGGTGGTCATACAGGAACAGGCCGGCGCGGATCATCCAGGCCGGGCGCAGGTGTGGGCGATGTGGCAGGACGAAACGCATCGGTCTGACGATGTGCGGCGCCTTGGCCAACAGCACTTCGCGTTCGGCCAAGGCTTCGCGTACCAGGCGGAACTCGTAGTGTTCCAGGTAGCGCAGGCCACCGTGGATCAGCTTGCTACTGGCCGATGAAGTGTGCTGGGCCAGGTCGTCCTTTTCGCAAAGGAACACCTTCAGGCCGCGCCCGGCGGCGTCGGCAGCGATGCCCACGCCATTGATGCCACCGCCGATCACGGCGAGGTCATAGCAGTCGGCGAGTGGTGGCTGGGACGAAACGGGCTGGGACACGGGCAAGGCCTCCTGGGAGCTGTTCACATCGAAAGTGAACATTAATGTTCGTTTGCGAAAATACTAGCGCAACAGAACGCCCGTCGCCAGCCAGTCTTTATAGAAAAAACTGATCAGATGACAATAAAGTGAACATTTTCGAAAATTTCGGCTGTGCGGTCTGAGGTTTGCGGGTGCATGCCGGAATAGTTGTGGCGCCTGTGAGATCGAGCGCCGCCCACGCGGCGCATCGCGAGCGAAGCTCGCTCAAGGAAATGGCAAGCCTGAGCGATTGAGCCATTGCCGGCAAAATTGCCATGGTGGATATCCGCACCGGTGAGCAGACCATCCTCGATTACCTGATCTAGCCGCCGAACCGGGCCAAGGAGGCACTGGTTTCAAGCCATGCAAAGTACCTGTAGGAGCAGCCTTGAGCTGCGAAGAGGCCATGGCTGTCGAAGATGATCTTTTGCCTTGCCGGCCTCTTCGCAGCACAAGGCTGCTCCTACAAGGAAATGGCAAGCCTGAGCGATTGAGCCATTGCCGGCAAAATTGCCATGGTGGATATCCGCACCGGTGAGCAGACCATCTTCGATTACCTGATCTAGCCGCCGAACCAGGCCAAGGAGGCACTGGTTTCAAGCCATGCACAGTACCTGTAGGAGCAGCCTAGTGCTGCGAAGAGGCCATAGCTGGCGAAGATGATCTTTGCCTTGCCGGCCTCTTCGCAGCACAAGGCTGCTCCTACAAGGAAATGGCAAGCCTGAGCGATTGAGCCATTGCCGGCAGAATTGCCATGGTGGATATCCGCACCGGTGAGCAGACCATCCTCGATTACCTGATCCAGCCGCTGAACCGGGCCAAGGAGGCACTGGTTTCAAGCCATGCACAGTACCTGTAGGAGCAGCCTTGTGCTGCGAAGAGGCCATAGCTGGCGAAGATGATCTTTGCCTTGCCGGCCTCTTCGCAGCACAAGGCTGCTCCTACAAGGAATGGGCGCCAAAAATGTTGCGGCAAGCACCCGCCAGCCTTTAAACCACGTCGAGGCGGATTTTGTACTGGTTCAGCAGCTGAGTGAGGGTGGGGGTAGGCGCCTGATCGGTCACCAGGCAGTCGACCAGGCTGATCGAGCCCAGGCGCACCATGGCGTTGCGCCCGAACTTGCTGGAGTCGGCGGCCAGGATGACTTGCCGGGCATTGGCGATGATCGCCTGGGATACCCGCACTTCCTGGTAGTCGAAGTCGAGCAGGCTGCCGTCCTCGTCGATGCCGCTGATACCCACCAGGGCGAAATCAACCTTGAACTGGTTGATGAAGTCGACACTGGCCTGGCCGACCACTCCACCATCCCGGCGCACCGTGCCACCGGCCACCAGCACTTCGAAATCGTCCTTGGCAGCCAGGATCGCCGCCACGTGCAAATTGTTGGTGATGACCTTCAGGTGGTTGTGGTTGAGCAGTGCGCGGGCGATGGATTCGGTGGTGGTGCCGATGTTGATGAACACCGAGGCATGGTCGGGAATCTGCCGGGCCACGGCTTCGGCGATACGCTGCTTTTCATCGCGCATCTGGTCGGCACGCATGGCGTAGGCAGTGTTCTCGACGCTCGAGTCATACGCCGCGCCACCGTGGTAACGGCGCAGCAGGTTGAGCTCGGCAAGCTGGTTGATATCTCGACGGATGGTCTGCGGCGTCACGACGAACAGCTGCGCCATTTCTTCGATACTGACGTAACCGCGCTCGCGCACCAGTTCGAGGATTTGTTGTTGGCGGGGGGGCAGATTCATGGGCGGTCCTTTGGGGCAGCCGGACAAATTCTGCAATGATGCCGTAGGAAGGGGATGACGGCCAGTGGACGATTGGGGCCGCGTGGCGGCCCCAATGTGTTTTACGCCTCGTGATCTTCCCAGTCACGGGTACGTTCGACGGCTTTCTTCCAGCCGGCATACAGCTTCTCTTTTTGCGTTTCATCCAGCTGCGGGCTGAACTCGCGCTCGATGATTGCCTTGTCGCGCAGTTCGTCCAGGCCGCTCCAGAAGCCGCAGGCCAGGCCGGCCAGGTAGGCGGCGCCCAAGGCTGTGGTTTCGCGCATTTGCGGGCGCTCCACGCACGTACCGAGGATGTCGGCCTGGAACTGCATGAGGAAGTTGTTGGCCACTGCACCGCCGTCCACACGCAGCTCCGACAGGCGCTGGCCGCAGTCCTGCTGCATGGCATCGAGCACGTCGCGGGTCTGGTAGGCGATCGACTCCAGCGCGGCGCGGATGATGTGGTCCACCTTTACGCCACGGGTCAGGCCGAACAGCGCGCCACGGGCATACGGGTCCCAGTACGGGGCACCCAGGCCGGTGAAGGCCGGCACCAGATAGACGCCGTTGCTGTCCTTGACCTTGCTGGCGAAGTATTCAGTATCCAGGGCGTCGTTGACGATCTTCAGTTCGTCACGCAGCCACTGCACGGTCGATCCACCGTTGAACACCGCGCCTTCCAGCGCATAAGCCACCTCGCCGCGCGGGCCGCAGGCGATGGTGGTGAGCAGGCCGTGGGACGACTTTACCGCCTGCTCGCCGGTGTTCATCAGCAGGAAGCAGCCGGTGCCGTAGGTGTTCTTGGCCTGGCCGGGCTCTACGCACATCTGGCCGAACAATGCCGACTGCTGGTCACCCGCGATACCGGCGATGGCAATGCCGCTCTTGGTGTGGCCGTACACTTCAGAAGAAGGACGAACCTGAGGCAGCATCTGCCGCGGAATGCCGAGGATTTCCAGCAGCTTGTCGTCCCACTCCAGGCTATGGATGTTGAACATCAGCGTGCGCGAGGCATTGGTGTAGTCGGTGACGTGCACCTTGCCGCCCGAGAACTTCCAGATCAGCCAGGTATCGATGGTGCCGAACAACAGTTCGCCACGTTCGGCACGTTCGCGGGCGCCGTCGACGTTGTCGAGGATCCACTTCAGCTTGGTGCCGGAGAAGTACGGGTCGGTGACCAGGCCGGTGGTGTCGCGAATGTAGTCTTCATGGCCGTCGCGCTTGAGCTGGGCGCAGATCTCGGTGCTGCGGCGGCACTGCCAGACGATGGCATTGTAAACCGGGCGGCCGGTTTCCTTGTCCCACACCACGGTGGTTTCGCGTTGGTTGGTGATGCCGATTGCGGCTACCTGGGCATGGCTGATGCCTGCCTGTGCCAAGGCCTCGACCATGGTCGCGCTCTGCGTGGCGAAGATTTCCATCGGGTCGTGCTCGACCCAGCCCGCCTGCGGATAGTGCTGGGCGAACTCGCGCTGGGAGGTGCCCACCACATTGGCGTCGCGGTCGAAAATGATGGCACGCGAACTGGTGGTGCCCTGGTCCAGGGCGATGATGTAGTTCTTGTCCTGGGTGTCTGTCATGGTCGTAGGCCTTGCAAGAATAGGAGGTCAGGGCTGGGCGTGTGGCCGGCATCAATTGGCTTGAGTATCGCCCTGGCGATTGTCATTTGTCTCAGGGTTCGTGGCAGCCGCCATTGGCAGGTTGCGGGCAATCAGGCCGCGATAGGTTGCGGCACCCAGGCAAGCGCCAAGGATCGGTGCAAACACCGGAACCAGGAAATACGGTATGTCCCGTCCGCCAGTGAAGGCGATTTCGCCCCAACCGGCCAGGAAAGTCATGAGTTTTGGCCCGAAATCGCGAGCAGGGTTCATGGCGAAGCCGGTCAGCGGGCCCATGGCGCTGCCGATCACCGCGATCAGCAGGCCGATCAGCAGCGGGGCCATGGCGCCGCGTGGCAGGCCGTTGTTGTCGTCGGTCAGGGCCATGATCACGGCCATCAGGATAGCCGTGATGACGACTTCAACCAGGAACGCCTGGCCGGTGGACAGCGAGGGGTGTGGGTAGGTGGAGAACACCGACGCCAGCTCCAGGCTGGCTTCGCTACCGCGCAACATGGCGTGGGCCTGTTCGAAATCGAAGAATAGGTTGCTGTACAGGGTGTAGACCAGCGCCGCGCCGCAGAACGCGCCGCATACCTGGGCCAGCATGTAGAAGGGCAGCTTGCGCTTGTCGAAACCGGCGAACAGGGTGAGGGCGATGCTCACTGCCGGGTTCAGGTGCGCGCCGGAAATGCCGGCGGTGAGGTAGATCGCCATGCTCACGCCGACGCCCCAGATGATGCTGATTTCCCACAGGCCGAAGCTGGCGCCGGCGACCTTGAGCGCGGCAACACAGCCGGTACCGAAGAAAATGAGCAGGGCTGTGCCGAGAAACTCGGCCAGGCATTGGCTGGACAGCGTGGGTTGGCGTAGAGCAGTCGTCATGTATGACCTCGTTTTTTTTGTTGTGAGGCGCGTGGCGCTCGACAGCAAAGCCCGGTGTCGATCCCCATTGACCCCGGGCAGATACAGGAAACGCACCTTAAAAGTGCGCCATTTGTTCAGAAGCGAAAAAATATAGACAAGAAACGCTGATGTCAAAGGTCGAAAGTGAACGACCAGTCACGAAATGGTCGCTAAAATTGGCTGCGAATCCGCGTACTAGAGGTGCGCGATTGCGGTGCGCTGGCTGGGTTGTGGGATTTGTCCTAAAGTAGCCGCCGAGCCGTCCCAGACCGGAGCCTTTGCATGACCCCCGCCCTAGACCTGTTGAAGAAGCATCGCGCCGACCACCGTGTGCACAGTTATGAGCATGACCCCAAGTCGGCGTCTTACGGTCTGGAGGCGGCGGAAAAGCTCGGGCTCGACCCGCAGCAGGTGTTCAAGACCTTGCTGGCCAGCAGCGAGAAGGGGGAGTTGCTGGTGGCGGTGGTGCCGGTGGTGGGCACCCTGGACCTCAAGGCCCTGGCCCATGCTGCCGGGGTAAAGAAATGCGAGATGGCAGACCCGGCGGCCGCGCAGCGGGCTACGGGTTATCTGGTAGGTGGGATCAGCCCTTTGGGGCAGAAGAAGCGCCTGCGTACGTTCATTGACGAATCAGCGCAGAATTTTGCAACCATCCATGTCAGCGCTGGACGGCGTGGGCTGGAAGTGGAGTTGGCGGCGGCGGTGCTGGCCGAGCATACCCAGGGCAAGTTTGCCGGGATCGGCAGAGGCTGAGATCCGGGGCTGCTTTGCAGCCCTTCGCGGGCTTGCCCGCTCCCACAGGGATACTTGACGCGAAACCTGTGGGAGCGGGCAAGCCCGCGAAGGGCCGCAAAGCGGCCCCAAGGATCCGGTTTCAGGTCGCGGAACTGTACCGACGCACGCCATTCTCCTGGCGCGGCAACTGCGCCGCAACGCTACCCGGCACCGGGAACAGCACCAGGTGATCGGCTTTCACCGCAATCCCCACGCTCTCACCGACCTGATGGTCGTTATGGCTAGGGAAGATTGCTTCCAGCTGGCTGCCGGTCGGCAGTTGCAGGCGGTACAGGGTCGATGCCCCCAGGAAGCTCTTGCCGACGATGTTCGCCTGGAGCGCGCTGCCCGGTGCATGCACGATATCGTCGGGCCGCAGCAGCACGTCCACCGAGCTGCCCGGCGCCATGATGTAGGCACGGTTGCCGCGCAGTTCACCCAGTTCGGTATTAACGGCCTCGTGGCTGCTCATCTGCCCACGGATGAAGTACCCCTGGCCAATGAAGCTGGCCACGAACGGCGTCTGCGGTTCGTGGTAAAGGTTGTAGGGCGTGTCCCACTGCTCCAGGCGGCCTTCCTTGAACACACCGACCTGATCGCTGACGGCAAAGGCTTCTTCCTGGTCATGGGTAACCAGGATGGCGCTGGTGCCACGGCTCTTGAGAATATCGCGAACCTCATGGCTCAGGCGCCGGCGCAACTCCACGTCAAGGTTGGAGAATGGCTCGTCGAGCAGCAGCAACTGCGGTTCAGGCGCCAGCGCGCGGGCCAGGGCGACCCGTTGTTGCTGGCCGCCCGACAATTCATGCGGGTAACGCCCGCCCAGGCCGCCGAGCTTGACCAGTTCGAGCATCTCTTCGATGACGGCGGCCTGGCGTGGATGCTTGGCGATGCCAAAGGCAATGTTCTGCGCCACGGTCAGGTGCGGGAACAGCGCGTAGTCCTGGAACACCATGCCGATGCGGCGCTTTTCCGGGGCCAGGGTGAAGCCGGCGCGGGAAATGACCTCGCCGGCCAGCTGGATCTCGCCTTCGTGCACCGGTTCGAAACCGGCAATGGCGCGCAGCGTGGTGGTTTTCCCGCAACCGGATGAACCCAGCAGGCAACCGATGTCGCCTGCGTTCAGGTGCAGGTTGAGGTTCTGGACGATGCGCTGGTCGCCGTAGCCGCAGGCGAGGTTGCGCAGGTTGAGCAGTAGGGGTTGACTCATGCGTGGTGGTAAGCCGGTTCTACAAGGAATTCGAGAAGCGCCTTCTGTGCATGCAGGCGGTTTTCAGCCTCGTCCCAGGCGACCGAACGTGGGTCGTCGAGCAGGTCCTGGCTGATTTCCTCGCCACGGTGGGCGGGCAGGCAGTGCATGAAGAGGACATCGGGTGCCGCCAGGTCGAGCAGTTCGCGGGTGACCTGGTAAGGCGCGAAATGCGCCAGGCGCCGTGCAGTTTCCTCCTCCTGACCCATGGAAGTCCAGACATCGGTGACCACCAGGTGTGCATCACGCACGGCTTCCTTGGCATCGCGGATGATCTGCACGCGGTCACCGCCCAGCGCCATGAAGCGCTGATCCGGCTCGTAGCCTTCGGGGCAGGCGATGCGCAGCTGGAAATCGAACTGCCTGGCGGCCTCGATATAAGAGTTGCACATGTTGAAACCGTCGCCGATCCAGGTCACGGTCTTGCCCTGGATCGAGCCGCGGTGCTCGAGGAAGGTCTGCATGTCGGCCAGCAATTGGCACGGGTGCGACTCGTCGGACAGGCCATTGATCACCGGCACGCGCGATTTGGCGGCGAATTCGGTCAGGGTGCTGTGGGCGTGGGTACGAATCATCACCACATCGACCATGCTCGACAGCACGATGGCGCTGTCACCGATCGGCTCGCCACGGCCCAGCTGGGTGTCGCGTGGCGACAGGAAGATGGCCTGGCCGCCCAGCTGGATCATGCCAGCCTCGAACGACACGCGGGTACGGGTCGAGGATTTCTCGAAGATCATGCCCAGCACGCGGTTCTTCAGGGGCTCGAACAGCACACCTCGTTTGCGCAGGTCCTTCAGCTCGATGCCGCGGCGGATCACCCCGAGCAATTCGTCGGTGGTGAAGTCCAGCAGGGAGAGAAAGTGTCTAGCGCTCATGATTGACTACCTTATCTGCAACGGTATGCAGGTCGACCGTATGGTTTTTTTTGACAACGGGAGTGACCTGCGGCGTAAGCCGCACGGGGCGGACGAAAATAGGGAAAGGCGCAATACTATAAGTAAATGTCGCCTGAAGCCAAGGGGGAAACAGCGGCCTGATTGCAAAGGGTGTTGCAAAGGGTGTCTTCACCCGTCGGCCTGTGCTGTTTTTTATTTGCTACACGAGGTTGTACAGGGCTTGCTGGCAATTTGGCAAATGGCTGTCGCAAATCGTGCGCCTGATGTCGGTGGATTCACGCGGCGAAGGGCGCTGGCCGGGGGCTGGGGCCGGGCGCATAGTCACTGTTCGACAACAACAAGGCAGAGGCGGCCATGACCAAGACCCTGCATCACCGTGCCTGTCACCTGTGCGAAGCAATTTGCGGGCTGAACATCGAAGTCAGCCATGAGGACGACGGGCGGTCGCTAATCAGCTCGATCAAGGGCGACCCCCAGGACCCGTTCAGCCGTGGCCACGTCTGCCCCAAGGCCGTGGCCTTGCAGGACATCCAGAACGACCCTGACCGCCTGCGCCAGCCCCACAAGCGGGTAGGGGAGCATTGGCAGGCCATCGGCTGGGACGAGGCCTTTGCCCTGGCCGCCGAAAAGTTGTGGGCGGTCCAGCAGGCACACGGGCGCAATGCCGTGGCGGTCTACCAGGGCAACCCGAGCGTGCACAACTACGGT
This sequence comes from Pseudomonas sp. SAS7, assembly GCF_052112345.1. Lineage (NCBI taxonomy): Bacteria > Pseudomonadati > Pseudomonadota > Gammaproteobacteria > Pseudomonadales > Pseudomonadaceae > Pseudomonas > Pseudomonas sp. SAS7. The sequence goes on along the minus strand of NZ_JBEGGO010000004.1, from coordinate 77,366 downwards.
TTGATGACCCACAGCAACTACTTCCTCGGCCTGCTCAAGACACGCAACCGTTTCTCGGCCACCTCGGTGGACCAGCTGCCACAGCACCTGGTCAGCCACCTGATGTATGGCCATGGCCTGCTGCTGCCGATTCCGGATATCGACCACGCCGACTTCATGCTGATTCTTGGCGGCAACCCGCTGGCCTCCAACGGCAGCATCATGACCGTGCCCGATGTGGAAAAGCGCCTCAAGGCCCTGCTTGCCCGGGGCGGGCGCCTGGTGGTGGTGGACCCTCGGCGCAGCGAAACGGCGGCCATGGCCGATACCCACCTGTTTATCCGGCCGGGTGGGGATGCGGCCTTGCTGTGCGGCGTGCTCAACACCCTGTTCGAGGAGGGCCTGGCGCAAGGTTCGCACTTGCCCATCAACGGCCTGCAGCAGGTGCGTGAGGCGCTTGCACCCCTCAGCGCCGAAGCCATGAGCACGCATTGCGGCATTGCCGCCACGCAGATCCGCCAGTTGGCACGGGACTTCGCTGCGGCAGAAAAGGCCGTGTGCTATGGCCGCATGGGCGTTTCCACCCAAACCTTCGGCACCCTCTGTCATTGGCTGGTGCAACTGATCAACCTGGTGACCGGCAACCTCGACCGTGAAGGCGGCGCGTTGTGCACCGAGCCTGCCGTCGACCTGGTGGCCACCACCTCGGGCGGCCATTTCAACGCCTGGCAGAGCCGGGTGTCGGGTTTGCCCGAGTACGGTGGCGAGCTGCCAGTGGCGGCCCTGGCCGAAGAGATGCTTACACCTGGCGAAGGGCAGGTACGCGCCTTGGTGACAGTGGCCGGCAACCCGGTGCTGTCCACGCCTAACGGTCGCCAGCTGGATGCGGCCCTGGAAGGCCTGGAGTTCATGCTCAGCATCGACCTCTACATCAACGAAACCACTCGGCATGCCGACCTGATCCTGCCTTCCACCTCCTCGCTGGAAAACGACCACTACGACAGCACCTTCAACTTGCTGGCCGTGCGCAACGTCACCCGCTTCAACCGGGCGATCCTGGCCAAGCCTGACGGCGCGCTGCACGACTGGGAAATCTTCGTCGGCCTGGCCCAGGCGTTTGCCAGGCGTACCGAGCTTGAGTTGAAACCGACCTGGGCACCTGCGCAGATGATCGATCTGGCCTTACGCAAGGGGCGCTATGGTGAAGCAACGCCTTGGCGGCTTTCACTGGCAACGCTGGACGAGCACCCACACGGCCTTGACCTCGGGCCATTACGCAGCAACCTCGCTGCGCGCCTGGCGACTACCAGCAAGGCTGTCGAAGCGGCACCCCAGGTGTTGCTGGACGACCTTCACCGCCTGACGCAACTGGCACCCCCCGTGCCGGGTGAGCTGCTGCTGATCGGCCGCCGCCACGTGCGCAGCAACAACTCATGGATGCACAATTTCCACCGCCTGGTGAAAGGCAAGCCTCGCCATCAGCTGTTGATGCACCCGCAAGACCTGCAACAGCGACAGTTGCAGGACGGCCAGCGGGTGCGCATCCGCTCGCGCACGGGTGATCTCGAAGTCGAGGTGCAGGCCTGCGAGGACATGATGCCCGGAGTGGTCAGCCTGCCCCATGGCTTCGGTCACGGTCGTCAGGGCGTGCACATGCAGATCGCCCAGGCGCAGCCCGGGGTGAGCGCCAACGACCTGACCGACGAGCGCTTGCGAGACCAGGTTTCCGGCAACGCTGCGCTCAATGGCGTACCCGTGCAGGTGGAGGCCGCATAAGGAACAGCAAGGCCGAGCACGCTGCTCGGCTTTCCGTTACAATGCGCCACCGTGCCGACAACAGCGTCGCAAAGTTAAGCCGAGGTGCTACATGGATATCATCGAAACGATCAAAGAGCAGATTGCCAACAACACCATTCTGCTTTACATGAAAGGCTCGCCGAATGCCCCGCAATGCGGGTTCTCGGCCAAGGCATCGCAAGCAGTGATGGGTTGTGGCGAGAAGTTCGCCTACGTCGACATCCTGCAGAACCCGGAAATCCGTGCCAACCTGCCAAAATATGCCAACTGGCCGACCTTCCCGCAGCTGTGGGTAGCCGGCGAGCTGGTTGGCGGTAGCGATATCATGCTGGAAATGTTCCAGAACGGCGAGCTGCAGACCCTGATCAAGGACGCTGCTGCCAAAGCCAAGGCTTCCGAAGCCTGAGCTTCCGGCAAGCATAAAAAAACCCGCTGATCGCGGGTTTTTTTATGCGGCGAATAATTATTCTTCGCCCATCTGCGACTGCAGGTAGTTTTCGATAGTGATCTTGTCGATCAGCCCCAGCTGGGTTTCCAGCCAGTCGATGTGCTCTTCCTCGGATTCGAGGATCTCTTCGAGCATGTCACGCGAGCCGAAGTCGCCAGCGGTTTCGCAATGGGCGATGGCTGCCTTCAGGTCGGCCAGGCCTTTCTTTTCAAGCTTCAGGTCGCACTCGAGCATTTCCTTGGTGTGCTCGCCGATCAGCAGCTTGCCCAGGTCCTGAACGTTAGGGATGCCTTCGAGGAAGAGAATACGCTTGATCAGTTTGTCAGCGTGCTTCATCTCGTCGATGGATTCCTTGTACTCGTGCTTGCCGAGCTTGTTCAGGCCCCAATCTTCGTACATGCGTGCGTGCAGGAAGTACTGGTTGATCGCGACCAGCTCGTTTCCGAGGATCTTGTTGAGATGCTGGATGACGCTTACGTCGCCTTTCATTACGGGTTCCTGCCCTGTAGAAGTGTGCCAATACAGTGAAGTTTGAGCCCGATACTTAGTAGTGTCAAACCTAAGTTGTTGAATAATAAGTGAAAATTAATAGGAATAAGAATGTTTGTGAACCGCGTTGGAGCGCTAACTTATTGAATTTAAGGCATAAAAAAACCGGACACAGGGTCCGGTTCTTTGAATTCTGGGTTTTCAGGCCGCGGTAAATTCCACGGGATAGGGCAGGGCGGCCTGGCTGACCTGAAGCTCGGTCAGGGTCTCACGGACCACTTCCTTGGCCAGGCAGGCACATTTACCACACTGGCTTGCGACATTGGTCGCGGCTCGCACTTCCTTGTAACTGCAGCATCCTTCATAGATCGCATCGCGGATCTGTCCGTCGGTGACGCCGACACAAAGACACACATACATAAGGGCTGACCATCGCGGGTTGAGTCGATGGATTGGAGCTTAATGTGAATGAGAATGCTTGTCAAAGTGCTTTCTGAAAAGGCTGTGCTTGAGCGACCGGTGGTTGCCTGCCTGATGGATTCGGCCTGTCATCAGAAGCCGTGTATGATGGTCGGCCTTTGTTGGATGTCGGGCAAGCCCGTCTGGCCCGGCAAACGGTTTTTCACCCTCATCAGGAGATTACAATGAGCGTACTCGTTGGTAAGAAAGCCCCCGATTTCACCGTTCCAGCCGTGCTGGGCAATGGCGAGATCGTCGACAGCTTCAACCTGGCTTCGGCCATCAAGGGCAAGTACGGCCTGGTGTTCTTCTACCCGCTGGACTTCACCTTCGTCTGCCCGTCCGAGCTGATCGCCCTGGACAACCGCATCCCGGACTTCCAGGCGCGCAACGTCGAAGTGATCGGCGTGTCGATCGACTCGCACTTCACCCACAACGCCTGGCGTAACACCCCGGTCAACAACGGCGGCATCGGTCAGGTGAAGTACACCCTGGCTGCCGACATGACCCACGAAATCTGCAAAGCCTACGACGTAGAGTCCGAAGGCGGCGTGGCCTTCCGTGGCGCCTTCCTGATCGACACCAACGGTGTTGTCCGCTCGCAGATCATCAACGACCTGCCACTGGGCCGCAACATGGACGAGCTGCTGCGCCTGGTTGACGCCCTGCAGTTCCACGAAGAGCACGGCGAAGTCTGCCCTGCCAACTGGAAAAAAGGCGACAAAGGCATGAACGCTTCGCCAGAAGGCGTTGCTGCCTACCTGAGCGAGAACGCCGGCAAGCTGTAATTGCCGCTCGTATAAAAAAACCGGCCTTCGTGGCCGGTTTTTTTGTGCCTGGACTTCAAGGCTTCCAGTGCCTGTGCTGGCCCTTTCGCGGCAAAAGGCCGCTCCTACAGCAGTACGCATACCCCTGTAGGAGCGGCCTTGTGCCGCGAAAGGGCCGCAACGCGGCCCCTGGATTCAACTCAATCGTTGAAATCGCGCCAGCCGCCCATCTCTTTCCAACGGTTGACGATGCCGCAGAACAGCTCGGCCGTCTTCTCGGTGTCATAACGGGCCGAGTGCGCTTCACGCCCGTCGAAGTCGATGTCCGCGCTCTGGCAGGCACGCGCCAGCACGGTTTGGCCATACGCCAGGCCCGCGAGGGTAGCGGTGTCGAAGCTCGAAAACGGGTGGAACGGGTTGCGCTTCAGGTCATTACGCGCCACCGCCGCATTGAGGAAGCCCAGGTCGAAGCTGCTGTTGTGGCCGACCAGAATCGCCCGCTTGCAGCCATTGGCCTTGAGTGCCTTGCGTACGCCGCGGAAGATGTCGGTTAGCGCGCTTTCCTCGCTGACGGCCATGCGCAGCGGGTGGTCCAGCTTGATGCCGGTGAACTCCAGCGCGGCGGCTTCGATGTTGGCGCCCTCGAACGGCTCCACCCGGTGGAAGTAGGTGTGCTCGGGGAACAGGAAGCCTTTCTCGTCCATGCCGATAGTAACGGCGGCAATTTCCAGCAGGGCATCGGTGGCGCTGTTGAAACCACCTGTCTCCACATCCACCACTACCGGCAGGTAGCCGCGGAAGCGCTCGGCCATCGGGTGGCGCGAACCGCTGCTGCCTTGGGTGTCCATGTCGTCTTCGTAGAGTTCTTCGCTCACGCGTTTTCCTCCAGCAGGCGCCAGCGCAGTTTTTCACCGGCGCGCAGCGGGATTATGGTCTGCTCGCCAAACGGCAGGCTGTCCGGGGCGGTCCATTCTTCACGCACCAGGGTAATAGTGTCGGTGTTCGCCGGCAGGCCGTAGAAGGCCGGGCCGTGCAGGCTGGCAAAACCTTCCAGCTTGTCTAGCGCGTTACGCTGCTCGAACGCTTCGGCGTACATCTCGATGGCCGCGTAGGCGGTATAGCAACCGGCGCAACCGCAGGCGGCTTCCTTGGCGTGACGAGCGTGCGGTGCCGAATCGGTGCCCAGGAAGAACTTCGGGTTACCGCTGGTGGCCGCGTCCAGCAGCGCCACCTGGTGAGTATTGCGCTTGAGGATCGGCAGGCAGTAGAAGTGCGGGCGAATACCGCCAACCAGCATGTGGTTGCGGTTGTACAGCAGGTGCTGCGCGGTGATGGTCGCGCCGACGTTGGCCGGGGCCTCGGTGACGAACTGCGCGGCATCGCCGGTGGTGATGTGTTCGAACACCACTTTCAGCGTCGGGAAGCGCTCGACCAGGCGACGCATGTGCTCGTCGATGAAGCGCTTCTCGCGGTCGAACACGTCGATCTCGCTACGGGTCACTTCGCCATGCACCAGCAGCGGCATGCCAACTTCCGCCAGCGCCTCGATGGCCGGGAAGATGTTGTCGATGCTGGTCACGCCCGAATCGGAGTTGGTGGTGGCGCCAGCCGGGTACAGTTTGGCGGCGTACACGATGCCGCTGGCCTTGGCCGCGCGAATATCTTCGGGGCTGGTGCGGTCGGTGAGGTACAGCACCATCAGCGGCTCGAAGCGGCTGCCGTCAGGCCGGGCGGCCAGGATGCGCTCACGATAGGCACCGGCCTCGTCGGCATTACGCACCGGAGGAACCAGGTTAGGCATGATGATGGCACGGGCAAAAGTGCGCGCCACGTCGCCAACGGTGTGGGGCAGGACGGCACCATCGCGCAGATGGATGTGCCAGTCGTCGGGGCGCAGGAGGGTCAGGCGATCGGACATTGGGGATTCCAGGCGGGTCGAACTCAAGCCCCAATGCTACCGGAAAACCCTGGGGCGAGCACGGCTATCAAGTTTTCCGGCAGGCGTCCGATAGCCTGCAGGTAAGCCGTCAGAATTTGTGGAGCCGCCCGTGCGCCAGCGTTACCTAACCCTGTTGACCCTGTTCGCCAGCCTGCCGGCAGGCGCACTGACTTTCCAGACGCGCATGGAGAACATTGCCTGGAAGGTCGAGGGTGACCAGTTCGAGTGCCGTCTGATCCAGCCAGTAGAAGGTTTTGGCAGCGGCGAGTTCGTGCGCCGGGCAGGTGAACAGCCGGTGTTCCAGCTGCGTTCGGACAGCAACGTACTGGGTGCAGGTACAGCCAGCCTGCTGGCGGCGGCGGCGCCGTGGCAGCCTGGGCGGGGTGATATCAGCCTGGGCAACGTGCGCATGGCCCGTACCGGTGTGCTGTTCAGTTCTTCCCAAGGCCAGGCCAGCCGCCTGATAAACGGCCTGCTCGACGGGCGCAGCACCGTGGTACGCAGCTACAGCGGTGAGGCCGGCAGGCCGATGGAAGTGCGCGTGCTGCCGGTCAGCTTCGCCAAGGCCTACAGCGACTACCAGGCTTGTGCCGGCAAGCTGCTGCCGATGAATTACGATCAGGTGCGCCAGACCCAGGTGGGCTTCCCGGGGGGCGGCACCGATCTGGACGCGTCGGCGCGTGCACGGCTGGATGTGATCCTGGATTACATGAAAGCCGACCCGACGGTAAACCACATCGAGCTGAACGGCCACTCCGACAACAGTGGCAACCGCCTGACCAATCGTGACCTCTCGCGCCGTCGCGCGCTGGCGGTGGCTGATTACTTCAAGGCCCATGGCTTGACTGAAGAACAGATCACGGTGCGCTTCCATGGCGAGCAGTACCCGTTGGTGAAGAACAACAGCGCTGCCAACCGGGCGCGCAATCGCCGGGTGAATATCGAGCTGGATCGGGTGGCAGTGGTTGAGAAACCTGTGGAAAAACCGGCTGAACGAGTGGCGCCTGCCGCCCCGGAGGCGAAGGCGCCCTGAAATCGGTGTGGCTCCAGATGTTTGCCACGAGATTTCCAGCGCCTGTGAAATCGAGCGCCGCCCGCGCGGCGCTTCGCAGCACAAGGCTGCTCCTACATTTGTTTCGGGCCAGTCACGCCTGTGCCTGAGCACGCGAACGCCTTGTTCGCCTGGTACTATATCGACGTCGACGCCAAGGCGCAGCGCTGCAACTTCAGGAATAACTGGCCCGAAACAAATGTAGGAGCAGCCTTGTGCTGCGAAGCGCCGCGCGGGCGGCGCTCGATCTCATAGGCGCTAGAGATGGTGAAGCATACACCCGTCGCCCTTCCGACAGTTCCTGTCGCTTTGTCGTCAGAAGCTGTCGCCCCACTGTAAATTTATCCGTAAGGCCGTTAGAATCGATCCCTTTCCGTACAACCCCGTGGAGTGATGGCATGGCGGACGTAAAAAAGGTCGTACTGGCGTATTCCGGCGGCCTTGATACTTCGGTGATTCTCAAGTGGCTGCAGGATACCTACAACTGCGAAGTGGTGACCTTCACCGCTGACCTGGGTCAGGGCGAAGAGGTCGAGCCGGCCCGTGCCAAGGCCCAGGCAATGGGTGTTAAAGAGATCTACATCGACGACCTGCGCGAAGAATTCGTGCGTGATTTCGTGTTCCCGATGTTCCGCGCCAACACCGTCTACGAAGGCGAGTACCTGCTGGGTACTTCCATCGCCCGCCCGCTGATCGCCAAGCGTCTGATCGAAATCGCCAACGAAACCGGCGCTGACGCCATTTCCCATGGCGCCACTGGCAAAGGCAACGACCAGGTGCGTTTCGAGCTGGGTGCCTACGCCCTGAAACCGGGCGTCAAAGTCATCGCCCCGTGGCGTGAGTGGGACCTGCTGTCCCGCGAAAAACTGATGGACTACGCCGAAAAGCACGGCATCCCGATCGAGCGCCACGGCAAGAAGAAGTCGCCGTACTCGATGGACGCCAACCTGCTGCACATCTCCTACGAAGGCGGTGTCCTGGAAGATACCTGGACCGAGCACGAAGAAGACATGTGGCGCTGGAGCGTCTCGCCTGAGAACGCCCCGGACCAGGCGACCTACATCGAGCTCACCTACCGTAACGGTGACATCGTTGCGATCGATGGCGTCGAGAAGACCCCGGCTACCGTCCTGGCCGACCTGAACCGTATCGGCGGTGCCAACGGCATCGGCCGCCTGGACATCGTCGAGAACCGTTACGTCGGCATGAAGTCGCGTGGCTGCTACGAGACCCCAGGCGGCACCATCATGCTCAAGGCCCACCGTGCCATCGAGTCGATCACCCTGGACCGCGAAGTCGCTCACCTGAAAGATGAGCTGATGCCGAAGTACGCCAGCCTGATCTACACCGGCTACTGGTGGAGCCCGGAGCGTCTGATGCTGCAACAGATGATCGACGCTTCGCAGGTCAACGTGAATGGCGTGGTACGCCTGAAGCTGTACAAGGGCAACGTGACCGTGGTCGGCCGTCAGTCGGACGACTCGCTGTTCGATGCCAACATCGCGACCTTCGAGGAAGATGGCGGCGCGTACAACCAGGCAGACGCGGCCGGCTTCATCAAGCTGAACGCACTGCGGATGCGCATTGCTGCCAACAAGGGCCGTTCGCTGCTCTGATTGCTGGCACGTGTCGCAGAAACCCCGGCTCAGGCCGGGGTTTTTTTATGACTGCAGAAAAGTCCGGGGGTTTAGCGCTCGTCGTTCACGACGTTGCCCTCGAGTGCGCTGATCGACAGCTGCGCACATTGACGTTTGTCCAGATTGCAAAAGCGCCAGGTGCGCGCGGGTACGGGGGGGTGGGCAAGTGCAGACAGGAGTTGCTGTTCCATCATGCGGTTGGCGTCGGGGCCGGAAAACATGAACGTGACTGGCTCGCCTTTGGCCGCTTCGTGGGGATCGTTGGTCATGGCAGGAGTGGCCACGTTGTTCGGGATCGGCATGTCGTCATCCGTCGTTCTGCCGGGTGACGGGCCGTAGAACGACTTGTAGTTGAAATTGAGCGTCAGGAAGAACAGCGCAGTCAGAAAGAACGGGAAGCCGACCAGAAACCAGGTGTAGAGCATTTGGCTGGACTCGCTGAGAAACGGCAGGGTCGCGAGCGCGGAGGCTTCGATGATCCCCGCGAAGATGGCAATGATCGTCAGCGGGGCGACAGGTTGTGCTTGGGTCATTTGGGCCGTCTCCAGCGGTTTTGCCCATCTATACCTGACCGTTGAGCTCAGCTAAAGACTGGACTGGTTTCCGGGTGCGAACTAATCGCCGGAAAGCCTGGTCGCATTGATTTTTCACCGTGTTTGAATTGGATCTTTCTTCAACTGGGCGTCAGTTTTTCAACTGGTGCGAACTTACGGGCGGGTGATACCGTAAGTTTGGTAATAAAGAATTTAGTTGTTACAACTGCAGTAGTTATTTGTAGGAAATTTCTGTAAGTGCTGTAGGTTTCATCTGCTCATCAGTTTCGCTGGGAATTCGCCGCGCCATCGCACGCCCTGTCGGTTATCGTGGCGTGCCAAAGCAAAAACAATGAATCAATGGATATCGCATGAATAAAGTGCTTATCGTGGATGATCATCCGGTCATACGCCTGGCCGTGCGCATGCTGATGGAGCGGCATGGGTATGACGTGGTGGCGGAGACCGACAATGGGGTGGCTGCACTGCAACTCACACGGCAACACCTGCCGGATATCGTGGTGCTGGATATTGGCATCCCCAGGCTGGATGGCCTGGAGGTGATCGCGCGCATGGCAGCGTTCAGCCCGGGCAGCAAAGTCCTGGTACTGACGTCGCAGGCCCCCGGCAACTTCTCGATGCGCTGCATGCAGGCGGGGGCATCGGGTTACGTGTGCAAGCAGCAGGAGCTCACCGAGTTGCTCAGCGCCATCAAGGCCGTGTTGTCGGGTTACAGTTACTTCCCCAACCAGGCCCTGCATGCGTCGCGTGGCAGGGGAGGGGGGAGCGAGACGGACATGGTCAACCGTCTTTCGGCGCGCGAGATGACCGTGTTGCAGCAGCTGGCGCGGGGGCGCTCGAACAAGGAAATCGCCGACAGCATGTTCCTCAGCAACAAGACGGTCAGTACCTACAAGTCCCGGCTATTGCTCAAGCTCAATGCGCGGTCGCTGGTTGACCTGATCGAACTGGCGCAGCGGCAAGGTCTTAACTGACTGCCAGGCCGCAAAGCCTCCCGTCAGGAGGCTTTGCCAAGGCTCCCGAGCAGCGCTACAGGTCGTAGTCGAAATCGGCCAGTTGCTTTTGCAGCCGACGTTCTTCCAGCATGTTGTCGATGGTGCGGCGTTTGCTCAGGTTGGTCTTTGCGCTTTCCACCTGGGGTTCCGCTTCATCCTCTGTGGCAACAAAATCATCTTCGATCGACAGGTCGTCTTTATCGGTGCTCATGAGTCGCTCCAAGCCAAGGGGCCATTGGCCGTCCTTATAACCAGAAAGCAGACGCTGGTAAAAAAGATTTTTTCAATCGCCGCGAGTGGTTTTGAGCTATCGGCTCAATCGTCGCTGGTCTTGTGCTTGTATTCGCACAAGTCTTCGATCCGGCAACTGCCACACCTTGGCTTGCGGGCCTGGCAGACATAGCGCCCATGCAGGATCAGCCAGTGATGGGCGTCGAGCAGGTAATCCTTTGGCACGAACTTGACCAGTTTCTTCTCCACCTCCAGCACCGTCTTGCCTGGCGCAATGCCCGTGCGGTTGCTGACTCGGAAGATATGGGTATCCACCGCCATGGTCGGTTGGCGAAATGCAGTGTTAAGCACCACGTTGGCGGTCTTGCGGCCCACGCCGGGCAGTGCCTCCAACGCTTCGCGGGTTTGCGGCACCTCGCTGCCGTGCTGCTCTATCAGCATCCGGCAGGCTTCGATGACGTTTTTGGCCTTGCTGTTGTAAAGCCCGATGGTCTTGATGTATTCGCTCAGGCCTTCAACGCCCAGGGCATGTATGGCCTCGGGGGTGTTGGCGACGGGGAACAGTCGGGCGGTGGCCTTGTTGACGCCGACGTCAGTGGATTGCGCAGACAACGTCACGGCGACCAGCAGTTCGAACGGGGTGGTGTAGGCCAGTTCTGTCTTGGGGTCGGGGTTGTCTTCGTGCAGCCTGCGAAAGATCTCCAGGCGTTTGGCGGCATTCATGAAATCAGAGCTTTCCTTGACGACGTGGGTGGGCGGGGCCCGGACGCAGGCGATTGTACAAGGCCAGCAGCAGTCCGAGCAGTAGCAGCGCGCCGGGGGCCAGGCTGGCCAGGTGCAGGCCGGTCAGCTCAGCCAACCCTTGGCGGCTGGCGCCGAGCAGCAGGCAGACAGCAAACACGGCGCCAAGCTGCCTGGCCAGCAGGCGCCAGCGGCCCTGGCTGGGCAACAGGTGGTCGTAGGCCAGGCATGGCAGGCAAAGCAGCGCGGGATAGTGGCCCAGGGCAATGGCCAGTGGCAGCAGCCACGCCCGTAGGGCCAGTTGCAGGCAGCTTGCCAGGGCTGCCAACAGCAGCAGGCTTGCCAGCACGTATGCCCCGGTGGCCAGCCGCTGGCGCAAAGGGGCCAGCAGCAACTGGTGCAAGCTGCTGATCACTATCGCGCACACGCCGATGGCGGCGCCCTCGCGCAGCGTTCTGGTGGCGCCAAGTACGGGCACAAGGCTTGCGGCTAGCCAATAGAAACTATTCATGCGCGGTGCCCTCCAGCAGCATGCTGCGCTGCTCGTCGAAATAGGTCAGGGCTTCCTGTAATGCTGTGATCACTGCCCGCGAGGTCACGGTGGCGCCAGCCAGTTGGTCGAAGTCACCCTGGTCCCGCTTCAACGCCCAGCGGTTGCCCAACTGACGGTTGGCAAACTGCCCCAACCAGTCCACCTGCGGGTCTGCCAGGCGGGCGCCCAACCCAGGGCTTTCCTGTTGCTCGACCACTTGGCTTCCGATCAGTCGGCCGTCTGTGGCGATGGCAATGCTCAGCACGATCGGCCCGGCATAGCCTTGGGCCTGCGAGATCAGGATGATTGCGGTTGGCTCGCCTGCCCCCGTGGCCCGATAAGCTGCCAGGATACGGCTGTTTGGCCGCTGTGCGGCGGGCCTTGGAAGGGGCGTGTCCAGTGGCTGGTTGTCGTAACTGCCTTCAGGCAGCACTGCCAGCCGCTGGCGGATTTGCAGTTGCTGTTCGGCGCTGGCGATGGCAGTACTGGTCCAATGTCGCCATGTCAGCGTGGCAGACACAGCCAGTGCCCCGGTCAGCAGTAGCAGGGCTGCGTCACGCGCCAGGCGGTTCATCGGCTGGCCTGCTGGCGCTGCAGGGCCAGGCGCTCAAGGCTCGGTGCCATGAGGTTCATCAGCAAGATGGCGAATGCCGTGCCATCCGGGTAGCTGCCCCACGTGCGAATCAGGTAGATCAGCAGCCCGGCTCCCAGGCCGAAGCACAGCCTGGCCCACTCATTCTTGGGGCCGGAGACGGGCTCGGTGGCAATGAAGAACGCCGCCAGCATGGTCGACCCAGAGAACAGGTGCAGCAAGGGTGAGCCGTTGGAATCCGACCCCGAACCGTTCCAGGCCAACAGGCTGAACACGAACAGGCCTGCCAGCAAGCCCGCAGGCGCATGCCAGCTGATCACCTTGCGCTGCAGCAGGAACAGGCCGCCGAGCAGGAACGCCAGGTTGGCCCATTCGCTGCCCCTGCCGCCAATACTGCCGAAGCCCGGATGACGAGCGAACAGCTCGTCAATGGTCAGGCTGCGATTGTGGCGCAGGCCGTCGAGCAGCGTAGGGCGGGCCCAGGCATCGATGTGTTCGTCGCCCGCAAACATCTGCTGCAGGGTTTCCAGCAGGCCAGGTGCAGGCCCGGGCCAGTGGTTCATCTGCAATGGGAAGCTCAGCAATACGAAGGCATAACCGACCATGGCCGGGTTGAACAGGTTGCGCCCGACACCGCCAAAGGCCTGCTTGCCGATGCCGATGGCAACGCTTGTGGCCACCACCGGCAACCACCACGGGGCCAGGGTGGGCAGGGCGCACGCCAGCAAGACGGCTGTCACCAGTGCGCTGCCATCGCTCAGCGCCGGCTTCGGCGGTTGCCCGCGCATTGCCAGCAGCAGTGTTTCGCACAGTATGGCGGCACTGGCGCAGAGCAACAGGTTCACCAGCAAGCTCCAGCCGTGCAGCCACAGTAGTGTCAGCAGGCCAGGTATGCAGGCCAGCAAGACCAGACCCATGCTGGTGCGCAGTCGCGGGTCGGGGCTGGTGTTCATTGTGCAAACAACCCATTGAAACCGGAAAATGCCATGGCCATTACCCCGGCACCGATCAGTTCGATAGGCAGGCCGCTCAGCACGCCGGGGATATCGGCATGGGCACTGCGCTGGCGCAGGTCAGTGAACAAGACCAGCGCCAGCCAGAAGCCACCACTGGCCAGCAAGCCTTGCAGCAGAGTGGCGGGCCACGTGCTGTCGTCGCTGGCCTGCTGTAGCGCCAGCCCAAGCGCTACGGCATTGCTCAAGAGCAAGGCTGGCAACCCCGTCACGGGCCAGGTCGGGCGCCATTTGGCCAGCAGCCACGGCACACCCCAGGCAAGCAATGCCAGCCAGGGCAATAGCACGAACAGGGCAAGGTCGTGGATGTGCAACGGGGCAAGCACCCCTCGCATCAGCAACTGGGCACCGATAACGCCCAGCGCAATGCACAGCGCGCAGGCCAGGCCGTGCACATGCAAGTGCAGCCTGGGGGCTGACGGTTCTAGCAGGCACAGGTGATTGACCAACGCGGCGCTGATCAGGACCAGGATGTAGTCGCTCATGAGATGACGATAGCCGGGAATCATGGTGATTGTCCGGCAATCAAGGCGCAGAGGGAACTGCCCCGGCACGAAGGCCGGGGCAGGGGCGTTACTTGATGCGCTGGCCTGGCTTGGCGCCGCTGTCCGGGCTCAGCAGGTAGATTTCTTCACCGCCAGGGCCGGCGGCCATGACCATGCCCTCGGACACGCCAAAGCGCATCTTCCGTGGCTTGAGGTTGGCAACCATCATGGTCAGGCGGCCTTCCAGCTTGGACGGATCGGGGTACGCCGACTTGATGCCGGAGAACACGTTGCGGCGCTCGTCACCGATATCCAGGGTCAGTTGCAGCAGCTTGTCGGCGCCCGCGACGGCTTCGGCCTTGACGATCAGTGCCACGCGCAGGTCAACGGCAGCAAAGGTGTCGAACTCGATTTCTGCCGAAAGCGGGTCCTTGGTCAGCTCGCCGTTGCCGGCCGGGGCCTTGGCTTCGGCGGCCAGCAGGTCTTCCTTGCTGGCTGCGACCATGGCTTCGACCTTGGCCGGTTCGATGCGGCTCATCAGTGCCTTGAACGGGTTCAGCTGGTGGTTTTCCAGGCGCGACTGGTGGTCGTTCCAGGCCAGCGGGGCAACGTTGAGGAAGGCTTCGGCGTCGGCGGCCAGCACGGGCAGCACGGGCTTGAGGAAGATCACCAGCTGACGGAACAGGTTGATGCCCTGGGCGCAGATGGCCTGCACTTCATCCTGCTTGCCTTCCTGCTTGGCCAGCGACCACGGTGCCTTGTCGGCGATCCAGGCGTTGGCGCGGTCGGCCAGCGCCATGATCTCGCGCATGGCGCGGCCGAAGTCGCGGCCTTCGTAGGCTTCGGCAATCGACGGGGCAGCGGCCAGGAAGGCCTCGGTCAGCTCCGGTGCGGCATCGCCGGCCACCATCACGCCTTCATTGCCTTTGTGGATGAACCCGGCGCAGCGGCTGGCGATGTTGACTACCTTGCCCACCAGGTCGGAGTTCACCTTCTGCACGAAGTCTTCCAGGTTCAGGTCCAGGTCGTCGACGCCACGGCCCAGCTTGGCCGCATAGTAGTAACGCAGGTATTCCGGCTGCAGGTGGTCAAGGTAGGTGCGGGCCTTGATAAACGTGCCGCGCGACTTCGACATCTTGGCGCCGTTGACGGTCAGGTAGCCGTGCACGTTGACCGCGGTCGGCTTGCGGAAGCCGGCGCCTTCGAGCATGGCGGGCCAGAACAGGGCGTGGAAGTTGACGATGTCCTTGCCGATGAAGTGGTACAGCTCGGCCTTGGAGTCTTCCTTCCAGAAGGCGTCGAAGTCCAGCTCTGGGCGGCGTGCGCACAGGTTCTTGAAGCTGGCCATGTAGCCGATTGGCGCGTCCAGCCACACGTAGAAGTACTTGCCCGGTTCGCCCGGGATCTCGAAGCCGAAATACGGAGCGTCACGGGAGATATCCCACTCCTGCAGCCCGGAATCCAGCCACTCGGCCAGCTTGTTGGCTACCGCGTCCTGCAGGGTGCCGCTGCGGGTCCACTGCTGCAGCATGGCCTGGAAGTCTGGCAGTTTGAAGAAGAAGTGCTGCGAATCACGCAGTACCGGGGTGGCACCGGAAATCGCCGACTTGGGGTTCTTCAGCTCGGTAGGCGCGTAGGTGGCGCCGCATTTTTCGCAGTTGTCGCCGTACTGGTCTTCGGCCGCGCACTTGGGGCAGGTACCCTTGATGAAGCGGTCGGCCAGGAACATGCCCTTTTCCGGGTCGAAATACTGGGTCACCGAACGGGTGGCGATGTGCCCGGCTTCACGCAGGCGCGTGTAGATCATGCTCGACAGTTCGCGGTTTTCTTCGCTGTGGGTGGAGTGGAAGTTGTCGAACTCCACCAGGAAGTCGGCGAAGTCGCCGCTGTGCTCGGCCTGGACGTTGGCGATCAGCTGTTCCGGGGTGATGCCTTCCTTTTCGGCACGCAGCATGATGGCCGAGCCGTGCGCGTCGTCGGCGCAGACGTAGATGCACTGGTTGCCGCGCATTTTCTGGAAGCGGACCCACATGTCTGTCTGGATGTACTCGAGCATATGGCCAAGATGGATGGATCCATTGGCATAGGGCAGGGCGCTGGTGACGAGAATCTGACGTGGCTCGGACATGGTGGCTCGGCTACTTATCTGGCTACGGGTAAAAATGAGGATGATCGGCCACTATAAAGGGCTGGCGAAGATATTTCACCCCGCATGCGCATCTGCTGACGTTTGACGGGTTAGGATAGGCGCCTGTTCTACATCAAGTTTGCCAATGGGAGTCTCCATGAGTGCCGTCACCCGTGCCACCGTCGAAGGCGTGCTTCGCCAGTACACCGACCCCTACCTGAACCAGGACCCGGTCAGCGCCGGTTGCGTGCGCGCCATCGATATCCAGGGCGGGCAGGTCAGCGTGCAGTTGCAGTTGGGGTATGCCGCAGGGCTGTTCAAGAACGGCTGGGCCCAAGTGCTGCAGACCGCCATCGGCAACCTTGAGGGTGTCAGCAGCGCCCAGGTGTCGATCGATTGCCAGGTGGCCGCGCACAAGGCCCAGGCCCAGGTACCGGCCATGGCCAACGTCAAGAACATCATCGCCGTGGCCTCTGGCAAGGGTGGGGTGGGCAAGTCGACCACCGCGGCCAACCTGGCCTTGGCCCTGGCCCGCGAAGGCGCGCGCGTGGGTATTCTCGATGCCGACATCTACGGCCCAAGCCAGGGCGTGATGTTCGGTATTGCTGAAGGCACCCGCCCACAGATCCGTGACCAGAAGTGGTTTGTGCCGATCAAGGCTCATGGTGTGGAAGTCATGTCCATGGCGTTCCTCACCGACGACAACACGCCGATGGTCTGGCGTGGCCCGATGGTTTCCGGTGCGCTGCTGCAACTGGTGACCCAAACCGCCTGGGACGATCTGGATTACCTGGTGATCGACATGCCGCCGGGCACCGGCGATATCCAGCTGACCCTGGCGCAGAAAGTGCCAGTGGCCGGCTCTGTGATCGTCACCACCCCGCAGGACCTGGCGTTGCTGGATGCCAAGAAGGGCGTGGAGATGTTCCGCAAGGTCAACATCCCGGTGCTCGGCGTGGTCGAGAACATGGCCGTGCATATCTGTTCGAACTGTGGCCATGCCGAGCACCTGTTCGGCGAAGGCGGTGGTGAGAAGCTGGCGAGCCAGTATGGCGTGGACCTGCTGGCCTCGTTGCCACTGTCGATGCTGATTCGTGAGCAGGCCGACAGCGGTAAGCCCACGGCGATTGCCGAGCCGGAAAGCCAGATTGCCATGGTCTATCAGGAACTGGCCCGCCAGGTGGGTGCACGGATCGTGCTGCAGGAAGCAGCCGCACCGGCGATGCCGAGCATTACCATCAGCGAAGATTGATCTGTCAGACCGAGTCGCCTTCTTCGCGGGTGAACCCGCTCCCACAGGTACGGCGCAGCCTTCAAATGCCGCGCGGTCCTGTGGGAGCGGGTTTACCCGCGAAGAAGGCGACTCGGTCTTTCAGTCAGGCATAAAAAAACCCGCCAGAAGGCGGGTTTTTTTGAAAGCTAGGAAGCGAGATCGACTTAGGCGATCTGAACTTCTTCAGCCTGCATGCCTTTCTGGCCGCGGGTAGCGACGAAAGTAACAGCTTGGCCTTCTTTCAGGGTTTTGAAGCCGTCAGCTTGGATGGCTTTGAAGTGCACGAACAGGTCGTCGCCCGACTGAGGGGTGATGAAGCCGTAGCCTTTTTCATCGTTGAACCACTTAACGGTACCGTTTTGACGGTTGGACATTTTTCTGTCTCCTTGGACAATTTAAGAACGGTCAGGAAAAACCCTGCCCGGGACTGAGCGCAAAGAGAGCAGAAAATTCAGCGATGGGCCGATCAGGATCGTGCATCAAACTAGAGATTCTCGGTGTCACGTGCAGCACAGTGGCGTCACCTTACCCCACTTTCCGCAACCTGCCAATGGTCTGAAGGTGCTTTAGGCAAATTCGGATCGACGGTGGCTGCAGCCTCCGCTTGGCGCGGGATGCGGCATAGAACTTTAACCTGGGCGCCGGGACCGGTAAGATGCGGATCACGATTTTTACCACGCAACTCTTCAGGACACCCCCGCCATGAGCATCAAATCGGACAAGTGGATTCGCCGCATGGCGCAGGAACACGGCATGATCGAACCGTTCGTCGAGCGCCAGGTGCGCGGCGAACAGGACAGCCGGGTCATTTCCTTCGGTGTCTCCAGCTACGGCTACGACGTGCGCTGCGCCGACGAATTCAAGGTTTTCACCAACATCAACTCGGCCACCGTCGACCCCAAGAACTTCGATGCCGGCAGCTTCGTCGATATCAAGAGCGACGTGTGCATCATCCCGCCGAACTCCTTCGCCCTGGCCCGCACCGTCGAGTACTTCCGCATTCCGCGTGACGTGCTGACCATCTGCCTGGGCAAGAGCACCTACGCCCGTTGCGGCATCATCGTTAACGTCACCCCGCTCGAGCCTGAGTGGGAAGGCCATGTGACGCTGGAGTTTTCCAACACCACCACGCTGCCAGCGAAGATCTACGCCAACGAAGGCGTGGCACAGATGCTGTTCCTGCAATCGGACGAAGAGTGCGAAGTGTCCTACAAGGACCGTGGCGGCAAATACCAGGGTCAGCGCGGCGTTACCCTGCCGCGTACCTGAGCCGACAAACGCGGGGAATTCCCCGTGCCTTTGGCACTCCAACGCAGTAATGCCGGTGCGCATGATGTGCATCGGCTTACGTCAGGAGCAGCCAATGAAACTCCATCCCGCAATCAGTGCCAAGTTGGCAGGCCTGCAGCCCAATCACGTCGGGTTGTTGCCCTGGTCATTGCTGGCGCACCCGCTGCCGATGCAGGCGGGGGGCGTGCCCCACCAACCTGGCCCCGATACGCCACAGCCAGCGGAACCGGGCGAAACGCAACCCATGGAGCCGGGTGAGCCGACCTTGCCGGACGAGCCGCCTCCAGCGCCCGTAGCCTGAGCGCTGCTACAGCGGCCAGACCCGCCCTGCGCCAGCCAGATATACCCGGCTTGCGCCGTCAGGCGCGATTGTCCAGCCGCCTGTGAATTCTCCGAATGCTGGCAGCAGGCTGACGGCCTCGTCGATCACGAAGCATGGCAGCCGCAGGCGCTGACGGGCCTTGCCGCGCAGAACGAAAACCGGGTGCACATGGCCCGCCAGCACCGGGTGTGTGGGGTGGGCCCGGGGTTCGTGCTGTAGCGCAAATGGCTCCAGCATCCAGGGTTCGTCCTGCACTTCAATGCCCAGGGCAGCGGGTGGATCGCCAGCGTTGCGATCATGATTGCCGCGAATCAGGACGATGTGCAGGTTTTCATGCCGTTCTCGCCATTGTTGCACTTTGGCCAGCGTTGCCGGGGCACGTGCCGTGCGGGCGTGAAGAAAATCGCCCAGAATGATCAGTAGCTCACAGTCATGAGCCGCCAGCAAGGTATCAAGCCGGGCGAGTGTAGCCTGCGTGGTGCCGCGAGGCACCGGTTGGTGGAGGGCGCGGTAGCTGGCCGCCTTGCCGATGTGCACGTCTGCCACTAGCAGGGCGCGGCGGGCGGGCCAGTAGATGGCCTTGTCGGGCAGCAGCCAGAGCGCCTGGCCACAGTGCATGATGAGTTGATGATTCATTGTTCAGCCGAGCCCATCGACGCGGCGCTCTCCAGCTCAGCTACCATCCGCGCAATCCTGTCCGCCAGCTTTTCGGTGCTCAGCGTCTCGCGCATGCCTTCCACCAGCAACGCAAATGCCAACGGCCCCGGCCGCTTCAACATACGCAGGTCCAACCGCAGGCTGCCCATCTTCAGCAATTGCTGATGCAGCCGTTCGATTTCCAGCTCCTCTCTCAGCACCTCGTCTCGCGCTTGGCCAAGTAGCAGATTGTCAGCGTCATGCTTGCGGAATACCTCGTAGAACAGCCCACTGGATGCCTGGATTTGCCGGGTGCTTTTCTGCGCCGCCGGGTACCCGCCAAACACCAGTCCGGCTATCTGGGCGATCTCACGAAAGCGCCGCAACGCCATTTCTCCCGCATTCAGGCTGGCCAGTACGTCCTCCAGCAGGTGCTCGGTAGCAAGCGCCTGTGGCAAGTAAGCTGCCCAGTCCACGTTGCCAGGGCTGAGCAGTTCGAACCCGTAATCGTTGACGGCAATCGACACCGACAGTGGTTGCACGCGGCTGACCCGCCACGCAATCAGGTTGGCCAGGCCCAGGTTGGCCATGCGCCCGGCAAACGGGTACATGAACAGGTGCCAGCCCTGGCGGGATTTGAACGTTTCGGCCAGCAGCGTGGCTGTGGTGGGCAACGCCGACCATTGCGCCTGTAGCGCCAGCAGCGGGCGCACCGCACGCATCTCCGGGCCGTCGAAGCGCTCGTGGGCTGCGGCATCGAGCTGTTCCACCAACGCGTCGGCCAGTTCGCTGGACAGTGGCATGCGCCCGCCGTTCCAGCGTGCCACCGCTGCCTTGCGCGCTGTGCTACGGCGCACATAGGCCGTCATGTTTTCCACGCGCACCAGCTCGAGCACTCGCCCGCCGAAAACCAGCGTATCACCGGGGCGCAGGCGGGCGATAAACGCTTCTTCGACACTGCCAAGCGTCTTGCCCCCGCCGCCCTTGCTCCAGTATTTCAACTGCAGGTGGGCATCACTGACGATGGTGCCGATGCCCATGCGATGGCGCCGCGCCAAGCGTTCGCTGGACACGCGGTATAACCCATCGGCCTGGCGTTCGACGCGCTGGTAGTCCGGATAGGCGCTGAGTGAACCGCCGCCGTGGCAGACGAAGTCCAGTGCCCACTGCCACTGGCTGTCGCGCAACTCGGCGAATGCCCAGGTGCTGCGCACTTCGGCCAGCAACGCCTCGGCGCGAAAGCCACTGCCCAGGGCCATGCTGACCAGGTGCTGCACCAGAACGTCCATACAAAGCCGTGGCGAGACGCGCGCTTCGATATGCCCGGCTGCCAGTGCCTGGCGCGCCGCGGCTGCTTCCACCAGTTCCAGGCTGTGAGTAGGCACCAGGGTTATGCGCGAGCGCCGCCCCGGTGCATGGCCGGAGCGACCGGCCCGCTGCATCAGGCGGGCGATACCCTTGGCCGAACCGATTTGCAGCACCCTCTCCACGGGCAGGAAGTCCACGCCCAGGTCCAGGCTGGACGTACAGATCACGGCCTTCAGGCTGCCTTGCTTGAGGCTGCGCTCGACCCAGTCACGGGTATCCCGGGCGAGCGAGGCATGGTGCAGGGCAATCAGCCCGGCCCAGTCAGGGCGGGCTTCAAGCAGGGCCTGGTACCACAGTTCGGCCTGGGCACGGGTATTGGTAAACACCAGGCAACTGGCGCTGGTGTCTATTTCATGGCTGACCTGTTCGAGCATCTTCAGGCCCATGTGCCCGGCCCAGGGGAAGCGTTCGATCGCCGCCGGCAGCAGGGTATCGACCTGCAGCATCTTGTCCTGGCGGCCCTGTACCAGCAGGCCGCCCTGCGGCAGCAATACGTCCAGCGCGTGTTGCAGGTTGCCGAGCGTGGCAGAGAGGCCCCAGGTGGGCAGCTCGGGGTGCCACTGGCGCAGGTGGGCCAGGGCCAGTTGCAGTTGTACCCCGCGCTTGTTGCCTAGCAGTTCGTGCCATTCGTCCACCACCACCAGGCGCAGCGTGGCGAAATCCTCGCGGGCCTGTGCCCGGGTCAGCAGCAACGTCAGGCTTTCGGGGGTGGTAACCAGCACGCTGGGTAGGCGCCGAGCTTGGCGGGCACGTTCGGCGCTGCCGGTGTCGCCGCTGCGCACCCCCACGCTCCAGGGCAGCCCGAGCTCATCAAGCGGCGCTTGCAAGGCACGTGCAGTGTCCGCGGCCAGGGCACGCATGGGCGTGACCCACACCACCTGCAATGCCACAGGTTGGCGGCCCTGTGGCAGGGCCTTGAATGCACGTATCGCGGCCAGCCATACCGCGTAGGTCTTGCCTGCGCCGGTGCTGGCATGCAGCAAACCAGACTCACCCCGTTCGACGGCTGCCCAGACGCGTCGCTGGAAAGCGAACGGCTTCCAGCCGCGTTTGGCAAACCAGGCATTGGCAAGGTCGGTAGCGGTGGGCATGAGGCAGTGGTCCGTCGAAGGTTGTGCTTCTACAGACCAACCATCAGGGGCAATGGTTTTACCGAATCAGTTGCCCAGCAGGTAGCCGCTGCGGCATACCTGTTCGCCGGCCACATGGGCGATGACCATGCCCGCCGTTGCCATGCGCCGCACGCTGCGGGCGTACAACAGGCCCGGCTGGCTGTTGCGTACGGCGGTCACCCGGTCGCTGAGCGGGTCGATGATTTCTGCGATCAACTGGCCGGCTTCCAGGTGCTGCCCTGGTTTGGCGTGATACACCAGCAAACCGCCCAGTGGCGTCGATACCGGCTCGACAGCGGCCAGCGCAGTGGCGGGGTTGAGCAAGGCCGGCAAGGCGGGGCTGGTGCCTTCGATGACTCCCGCGTGGGTCAGGAAGTCGATTATCGCCTGGCAATCCTTGCTGGCCAGGTCATGGCTGACATCCGCCTGGCCGCGCAGCTCGACAGTCACCGAGCAGCAGCCCAGCGGGATGGGGAAGCGCTTGCCGAAGCGTTGCTGCAACTGCCACCAGACCAGGCTGAAGCATTCGTCGAACGACTGCCCGCCCGAGTCGGTGGCCAGCAGGCTGGCCTGGGCGCCCAGGTAGCGGGCCAGCGGCTCGATTTGCGGCCAGGCGTCTGGCGTGGTGTACAGGTGCTCGACCGCCTCGAAATCGCAGTGCAGGTCCAGCACCAGGTCGGCGTCGCAGGCCAGGCGCTGCAGGATCAGGCGCTGGGCCTGCAGGGGCGTGCGGGCCGGGTGTGCGTCCAGCCCACGGCGCAGGTATTCGCGAATCAGCGCGATGTTGTGCGCAGGGTCCTGGGCCAGGTGTTCTTCGATCTGGTCGCCAATGCTGTCCGACAGGTCGACGAAGTTGCGGTTGAAGTTCTCGCCGCTTTGCAGTTCGAAACGCCCCAGTGGCGCATCCAGCAGCACTTGCTCCAGGCCGACCGGGTTGGCCACCGGTACCAGGATGATTTCCCGCTGCAGGCGGCCTTGCTGTTCAAGTGCCATCAAGCGGCGCTTGAGGTGCCAGGCCACCAGCATGCCCGGCAGCTCGTCGGCGTGCAGCGAGGCCTGGATATAGACCTTGCCGCCACCGCGGGGGCCGAAGTGAAAGCTGTGCAGTTGGCGAGTGATGCCCGGAACGGGTGAGAGCAGGTCGTGGGTTGAATGGTGCATGGTGGTCCTGGATGCGTGGCGAATACGGTCTGCGACACGGGTCGGCTCAAAGATAGAAGCATAATTTTTAGCGTTGCGCCTCCCTGTCACCGCGAAGAGGCCGGGGGCCGGAATCGCTTCAGGCCAGCAATGCCTGCAGGGTCGCCAGGTCATCCGCCTCTTCCACCGGCTTGTCCAGCCGCCAGCGAAGCATGCGCGGAAAGCGCACGGCAATGCCGCTTTTGTGGCGTTTGGATAATGCGATGCCTTCAAAGCCCAGTTCGAACACCAGCGTCGGCGTCACGCTGCGCACCGGGCCGAAGGTTTCCACTGTGGTCTTGCGGATGATGGCGTCGACCTTGCGCATTTCTTCGTCACTGAGCCCGGAGTAGGCCTTGGCAAAGGGCACCAGTGCGCGCCCCGGGGTGCCGGCCGGTGCGTCCCACACGGCAAAGGTATAGTCGCTGTACAGGCTGGCCCGTCGGCCGTGGCCGCGCTGGGCGTAGATCAACACGGCATCGACGCTGAAGGGGTCGATCTTCCACTTCCACCAGGTGCCCATGTCCTTGGTGCGCCCCACGCCGTACAGGGCTTCACGCTGCTTGAGCATCAGGCCCTCGACACCCAGGCTGCGTGATTGCTCGCGCTGGCGGGCGAGGTCGGCCCAGTCCGGGCCTTCGAGCAGCGGCGAAAGCAGCACCGGAGCCAGTGGGTGGTCTTGCACCAAGCGTTCCAGCTGCCGGCGGCGTTCGTGCTGGGGCCGGCTGCGCCAGTCCTCGCCTTGCCACTCCAGCAGGTCGTAAGCTTGCAGTACCACCGGGGCATCGCTCAGCAATTTTTTGCCCAGCGTCTTGCGCCCGATGCGCTGCTGTAACAGGGCAAAAGGCTGGACCGCCAGTTCAGCGGGTGTATCGCCTGGCTTCCATACCAGGATTTCACCATCCAGGACTACGCCGTCGGGTAACGTCTGCGCCAGGCTGTGCAGTTCGGGGAAGCGTTCGGTAACCAGCTCCTCACCACGCGACCAGACCCACAGTTGGCCCTCGCGCTTGACCACCTGGGCGCGAATACCGTCCCATTTCCACTCGATCTGCCAGGCACTTGGCGGCCCGAGCAGTGTGTCGAACTGTTCGGTTGGCGCTTGCAGCGGGTGCGCAAGGAAGAACGGGTAGGGCTGGCCGCCGCGCTGGCTGTGTTCATCGGCCGACTCGGCGGCGATCAGCATCTGGTAGCTGGCCGCCGTGGGGCGATGGCTGATATCGGTGTAGCCGACCATCCGCTGGGCTACGCGTTTGGCGTCCAGGCCGGCCAGTTGCGCCAGGGCGCGGGTGACCAGCAGCTTGGACACGCCCACGCGAAAACTGCCCGTGATCAGCTTCAGGCACAGCATCAGGCTGGGGCGGTCCAGCTGCGCCCACAGCGGCTGCAGGCGCTGCTGAACCTGCTCCGGCGGTAGCCCGCGCAGGGGCAGCAGATACTGCTCCACCCAAGTGGCAAGGCCCTCATCGCTGCCATCGGCGTGTATGGGCAACAACAGCGAAATGGTTTCGGCCAGGTCACCCACTGCCTGATAGCTTTCTTCGAAGAGCCAGTCCGGCAACCCTGCCCGTGCTGTTGCCTGCTCGCGCAACACGCGCGTGGGCACCAACTGGCGCGGGCGCCCTCCGGCCAGAAAGTACACGGCCCAGGCCGCATCTTCGGCGGGGGCACTGGCGAAATAGTCGCGCAGGGCCTCAAGCTTGGCGTTGCTGGAAGTGGTCGCGTCCAGGCGCAGGTACAACGTGGCGAAGGCTTTCATGGGGTAGGTTCGGTAGTGGCAACGTCGTCCTCGTCGCCGTACTCGGTGGCGAAGGCGCGGGCATCAAGGCCTTGTTCGTTGAGGTAGCGCACCAGCACGTTGACCGAGCCGTGGGTGACCATCACCCGTTCGGCGCCGGTCTGGCCGATTGCCCACAGCAGGCCAGGCCAGTCGGCATGGTCCGAGAGCACGAAGCCCCGGTCCACGCCGCGCCGCCGGCGGGTGCCGCGCAACAGCATCCAGCCACTGGCGAAGGCGTCGCTGTACTCGCCGAAGCGGCGCATCCAGCTGCTGCCACCGGCCGAGGGTGGTGCCAGGACCAGCGCTTGGCGCAACAAAGGGTCGTTGCGCGGGATATCGCCGGCATAGCGCGTCTCTGGCAAGTGTATGCCGGCGTCCCGGTACACCCGGTTGAGAGGCTCGACGGCGCCATGCACCAGGATCGGGCCGATGCTGGGGTCCAGCCCATGCAGAATGCGCTGGGCCTTGCCGAAGGCATAGCAGAACAGCACGCTGGCCTTGCCCTGTTCGCTGTTGGCCCGCCACCACGCATTGATGCTGGCGAATATCTCGCCCTGGCTGGGCCAGCGGTAGATCGGCAGGCCGAAGGTCGATTCGGTGATGAAGGTGTGGCACGGCACCGGTTCGAAGGGGGTACAGGTGCCATCGGGCTCAACTTTGTAGTCACCAGAGGCGACCCAGACTTGGCCTCGATGCTCCAGGCGCACCTGCGCCGAGCCCAGCACATGCCCGGCCGGGTGCAGGCTCAGGGTCACGCCATGGTGTACCAGGCGCTCGCCGTAGGGCAGGGTTTGCAAGTTGATGTCTTGGCCCAGACGGCTACGCAGGATGCCGGCGCCGGGGCTGGCGGTCAGATAATGGCCATTGCCGGTGCGTGCATGGTCACCGTGGCCATGGGTGATCACGGCGCGGTCCACGGGCCGCCAAGGGTCTATGTAGAAATCACCGGGCGGGCAGTAGAGGCCTTCTGGGCGGGCGATGACGAGGTCCATGGCAATCCCGGAATCTGAGGGCTTGCCAGTTCTGAGCCTCATCGGGCAGGTAAAGTTCGAGTGACACGCAGCAGCCACCGCACCAAGGGGGCGATGGCCGCATTTAGTCAGTCACTGTTCAGCGCAGAGACATTTTCCAGCCGGATGCCATGGCCTCGTCAACGCTGATCTTTTCTGCGTAGGCAATATTCTTGATGAACCCGCCGTGCACCAGCCTGGGGGATGTATGGAAGTAGTCCCAGCGGGTGGTGCCATCTTCACTTTGCAGTTCCTGCATATCGACGGGCACTTCAAAGGTGACCGGCGAGTTGACCGCCGCTTCGGAAATTTCAACGTCGATCATGCCGTAGCTTGCATGCTCATTGCCGGCCCACAGCTGCAATTCAATGGTGCTGCCATCTGGAATTTCTTGCGTTGCTGGCCAGGATACTTCGATCTTCAGGGTTTCAGCGGTCATTACGAACATCCTCTAAATGAAGTGAAGCCGCGTGTGCTGATACAGCGCACGCGGTATAGAGGAGGTTAAAGACCTGGATCGGGGATAAGGAGTTGGAAGCTTGACCCCTAGCGGGCTGGTACCAGTGTCAGCCGCTGGTTGCCAAACGCCCGCCCGAAGTTCTGCGGCTGTAGCGGCAGGCTCATGAAGCGCCCCTTGAACCAGGCATCCAGCCCGTCACTGTAATGCACGCTGGCCGGGTTGCCGGACTGCCCGCTGCTGGTCAGCACCTGCAAAGGCTCGGCCTGGCCGAAGTCGACGATCATCCGCGCCGAGGCCGGCAGACGGGTGTCGAAGTCGCTGCCCCAGGCGTACGGCGTGAGGGCCAGGGTCGTGAAATCGCCGCCAGCGGCCAGCGGCGAACGGCTGGTGGCATCGCCCAGGCCATGATAAGCCGGTGCCGGCCAGCGGTACTGGTGCAGCTTGCCCCACTGCCAGGCGCGGCGGTCGGCACCCAGTTGCGCGGTGCCGGCATCTACCGCGCCAGCCAGGCTGCGGGCGAGGATGGTGGGTTTATCTTCTTTCTGCGGGGTGCTGCGGTCATCCCAGAACGGGCTGTCGTCGCGGCCCAGCAGGTGATCGGCCTGCGCCGAGAACGACAACCGGGCATTGCTGACGAACGCCTGCCACGCCGGGCCGGACTCCGGGCCAAGGTCGTCGAGGAACGTTTGCCGTGCAACTTCCTGGAGGAACAGCTCGTACAGCGCTGCATCAGCCGACACCGGGCTCAGACGGCCGTCGAAAGCCTTGAGCCGGGCCAGCGCGTCGTTGGCCTTGTCGCGCTGTGCGGCGGGCAGGGCATCGATCGCCTGTTTCAGTGGCTGGGCCATGCCAGGGGCATCGAACATCTGCTTGAGCTTGGCGGCCAGCAGGGTCACCTGGTCGTTCTGCAGGGCAATCAGGCTGCGGCTGTCGTGGCGGCCATTGCCTGCCAGCTGGGCCAGGCGTTCAGCGCGTTCCGGGTAGTACCAGGTGCTGGACAGCTGCATGCCATAGCCACGTGGCAGGCTGCGCTGGTTGGCGTGGCCGATCCAGCCGGCGGGTGGGTCCTGGTCGTAGGGGTGCAGCATCGGGTCGGCATAGCCGTCCCAGTCATAGCGCCCGTCCCAGCCCGGCGAGGGCAGCAGCCCCTGGCCTTCGCGGCGGTTAGGGTAACGGCCGCTGACCTGCCAGCCGATATGGTCGGGCTCGGCGAAGACGAAGTTGAGGGCGGCGGCGGTCACTTCACGGGTGCTGTCGAAGGCGCGCTCCACATTCTTGGCACGTGTCAGGTCAAACAGTGCATCCAGGCTGCGGTCGGCCTTGAACTGCGGCAAGTTCAGCGCCAGGCCCAGGCTGGCGTTATCAGGTTGGGACAGCAAGGTGCCGTGGCGGGTGTCGTACATCACCTCACGCAGCGGGCGCTGGCCACGGACGAAGAAAGTTTCGCTACGGGCGCGGGCCGGCAGCCATTTGCCATCGGCGAGGTAGGTCAGCTGGCTGCCCTGGCGACGCAGTTGCTCCAGGTACAGGTCCTGATTGTCGGCCATCACGGCGCTGCTGCTCCAGGCCAGCTTGCCGTTGTAGCCAGCCAGCACGATCGGCAGGCCGGGCAACGACAGGCCGGCAACCTGGTACTTGCCCGTGTGGATTTGTACCGGGCTCAGGGCCCAGGCGGCGCGGCTGTCGCTGGCCAGCAGGCTCTTGCCACTGCGGCTGCGCTGCGGGCCCAGCGCCAGGTTGGCCGAGCCCGGGCTGCCGAGCAGGTCAAGGTCGGCCAGTTTCTGGCTGGCGGCCGCCAGTGCTGGCAGGCCCGGCAACTGGCTGGCCAGGTTCAGGCCCTTGAGCTTGTCCACTTCCGTTTCGGCCAACGGCTCATCCGGGGCACCGGGCAGCAACCAGGCCAGCTTGTCGCTGCCGGCTTTCTGCGCCAGGGTCAGGGCGCTCAGTTCTTCCTGCAGGTTCACCGACTGGCTGAACGCGTACAGGCAGAAGATCAGCGCCGAGTCTTCAGGCTTCCAGTACTCGGGGCGATAGCCGCTGTTGGCAAGCTCGGCCGGCAGCTTGTCGCGGTAGCGGAACAGGTAGGCGTTGACCCCGCGTGCATACACTTCGAAGAAGCGCTTGAGCCGTGGCGATGCGTCAGCGTATTGCTGGGCGGCGTTCTGCTTGAGGTTGGCAGCGCGCATCAGGCGGTCGATGTCCAGCGCGTCGCTGCCGGCCAGTTCGGCCAGGCGGCCCTGGGCGAGCAGGCGCATGGCGACCATCTGTTCGATACGGTCGCCCGCGTGCACGTAGCCCAGGCTGAACAGCGCATCATGGAAGCTGCTGCTTTCGATCAATGGCGCGCCCATGGCGTTGCGGCGGATCGAGACGTTCTGCGCCAGGCCTTTGAGCGGCTGCACGCCGCTGGTCGGTGGCACGCTGTCCTGGTGGCCGCCCGTCTGGCAGCCGGCCAGCCCGAGCATGCCGAGCAGCGTGGCGGCGGTTGCAAACCGCAGGCGGAAGGGAGGAAAGGCGGGGGCGGCCATGACAAGGGCTCCTGCAAGGCGAGGCGGGTTTCGAAAGGCGCTAAGGTAGTAAGCGCGCAGGCGCCGTGCAAGGTCCTGTGTCGGTTTATTTGCCTGCGCGGGCTCAAACGTTGAAGTGGTCTGCCAACGTGTCGGAAAAATGCGTGCAATTGATACGCGCATAGCGTCGGTAGTCACGGGTGACCGCGAATGCAGAACCGGGCATCAGCAGAATCTTGTGCTGCTCCAGTTTGCGCACCAGGGGTAGCAGGTCGGGCAGGTCCGGGTGGTAGACCCAGAGGAACATGCCCCCTTGCGGCGCGATCTCGAACTGCCAGCCGCGCTCGAGCAACAAGCGTTGGGTCTGAACCTGCTGCCTGATCAGGCGCTGCTGCACATCCTTCATATGCCGGGCATAGGTGCCGTCCGACAATATGGTGTTGACGAAGCGCTCGCAAAACGCAGGCACGGCCACGCAGGTCAGCAGTTTCAGGCGGGTGAGCGGTTCTATCAGGTCTTGCGAGCAGGCGATGAAGCCCACGCGCAACGAGGCGGACAGGCATTTGGAAAAACTGCCGATGTAGATGACCCGGTCAAGGTTGTCCAGCTCGGCGAATGTCTGGCGCACGGCAGGGCTGAAGTCGCCGTACACATCATCCTCGACCACGTAGAACTCGTGTTCCACTGCCAGGCGCAGCACGCTGAAGGCGTTGTGCGGGCTGATGTTGCTACCGGTCGGGTTGTGGAAGGTGCTGTTGCAGAAGAACGCCTTGACCTTGTGCCTGGCCAGGTGGCTTCTCATTTCTTCCACGTCCGGCCCGTCCTGGGTCCGTCGAATGCCGACGACGTGCCCGCCAGCCAGCTGGATCAGCTTGATCAGGTTGCCATTGCCCGGTTCATCGACGAAGACGTGGTCGCCTGGCTTGATCAGTAAGCGGGCAACCAGGTCCAGGCCTTGCGTGGCACCCAGGGTGGTCAGCAACTGGTTGGGGCGAGCTTCCACACGGGTCAGCCGCTTCATGTGCACGCACAGCTGTTTGCGCATGGGCAGGTAGCCCTGGATATCGCCATATTCGGCCAGGGAACTTTGCTCCAGCCGCGCCGTGCGGCGAATCGCCTTGGCCAACAGTTCGGTGTCGCGCCACGCAGGGGGCAGCCAGCCGCTGCCCAGCTTGGTGTAGTGCTGGCCACCCTGCAGCAGCCGGAACAGCGGATCGCCCGCCATGCACTCGGGTTCGTGTATCACGCTGGTTTGCCGGGTGCGGTTTGCGACGAAGTAGCCGCGGCCGGGGGAGGCCGTCAATACGCCTTCGCTGACCAGCTGGGCATAGGCCGAGACGACGTCGTGGTAACTGAAGTCGACCGCCGCCGTCAGCTTGCGAATGGAGGGCATGCGTTGCCCTGGCAACCATTCGCCCGCATCCAGGCGTTGTTTCAACAGGTGATGAAGGCTGCTGGGGTTCATGGCAGGTCCGAAACCGTTAGAAAAAAAAGCCTAACAGTTAACGGAAATGCTTGTCGACTGTTCGTTTGCAAATGGCCAGTACATGCCACTATCCCCTTGTCGGAACTTTCGGCTGCCAGCAAAGGCGGCACTTTTAGCGTCTGTGCAGACCAGACAACTGGATATAAAGCCCATGCATACTATGGACATGCAATCAGCCGTCATTGCCAGGCTCCCTGTGCCTGACGAACCGGCGTCATTCAAAGTTGTAAGAAATCTTGTGACCTCGGCATTGTTGGAGTGCTGTTCAATCGACGAATTTGAAGCACTGAAACAAACAAAGGTTATTGAAATTGTTTCAGAGCAGGCCCATGCCGACTTGCAGGCATTTGCCCAGAAAGACCCGGCTGCTGGCCGCGACCTGATATTCATTGCAAGAACCTATACCTCTTATTCTGCGGTTCTGCATTATCGGCTTGCCCATTGGATCTACAGCAATACTGCGTCTGCATACGGCGCTGGCGGCCAATGCCTGGCCGCCATGGTCTCCAGGCGCGGGAAGATGCTCTCGGGTGCCGAAATCCATTTCCGCAGCCGCATCGGTGCCCGCTTCATCATCGATCACGGTATGGGCACCGTCATTGGCGAGACCTCGACCATTGGTGACGATTGCTACGTGCTCGGCGGCGTCACCCTGGGCGCCCGTGGTATCAGCGACAACCCTTCGAGCCCTCGGCACCCGACACTCGGCAACCGGGTACAGATCGGCGCTTTCGCCAGCGTGCTCGGCGCTATCCATGTCGGTGACGGCGCATTTATCGGGCCGGGCTGCATTGTTACAAAAGACGTCCCTGCCGCGGCCCGGGTACAGGTAAAGACATCATTGCAGGTGGTACTGGAATCATGAACGCTCTGAACTATGAAGTTTTGCGTAACACCGAGAAGCTGTATTACAAAGATCAGTATCTGGCGGGCGCGAATACCCAAGTAACGCGGGTGCACAGTGACGGTATCGAGTTGCAAAGTACCGTGGCCTATCCGGAAGGTGGCGGCCAGGAGGCAGACTTCGGCACCATTGAACTACCGATCGGTACCGTGCGCTTTGTCTGGGTTAAAAAACTTTACGGCAGCCCCATTCGCCTCGAAGGTTTCAAAGGTGGAAAACTGGGCGGCATCATTATTCACAGCCTGCACCCTGATGACCTGCACCTGCTGGATGAAGTCACCGCAGGCATGCCGGCCCGCGTCACTATCGATATTGAGCGGCGCGAACGGCTGACGCTGTCTCACAGTGCCAGCCACTTCCTGTATGCCGCTGCCATCGGGCTGCGTGACGAGTTGAAGCAATGGACTATCGGCTGCCATATCAAGGAAGACTCGGCGCGTTTCGACTTTCTGGTCGAAGACGCATTCACTGCCGAAGACGTGGTTGAGATAGAGCGCCGTGCCAATGAGCTGATCGCCTGCGATGCGCCCATCGAACACCACGCCGTGCAGGGCCTGGAAGACGCGCGCCTGTGGACCTACAACGGCATCGAAATCCCGTGTGGCGGCACACACCTTGAGTCGCCTCGGCGGATCGGGCGCGTTTCCGTGCGCCGCAAACGCCTGGGCAAAGGCAAAGAGCGGCTGATCTGCGTGTTCCCCGATGCCGAAATCGATGTGTCCACCTATCACGAGCCTGCGCTATGAACAGCACACTCCCGCGGCGTACCTACCTGTACTTCACCGCACAGTCGATCAACCTGACGACCGCTGTCATGTCCGTGACCATGGCTGCCATCGTCGGGGCCGCATTGGCGCCGGCTGCTGCGTGGTCCACCGTGCCCTACGGGTTCCAGTTTCTCTGCCTGATGCTGGCAACGTACCCGGTTTCCAGGTTGATGAGCCGTATCGGTCGCAAGAAAGCCTTCATGCTGGGGTCGATCCCCTTGGCAGCTTCTGGTGTCAGCGGTTATCTGGCCGTGGAATACCAGCACTTCCAGCTGCTGGTACTGAGCCATTCAGCGTTGGGCGTTTATATCGCCTTCGCCAACTTCAACCGCTTCGCGGCCACTGACAACCTGGCCCAGAGCCTCAAGCCCAAAGCCCTTTCACTGGTGGTGGCGGGGGGCGTGATTGCAGCCGTGGTGGGGCCGACTCTGACCGAGTGGCTCAGGGACGTGGGTGGGTACCCGCTATTTTCGCTGTGCTATGCCTCGTTCGTTGGCCTTGCGCTGATGTCGCTGTTGATTGCCGTTTGCCTGCCAGACGATGCCGGCATCGCCAAAGCCAGTCAGCACGCGGAAAAATCGGCCACTGCCCGCGAACCGTTCAGCCCGTCGGTGAAAGTTGCCATGGCGGTTGCGGCGCTGAGCTACGGGATCATGAACCTGCTCATGATTCAGGCATCGATGCACATGAAACACATGCATGAGGACTTCTCTGATGTCCGCCTGGCCATCCAGTGGCATGTGGTTGCCATGTTTGCACCGTCATTCTTCACCGGCGCAATCATCCAGAAGCTGGGCATCAAGACCACCATCTGTGCCGGGCTGGCACTGTTGATCGGTTGCTCGGCGCTCAATATCTGGTCGCACAGCTACGCCATGATGACCCTGGCGCTGATTGCCCTCGGGCTGGGCTGGAACCTGACGTATGTCGGCGGCGGCGCATTGCTGGCCCAGTCGCTGCAAAACAGCCCGGCAGCGATGCAGATGCAGGGCAAGAACGACCTCGCCATTGCCATTTTGGCCACCGTCGGTGCGTTCAGCCCTTCGCTGTTGCTGAGTACGGTTGGCTGGGATGGCACCAATGCCATCTGCATGGCCCTTTGCATCGGTTTGCTCTTCGCCACTGTAGGCCTGCTGCAGAACAAGGCCTGTCTGCACACTTCAATGGAAGGTAGCCGCAAATGAGCGAGCTCATCAGCGTCAGCGAACGCATCTACACCAAACTGGAAATGAACAACCCAGGCGGCAGCCACAAATACCGGGCAGCCCGGCACATTGTCGAGCATGCCCTGCGTAACGGCGACATCATCCCGGGTGTGACCACGGTCATTGAAAAAACCGGCGGCAGTTTCGGTTTCGGCTTGCTGGCGGCCTGCCACAAGTACCAGGTTGCCGTGGAGCTGGCAGTAGGGCTTGGCTTCAGCCAGACCAAACGGGATTTGCTGGAGTGTTTTGGTGCCAGGCTGATCGGCAAAGAGATGCTGGTGGCCGGCGCCACGCCCAAGGATGTCGTCATGCATCACCTGGAGAACCAGGCCGCACTGGGCAAGTCCTATTTCTACACCGATCAATTCAACAACCCGGTGGGCATTGAAGCCCATCGTTACCAGACGGCCAGTGAGCTTGCCGTGCAATTGACCAATGTCGGGGCCGGGCGGGAAATCCTGTTTGTCGGCTGCGCTGGCACTGGCGCAAGCTTCACAGGCATTACCCTGGGGCTGAAGGACCATGGTTTTGACGTTTCGACCGTGTTGGTCGACCCCAGCGGTTGTGATTCAAGGGCGGGCGTGTTCACGGACCATCGCTTTGAAGGCATGGCAGTGGGCGTTTGCCCACCCTTCATGGACTGGTCGCTGGTGGACGAACGGGCCCAGGTGCAGCACGCCGAAATGCTGGCTGCACAGCGCTGGTTCTATATGCAAAGTGGCATTTTCGTGGGGAATACCGCCGCAGCCTGCCTCGCTGTTGCCCAGCGCATGGCACAGCACCCGCGGTATGCCGCGACCACCCTGGTCACCATCGCCTATGACGCGGGGCTCTGGTACCAGGACTTGCTGGGGGCGACCCGGCGAAAGGCCGCGTAGCAGGTTTTTAACCGAGCCAGTCGATCAGGCGCCGTGGCACTTCTTGAACTTTTTCTCGCTACCGCAAGGGCAAGGGTCGTTACGGCCAACGTCCTTCAGGGCGTTGCGTACCGGCTCCTGGTGGCCGTGGTTGCAGTGCGGGCCGTGTACATGGCCATGATCGTGGTGGTGGTCATGATCATGGTCGTGGTTGCAGTCAGGGCCATGAACGTGGGGTTGTTGGGACATTGCAGGGTTACTCCGGGATGTGATCGCCGGGGATTATCTCACCACTGCGCGATAAGTGCAGGTCCCGATGGATGAGCAACCCGGTCGCCAGTTCGCCCTGCAGGGTGTAATGCAGCGGCTGCCTGCTTTTGAGCAGCTTGGCCAGTGGCTTGAGGTGCTGCCACAGGTTGGTGCGCGCGGTGATCTTGAAAGTGCGCCGGGCGTGCCCGCCCACGCTGCGCCAGACACTGGCTTCGTCCTGCACCAGCAGCAGGTCGTTGAGGCGTATTGCATACGACAGGTTGCGGATGAACAGCCGGCTGTCATTGGGATTGTCGACCCGCAGGTGCAGCACGAACTCCTGCTCCAGCAACCTGGCCTTGACCGTTTCGACCTCGACCAGGTGCACTTCGGGCTCCCGCCAGTCGTCCCCCCCCCAACTGGCACAACCCGCCAGCAACGCCAGGCATGCCATCAGTGTGCAGGGCAGCAGCAGACGGGCGCGGGCCATCATGCTCAGCTACCCACGTAACTGGCGCAGCATTTCTTGAATTTCTGCCCGCTGGCGCAGGGGCAGGGGTCGTTGCGCCCGGCCTTCAGCCCAACCGTAGGGTCGATAAAGTACCAGCGCCCGGCATGCTGGACGAACGCCGAACGTTCACGGTGCTGGTGATCGCCATCCTGGTCGTGCCAGCGCGCGGTGAAGGTGACAAACCCGTGCTCCGGCTGACCGCCCAGCACTTCGGCGCCTTCCACCTCCAGGCCCAGCCAGGTGCTCTGGGCGCTCCAGGCAGCCATGGCGGCCTGGTCCAGGTCGTTTTGCTGGGCCGGCAGGGTGGTTGCCACCAGGTAGTCGACCAGGCCGAGCACGTAGGCACTGTAGCGTGAGCGCATCAGCGCCTGGGCATCGGGGGCCGGAGTACCGGCATGGTAATGCCCGCAGCAGGCGTCGAGCAGGTTGCCACTGCCGCAAGGGCAGACCGAGACACTCATCATCACCACCAGTACTTGCCGAAGTTTTCAGGGTTGGCCCAGAACCTGGCGTTGAGCCAGTCCGGGACTTGCTTGTAGTCATGTAGATCATAGGTGAACAAGCTCAAAACCTGCTGGTCACGGCGGAATTTCTCGCTGGCCGACAGGGCCAGGGCAAAAAAGTCGGTGTCTAGCCAGCCGCAGGCGGCCAGGTCGGCCAGCACCGCAACCCGGCTGGCGTTGAGGTTGCGGATGCCGCCGAGCAGTTCCAGGCCGGTGCGCTTGGGCAGGTGCTCCAGGCAGTCCACCAGCACCGCCAGGTCAAAGCGTTGGGCCGCCAGTTCGGCCGGCAGCGGGCCCGGGGCAGTGATGGCGATCGTCACATGGGGGTGCGCCTGGGCGAAGGCGTCCAGCGCCGGAAAGCGTGTGCCGACCAGCAGCAGGCGTTGCGGGGTGAAGCGCTCGAGCAGGGCCGCGAGGGCCTGCTGCGGGGTGCGTTGGGAAAAACCGTCGGTCATTGCCAATCCTCGTTCAAGTCGACCAAGACTAGCGGGCCGCGGCGTGTGGGCAAAGAGGCTTGTGACCACGTCGTGGCTTATTGCTGGCAGGGTTGGAATGCGCGGTCTTTAATCCCAGAGATCGGCCTTATGCCGATTCCCCCTAGGAGAAGCAATGAAATGAGCATAGTACGCACAGCGTTACCCCTGGTACTGCTCACCAGTGTGTTGACTGGTTGTGCAGGTTTGCAAAAAACCGACTGGCCGAAGTGTGCCGCCGTCGGGGGTGTCGGCGGCGCCGCTTTGGGCGCTATTGAAAGTTCCAGCTGGGCTGGCTGGGGTGCGTTGCTGGGCGGTGGCCTGGCGGCGGGCTACTGCTGGGCCCATGGCGATGGCGACGAGGATGGCGACGGCGTACCGGACAGCCGTGACAAGTGCCCGGGCACACCGCGTGGTGTGCAGGTCGATGCCAACGGGTGCCCGCCTGAGCCGGTAGCGGTGGTGGAAGAAGTGGTGGTGCAGAAGGAAGAGGTCATCGTCATCCGCGACGTACACTTCGAATTCGATTCTGCACGCCTGACCGCCAGTGACAAAGAGCGCCTCAATACCATTGCCACGCGCCTGAAACAGGAAGCCCCATCCGCCCGCCTGAGCGTCAGCGGCCATACCGACAGCGTCGGCTCCGACAGTTACAACCAGAAACTGTCCGAGCGCCGCGCCCACTCGGTGACCGATTACCTGGTCGAGAGCGGTGTGCCGCGCAGCAGCTTCGTTTCGGTGGTCGGTGCCGGTGAAACCCAACCGGTAGCTGACAACGCCACGGCCGACGGACGTGCCATGAACCGCCGTACCGAAATCAAGATCCAGCGCTAAGGCGGCATGCGCCCGTGCCTTGAGCAGTGGCACGGGCGCGGCTTCATGCCGGTCAGCCGTTTGTGGCCAACGACACAGGAGCATTCAGCATGAGTGGGACGTCGAAGGCGGCGCTGCCGCTGTTGGTGGCTGTCAGCCTGCTCGCGGGCTGCGCTACCCACAGCGATGGTAGCGCACCGCTCAACCAAAGGACCTGGCCCATCTGCAGCCTGCTGGGCGGCCTGGTCGGTGGCGGCCTGGGCGCTATCGAAAGTTCTACCTGGGCCGCAGGTGGCGGCGCTCTGGGCGCCATCGCCGGGGGGCTGATCTGTTACGCCCAGGATGGTGATGAAGATGGCGACGGTATTTTCGACCGCCGCGATCATTGCCCCGATACCCCTGCCAACACCGCAGTCGACCACATGGGTTGCCCGCTGAAGGAGTACCCGGCAGCGGCGCCTGCCACTGCACCTGAGCCTGCGCCAGAGGTGATCATCCTCGATGACAACGGCGCGGTGATGTTTGCCTTCGATTCCGCCGACCTGACCCCGGCGGCGCAGCAACGCCTGCAAGGCCTGGTGGCAAAACTCGACTCGCCGACGATAGCCAAGGTGAGTGTGATCGGGCACACCGACAACGTGGGTTCCGATAGCTATAACCAGGCGCTTTCCGAGCGCCGTGCCAGCAGCGTTGCCGAGTACCTGATCAGTCAGGGCCTGGAGCCTGGCAAGGTCACCAGCCAGGGCCGCGGAGAAAGCGAGCCGATCACTGATAACGAAAGCGAGGAGGGCCGCGCGCGCAACCGACGGGTGGAGCTGCACCTCAACTGAGCGGTGCTGGCGCCTGCCTTGGCATTGCAGGTAATGTTGGTCGCACGGCTCGCTCGAACGGGCCGTCTCGACATAACAACAATCTACAGGGGTGGGGTATGAAGTTCATCCTGGGCCTGGGCAAGGTCCTGACGGTCGCTTTCTGGGGTGTGGTGTTGTTCAATCAGCTGATGCCACAACCTGTGCCTTTCAATCTGTTGATCAATGCCGCTGGCATCTTCCTGTTCGGCTTGCACCTGCTCGAGGTGCTGTTCTTCAATGGCAGCCTGCGTGGGCGCAGCCACCGCTGGTTCGACCGTTTGCAGATCCTGCTGACAGGTATCTTCCATGTCATGTCCATTCCCCGTGCGCAGGAGGCGCCCCGAAATGCGTAATCTGATGTTGCTGGCCATGTTGGCCGCTCCCCTGGCCCAGGCTGAAAGCCTGGAGGTTGCCGCCAATTCCATGCTGCGCCTGCCCGACAAGTCGGCCAGCGTGCACTTCACGCACCTGCGTGTCGCCGATGCGGCAACCCTGCTGCTGCCTGCCTCGCTTGCGCAATTGACGGTCGACCAGCTGGAACTGGGGCGTGATGCGCGCATCGCCATCGCACCCTCCGATAGCCCCTTGGTGATCGAGGCGCGTAGCGCGAAGTTGGGTGAGGGCAGTGAATTCAGTGCCCCCGGGGCGGCGGGTAGTTATCAACGGGCAGCTCGCCCGGGCCGCAGCCTGGACCTGAAACTGGCTGAAGTGGATGCCGAGCGGGTGGCGATCGATGCCCGTGGTGGCGCGGGGGCGCCCGGTTATGTGGGGCTTGATGGTGGCAACGGCCAGGCGGGTGGCTGCACCTGGGGCCAGGCCAGCCGTGGAGCCAATGGCGATGACGGCGGCAACGGGCACGATGGCGCGCCAGGTGGGCGCATTCGCCTGAGCGTGCCACAGGGCTTCCCGCAAGAGCGCGTTGTCGTGCGCCTGGATGGCGGCGCCCCAGGCAAGCCCGGAGCGGCGGGCAAGGCGGGTAAAGGGGGGGCTAGCAAGGGTTGCCTGGTGTACAGCACCGATGCTGGCGCCAATGGCCGGCCAGGGCAGCCGGGGCAGCCGGGCCTGGCAGGGGCCGCAGGCGAGTTGATCTTGCAACACCTCTAAGCCACACCGCGCCCCCCCTGTAGGAGCGGCCTTGTGTCGCGATGGGCTGCGCAGCAGCCCCGGATTTCAGCATGTTTGCCTATATTGCTGGGGCTGCTGTGCAGCCCATCGCGACACAAGGCCGCTCCTACAGGGATCGCGTACAGCCTGTCAGATCATCAGGCGCGAACTGGCCACAGCGACCACCGCCAGGCCCAGCAGCAGGTTGATCCCCACCATCCGCCGAATCCGCCCCAGCACCGCCGCACCCGCCGGCCAGTCCTCGGCCTGCACCGCCATCTTCAACTCCGGCAGCAGCAACGCCTGAATGCGCATGAACAAGGCAAACATGGCGATGCCCCCACCGATCATTACCTGCACGTACTTCGGTGCAGTCTCGAAGCCGCTGAAACGCATGTGCAACATGCCGATACCACTTATCGCCAAAATCGCCACCGCCACCCAGACCCAGCCGAAGAAGCGTCGGAAAACTTCCACCCACAGCCGCAGCCGTGCAGGCCCTTCAAGGGCCGCAACCGTGGCCGGGCGCAGCACCAGCCAGGCGAAGAACATGCCGCCGACCCATACCAGGGCAGCCAGAACATGCAGTGTGTAGGGCAGGGCAAAGGCGAGCATCCGGATCTCCATGCGGCATAAAGGGCAATAGCGGGGTATGATAGCCGCCCATGCGAAACACTGAAAATATATCCAGCCCTACGGGCGCCTGCAGACCATGATCAGCAACGAACTCAAAGCCACCATCCAGGGCGCCTACTCGCGTTTTCTCGAAGCCAAGAGCCTCAAGCCTCGCTATGGCCAGCGCCTGATGATCGCCGAAGTGGCCAAGGTGCTTGGCGACATTGCCTGCGACGATGAAGGCCGCCGCGCCGGCGAGCCTGCCGTTGTGGCCGTGGAAGCGGGCACCGGTACCGGCAAGACGGTGGCCTACAGCCTGGCCGCCATCCCGGCCGCCAAGGCCGCTGGCAAGCGCCTGGTGATCGCCACAGCCACCGTGGCCCTGCAGGAGCAGATCGTCTTCAAGGACCTGCCCGACCTGATGCGCAACAGCGGGCTCAACTTCAGCTTCGCCCTGGCCAAAGGCCGTGGCCGCTACCTGTGCCTGTCCAAGCTCGACATCCTCCTGCAGGAGGGCCACGCCCAGTCGGCCACTGCCCAGTTGTTCGAGGAAGAGGGCTTTCGCATCGAGGTCGACGAGCGCAGCCAGAAGCTGTTCAACAGCATGATCGAGAAGCTTGCCGGCAACCGCTGGGACGGTGACCGTGACAGCTGGTCAGAAGCCCTTGAAGACCAGGACTGGGCCCGCCTGACCACCGACCATAGCCAGTGCACCGGGCGCCACTGCCCCAATTTCCAGCAGTGCGTGTTCTACAAGGCCCGTGAAGGCATGGGCAAGGTAGACGTGATTGTCACCAACCACGACATGGTGCTGGCCGACCTGGCCCTTGGCGGCGGTGCAGTGTTGCCCGACCCGCGCGACACCATGTACGTGTTCGACGAAGGCCACCACCTGCCAGACAAGGCCATCGGCCACTTCGCTCATTATTCGCGCCTGCGCTCCACCGCAGACTGGCTGGAACAGACCGCCAAGAACCTGACCAAGCTGCTGGCCCAGCACCCGCTGCCCGGCGACCTGGGCAAGTACATCGAGCAGGTGCCAGAGTTGGCGCGCGAAGTGCGCACCCAGCAGCAGTTCATGTTCACCCTCTGCGAGCAGGTTGCCGACTTCCGCCCCAGTGAAGACACCGAGGGCCGTGAGCGCCCGCGCTATCGTTTCGAAGGCGGCGTCGTGCCGGAACAGATGCGCGAAGTGGGCATCGAGCTGAAGAAGGGCTTTGCCCGCCTCAACGACCTGTTTACTCGCCTGGCCGACCTGCTCAAGGAAGGCATGGACGGCGAGGTCAACATCGGCATTGGCAGCCACCAGGCCGAGGAGTGGTACCCGCTGTTCGGCAGCCTGGTCACCCGTGCCCAGGGCAACTGGGAACTGTGGACGGCCTT
Source organism: Pseudomonas sp. SAS7 (assembly GCF_052112345.1). NCBI lineage: Bacteria > Pseudomonadati > Pseudomonadota > Gammaproteobacteria > Pseudomonadales > Pseudomonadaceae > Pseudomonas > Pseudomonas sp. SAS7. The sequence continues at coordinate 36,871 of NZ_JBEGGO010000004.1, read as the reverse complement.
TACCGCCGAAGACCCGGAAGACAGCCCGCCCATGGCTCGCTGGCTGACGCTGGCCGAGAGCGGTGCGATGTTCGACATCGAAGTCAACGCCAGCCCCATCCTCGCCGCCGAGATGCTTCGCCGCAGCCTGTGGAGCGTTGCCCACGGTGCGCTGGTGACGTCGGCGACGTTGACCGCGCTAGGCAAGTTCGACCGCTTCCGCATGCGCTCGGGTTTACCGCGTGATGCGATGACCTGTGTGGTGCCCAGCCCGTTCGTGCACGGCGACGCCGGCCTGTTGCGGGTGCCCGACCTCAAGGCCGACCCACGCGACGCCGCGGCACACACCGCGGCAATCATCCGCGAGCTGCCGAACATCGTCGAAGATGCCCGTGGCGCACTGGTGCTGTTCTCCTCGCGCAAGCAGATGCAGGACGTGTTCGATGGCCTGGACCGTGACTGGCGCAAGCTGGTACTTATCCAGGGCAACCTGTCCAAGCAGGAAACCCTGAACAAGCACAAGGCACGGGTCGACGATGGCCAGCACAGCGTGCTGTTCGGCCTGGCAAGTTTTGCCGAGGGTGTCGACCTGCCTGGCGCCTATTGCGAGCATGTGGTGATTGCCAAGATTCCATTTGCCGTGCCCGATGACCCGGTTGAAGCCGCACTGGCGGAGTGGATCGAAGCCCGCGGCGGTAACCCGTTCATGGAAATTGCCGTACCCGACGCCTCGCTGAAACTGATCCAGGCCTGCGGTCGCCTGCTGCGTACCGAGCAGGATCGCGGTGTCATTACCTTGCTTGACCGGCGCCTGGTCACCCAGCGCTACGGCAAGGCTATTCTCAATGCGCTGCCGCCGTTCCGGCGGGAGATTTCCTGACCGCCGGAGCACTTGCACCGGCGCGTTGTCCATTACTCAGTCTGGGCCCGTGAGTGGCCTGAAGGAGAGCCTCAGCCTTATGGTCCGCCTCACCCTGCCCGCCGTTTTCGCCCTGTTGTTCAGCTCGCCCTTGCTGGCTGGGCAGCAGACGCTGTTCAGCTTTGTGCGCCCGGCCTCGGTAGTCAATGTGGCGACCGAGAATGCCGGCATGCCGCAGTACAACGCGGAGCAGACGGCCGAGGGCGAGGTATTGCGGCGAGTGGTGTTCAACCCGGCCGAGCGGCCGACCCTGCGCCTGAGCCCGCAAGGCGGTACCTGGGACTGGTCCGCCGGGCAGTTCCTCACCTTGCGGCTGCAGAGTGCCATGGACTGGGCGCTGACGGTGGATGTCACGGTGCAAGGTAGCGATGGCCGCATGTTGACCAGCCGCATTGACCTGCCGGCCGGCCCCGCGCAAACCGTGATGGTACCGCTCACCGCCAGCTCACCGCTGAGCCAGGGCATGCGCGCCGGCCCGCCCATGCCGTGGACCCATGGTGGCCAGCGCTTGCTGCTGACCAGCAGCGCGGGCGCGGTAGACCTCAAGCAGGTGGCCTCGGTCAGCCTGAGCATCCCCAACCCCAAGGTGGCGCAGAACCTGCTGATCGAGCGGGTGGGCATCCAAGATGACGACCAGGCCTACAAGGCGGCCTACCAGGATCTGATCGATGCCTATGGCCAGTCCACGCGCGGCAACTGGCCCGAGAAGGTGGCCAATGACGAGCAGCTCAAGGCGGCCGATATGCGTGAACAGCAGCAGCTCAAGGGCTGGCTGGCTGAGCGGGGCAAGCAGCAACTAGACGGCTACGGCGGGCTGCTGGCAGGGCCGGCCTTCGAGGCCAAGGGCTTTTTTCGCACCGAAAAGCGTGATGGCCGCTGGTATCTGGTAACGCCGGAAGGGCACCCGTTCTATTCCCTGGGGGTGAATGCCGTGGCCGCAGATGGCGGGCGTACGTACGTCGCCGGCCGTGAAGGCATGTTCAAGGCGTTGCCGGGCGAGGGTGATGCACTGGCCGCATTCTACGGCGAAGGCAACAACGACGATGGCAATGCCTCGTCGCAAGGGCGCAACTTCAAGCAAGGGCGCTGGTTCGATTTTTATGCCGCCAACGTTCAGCGTACCTACGGCAAACCCTGCCCGCCTGCCGCAGCAGGGCAGGCCGCCAACTGCCCACCGCTGGTCCTGGACGCTGCCCGCTGGCAAACGCATGCGCTCGACCGTCTGCAGGCCTGGGGTTTCAACACGGTCGGCAACTGGAGCGAGCCAGCCCTGGGCCAGGCCAAACGTATGCCCTACATCTTGCCGCTGTCGATCGTGGGTGATTACGCCAGCATCAGCACCGGCATGGACTGGTGGGGCAGCATGCCCGACCCGTTCGACCCGCGCTTTGCCATGGCCACCGAGCGCGCAGTGGCAATTGCCGCCCGCGATCACCGTGACGATCCTTGGCTGATCGGCTACTTCGCCGACAACGAGCTGGCTTGGGCGGCCCCAGGCAGCGACCCTAAAGCACGGTATGGCCTGGCCTATGGCACTTTGCGCCTGACCACCGATGTACCGGCCAAGCGCGCCTTCCTCAAACAGCTGCGCGACAAGTACCGTAACCAGCAGGGGCTGTCCACGGCCTGGGGCATCGAACTGACCGCCTGGGAGCTCATGGAAGATCCGGGCTTCGAGGCGCCATTGCCCGACCCGCAACACCCGGAAATCGAGCGCGACTACCAGCACTTCCAGCAGGTGTTCGCCGAGACTTACTTCAAGACCATTGCCGATTCATTGAAGTGGCATGCCCCCAATCACCTGCTGCTCGGTGGCCGCTACGCTGTGAGCACGCCGGAGGCGGTCAAGGCCTGTGCCGAGTTCTGCGATGTGCTCAGCTTCAACTTCTATACCCTCAAGCCGCAGGACGGCTACGACTTCGCCCGCCTGGCCGAGCTGGACAAGCCGGTGCTGGTGTCCGAGTTCCAGTTCGGTTCGCGTGATCGCGGCCCGTTCTGGCCGGGGCCGCTGGAGTTGGCGCGGGAGGAAGACCGCGGCCCGGCTTACGGCAACTTCCTCAAGGCGGCCCTGGCGCAACCGATGATCGTCGGCGCGCACTGGTTCCAGTACCTTGACCAGCCAGCCAGCGGTCGCCTGCTTGACGGCGAAAACGGCCACCTCGGACTGGTGGCGATCACCGATGTGCCATACCCGGGGTTTGTCGACGCCGTGCGCAAGAGCAACCTGCAGGTGATGAACCAATTGCGCGCACAGTTGGAAAAACCGGCTCCCTGAGCACAAGCTACCGTTCGTCGCGACCATTTGGCCCAAGCCAGTTTGCAAAACACCCAACTACTGAAACAATGCACACCTTTTTTGGACATGGTCGTACGGAGTACAGCGGGTGCAGATCCAAGGTCACTATGAGCTGAAGTTCGAAGCCGTGCGCGAAGCCTTTGCCGCGCTGTTCGAAGATTCCCAGGAGCGTGGCGCTGCGCTGTGCATTCAGGTCGGTGGCGAAACCGTCGTCGACCTGTGGGCCGGCAGTGCCGACAAGGATGGCCAGCAGGCCTGGCACAGCGACACCATCGCCAACCTGTTCTCCTGCACCAAGACCTTCACCGCCGTCACCGCCCTGCAACTGGTGGGCGAGGGCAAATTAGCCCTCGATGCCCCTGTGGCCAACTACTGGCCCGAGTTTGCCCAGGCCGGTAAGCAGGCGATCACCTTGCGCCAGCTGCTCAGCCACCGTGCCGGATTGCCGGCCATCCGTGAGTTGCTGCCAGCTGAAGCCCTGTACGACTGGCAGGCCATGGTCAATGCCCTGGCGGCTGAAACACCATGGTGGGCACCCGGTAGCGAACACGGTTATGCTGCCATCACCTACGGCTGGCTGATTGGCGAGCTGATTCGCCGCGCCGATGGCCGTGGCCCTGGCGACTCGATCGTGGCCCGTACCGCCCGCCCGTTGGGGTTGGACTTCCATGTCGGCCTGGCAGACGAGGAGTTCTACCGCGTGGCGCATATCGCCCGTGGCAAAGGCAACCCCGGGGATGCCGCGGCGCAGCGCTTGCTGCAGGTGACCATGCGCGAACCCGAGGCGTTGTCGACCCGTGCTTTTACCAACCCGCCGGCGATCCTGACCAGCACCAACAAGCCGGAATGGCGGCGCATGCAACAGCCAGCGGCCAACGGCCATGGCAATGCACGCAGCCTGGCGGGGTTCTATGCCGGGTTGCTGGACGGCAGCCTGCTCGAATCCGAACTGCTTGATGAGCTGACCCGCGAGCACAGCCTCGGCCAGGACCGCACGTTGCTCACGCAGACCCGCTTTGGTCTGGGTTGCATGCTCGACCAGCCCGATGTGGCCAACGCCACCTTTGGCCTCGGCGCCCGTGCCTTCGGCCACCCAGGTGCTGGTGGCTCGGTCGGTTTTGCCGACCCGGAGCACGACGTGGCCTTCGGTTTCGTGGTCAATACCCTCGGCCCCTACGTGCTCATGGATCCACGAGCCCAGAAACTGGTACGTGTTCTTGCCGATTGCCTTTGATCGGGTAATGCGGGTATTGCCCCACCCCTTTGACTATCCTCAATGCCAACGCCTGAAGTGTGTGGGCAAAATTTCTTTCTATTTCATGGTGTATCGCTGATGTCTTCACATAAAACCTTAGCACTCGCCTTGTGCCTGGCCGCCGTTACCGGCTGTGCCAGTCATTCTCCGGACGGCTCCAAGGAAGGTGGCTTCAACTGGTGGCCTTTCGGTTCGGACAAGGTGGCCGAGCAGGAAGTGAAGGCAGCTGTCACTGAAAATGTGGCCAAGGCCGATGCCAAGTCGGAAAGCGCCAGCCGCTGGTGGTGGCCGTTCGGCGGTGAGGACAAGCAAGCCAAAGGGCCGGTGGTGCCGAAGATCGACCAGAAGGCCACCCAGGCCTGGCTGGACGAGTACGAGCCCAAGCTGCGCGAAGCCATCAAGGACAGCAAGCTGGAACTGGAGCGCCGCGACAATGTGCTGGCGGTAACCCTGCCGGTGGACAGCTCGTACAACCCTGATCGCCCCAACATGCTGCTGCCAATGACCCTTGGCCCGATCACCCGCGTGGCCAAGACCGTCGAAGGTGACCCCAAGACTGCCGTGCTGGTACTCGGCCATGCCGATACCAGCGGTGCTGCCGCTGCCAACCAGAAACTCAGCCTGGAGCGCGCCGCCTCGGTGTCGGCCATCTTCCGCCTCAGCGGCTTGCAGCGTGACCGCCTGACCCTCAAGGGCATGGGCTCGGTCATGCCGCGCGCCGCCAACGACAGCGCCGAGGGCCGTGCCCTGAACCGCCGCGTGGAAATGCTGCTGACCCCGCAGAACACCATGGTCGCACTGTTGGCCAAGTACCAGCAGGCCGCTCCGGCACCTGCACCTGCCGCTATGGTAGCGGTGCAGGATGCAAAGGCACCTGCCGCCAAGGCCGTCGACAGCAAGCCAGCAGCCAAGAAGCCTGCGGCGAAAAAACCTGTTGCCAAAGCCAAGGCCCCTGCCAAGACCACGGCCAAGAAAACAGCCGCGCCGACCAAGGCAGCCGCCAAGCCTGCCGCCAAGAAAGCTACCGCTGACAAGAAAGTAGCTGCCAACAGCCCTGCGAAGACCAACTGATCGTCAAGGAACGCAGCAATGACTCAATCCCTGGCCGATATGCGCCGCGACTACACCCGTGATGGCCTGGCCGAAGCCCAGGCCCCGGGGGAGCCGTTCGCTTTGTTCCACCAGTGGTTTGCCGATGCGGTGAAAACCGAGCAGGTACCGGTGGAAGCCAACGCCATGACCCTGGCCACTGTGGACGGCGAAGGCCGCCCACATTGTCGCGTACTGTTGTTGAAGGGGCTCGATGAGCAGGGCTTTACCTTCTTCACCAACTACGAAAGCGCCAAGGGCCAGCAACTGCAGGCCAACCCTTTTGCGGCCATCACCTTCTTCTGGCCGGCGCTGGAGCGCCAGGTGCGCATCGAAGGGCGGGTGGAAAAGGTCACGGCCAAGGAGTCGGACGACTACTACCAGGTGCGCCCGCTGGGCAGCCGCCTGGGCGCCTGGGCTTCGCCGCAGAGCCGGGTGATTGCCGGTCGTGAAGAGCTGGAGGGCCTGGTCAAGGCCACCGAAGCGCGCTTCTTGGACACCCAGCCACACTGCCCTGAGCACTGGGGTGGTTATCGCCTGTTGCCCGAGCGCATCGAGTTCTGGCAGGGGCGGGCGAGCCGCCTGCATGACCGGTTGAACTACCGGCTGGTGGATGGGCAATGGCTGCGGGAGCGGCTGGCACCCTGACAACTTGGGGCCGCAAAGCGGCCCCAGTGATCGATCAGACTACCCCGGATACCCCGCCGCCTCGCGCTCCAACCAGCGCGCCAGTTGCTTGCGCCCCACCTTCTCCTGCCGCGCCTGCGCCAACCTTTCCAGCATGTACTCACGCTTTTCAGGGTCTGCCCCCGCCAGCGACAACGCCAGGTCACGGTCCATTCAGCGGCGCATGCGTACATACAACCACCCATGGAAATACAGCCCTGCGACGGTGGTGACCACGACGATGAAGTAATCCATGGCTATCCTTGGTCTCAATTGAAGAGCCTATGGCACAACCGCACAGGCTGTACCCCGGCTGAATGAAAACAATTTTATTACGTTTGTACCGTGACAGCCGTCAACGTGCAGCGTCTAATGAACACCTGACTTATGGAGACTTTACCCATGCGTAAATCCGCTTTGCTGGTGGCGACCTTTACCACCATGTCGCTGCTGCTGGGGGGCTGTGCCTCGAGCCTGACCGGTGACAGCTACTCCCGTGATGAAGCCCGCCGCGTGCAAACCGTGCGCATGGGCACCATCGAATCCCTGCGCCCGGTCAAGATCGAAGGTACCAAGACCCCGATCGGCGGTGGCGCTGGCGCCATCGTTGGTGGCGTAGCCGGCAGTGCTGTAGGCGGTGGCCGTGGCAGCATTGTTGCAGCCGTGATCGGTGCCGTGGCCGGTGGCCTGGCCGGTTCCGCTGCAGAAGAAGGCCTGACCCGCACCCAAGGCGTCGAAATCACCGTGCGTGAGGACGATGGCAGCATGCGTGCCTACGTGCAGGCCGTGCAGGAGAACGAAATCTTCCGCGTTGGCGACCGCGTGCGCATCATGACTGTTGATGGCACCAGCCGCGTTTCGCACTGACCGTCGCGCAGTAAAACAAAACCCCGACATGGCTGCTGCCAGTCGGGGTTTTTTCATGCTTCAGCCACGTTAACCAACACTGGTTTTCCGGCTGGCCATGGCGATGACGGCGTAGCCGATCACTGCGGCGAAGAACGAGCCGGTAAGAATACCCATGCGGTCCATGCCGGCGTAATCGCTGCTACCCGGGGCGAAGGCGAGCGAACCAACGAACAGGCTCATGGTGAAGCCGATGCCGCAGAGTATCGCCACCCCCAGTATTTGCCCCCAGCCGGCACCCTCAGGCAGCGCGGCCAGGCGCAGCTTGACCGCCAGCCAGGTCAGGCCGAAAACGCCCACGGTCTTGCCCAGCAGCAGGCCAACCGCGATGCCCATCGGCACCGGGTGGGTGAAGCTGTCTACGGTCATGCCCGCCAGCGAGACGCCGGCATTGGCGAAGGCAAAAATTGGCAAAATGGCATAAGCGACCCAAGGATGCAGGGCATGCTCAAGGGACAGCAGCGGCGAAGTCTCGGCGTTGCGGGTACGCAGCGGGATGCACAAGGCCAGGGCGACGCCCGCCAGCGTGGCATGTACGCCGCTCTTGAGTACGCAGACCCACAGGATCAGGCCGACGACCATGTACGGCCCAAGCTTGACCACGCCAAGCCGGTTCATCGCTACCAGCGCCACCAGGCAGGCCGCAGCCAGTAGCAGCGACACGCTCGACAGAGTCCCGGAGTAGAACAGGGCGATGACGATGATCGCGCCCAGGTCGTCGATGATCGCCAAAGTCATCAGGAACAGCTTCAGCGATACCGGTACGCGTTTGCCCAGCAGGGCCAGCACGCCAAGGGCGAAGGCGATGTCGGTGGCAGTGGGGATCGCCCAGCCGGCCACGGCCGCCGGGTTGTCGCGGTTGATGAACCAGTAGATCAGTGCTGGCACCACCATGCCGCCCACGGCAGCAGTGGCAGGCAAGATCACCTGGGCAGGTTTGGACAGGTGGCCGTCGACCACCTCGCGCTTGACCTCAAGGCCGATGAGCAGGAAGAACAGGGCCATGAGGCCGTCATTGATCCATAGCAACAAAGGCTTGGCGATATTCAGCGCGCCGACCTGGACGGCGACGGGCACATCGAGCAGCCCGCTGTACAGGTAGGACAGTGGCGAGTTGTTGATGATCAGTGCCATGACGGCGGCGGCGATCAGCAGCAGGCCGCTGGCGGCTTCAAGCTGGAAGAAACGGGTAAACAGGCTACGCACGGGCTATAGGCTCTCCATGAGCAGTTTACGAATGGAACGGGCGTACACCCTAGCCTGTGACGATATGCTTTAAAACAAAAACTATATTCGTTTTTGTTATATGTTGTTGCCGGCTAGGCCGAGTGAAGCCTAGATGCAGATGGGAGGAAAGGGGGGAGGGAAAGTCTGGTGTTTGGGTCGGATATTTCTGATCCCTGTCAGGGCCTCTTCGCGGGCTCGCCCGCTCCCACCGGTACTGCACAGTTTTCAAATACTGTGCAGTACCTGAGGGAGCGGGTTCATCGAGGCGTCGAACCGCCGCGAAAGGGCCCTTGCAGGCGATACAAAATCACAGGCCGAGCATGTCCCGCGCTACCGCCTCGGCAATACGGATCCCGTCCACACCCGCCGACAGAATCCCGCCCGCGTAGCCGGCGCCTTCACCTGCCGGGAACAGGCCTTTCAGGTTCAGGCTCTGGTAGTCCTCACCGCGGGTAATGCGCAGTGGCGACGAGGTGCGTGTCTCGATCCCGGTCAACACTGCATCATGCAGGTTGTAGCCCTTGATCTGCCGGTCGAACGCCGGCAGTGCCTCACGGATGGCTTCGATGGCGAAGTCGGGCAGGCTCGGCGCCAGGTCACCCAGGGTCACGCCTGGTTTGTAGGACGGTTCGACACTGCCCAGTGCGGTCGATGGCCGGCCGGCGACAAAGTCACCCACCAGCTGCGCCGGGGCCTGGTAGTTGCTGCCGCCCATCACGTAGGCGTGGGCTTCCAGACGCTCTTGCAGTTCAATACCGGCCAGCGGGCCGCCCGGGTAGTCGCGCTCGGGGTCAATGCCGACGACGATGCCAGAGTTGGCGTTGCGCTCGTTACGCGAGTACTGGCTCATGCCGTTGGTGACCACCCGGCCTGGTTCGCTGGTGGCGGCGACCACGGTGCCACCCGGGCACATGCAGAAGCTGTATACCGAGCGGCCGTTCTTGGCGTGGTACACCAGCTTGTAGTCGGCGGCGCCGAGTTTCGGGTGGCCGGCGTACTTGCCCAGGCGCGCCTTGTCGATCAGCGTTTGCGGGTGCTCGATACGGAAACCGACCGAGAACGGCTTGGCTTCCATGTAGACGCCTTTGGCGTGCAGCATACGGAAGGTATCGCGGGCACTGTGGCCAAGGGCCAGGACCACATGGCGCGAGTGCAGCTGTTCGCCACTCTCCAGCACCACGCCGGTCAGCTGGCCGTCTTCGACCAGCAGGTCGGTGACCTTCTCCTGAAAGCGTACCTCTGCCCCCAGGGCGATCATGTCCTGGCGCATCTGCTCGACCATGCCGGTGAGGCGGAAGGTGCCGATGTGCGGTTTGTTGATGTACAGGATCTCTTCCGGCGCACCGGCCTTGACGAACTCTTCCAGCACTTTGCGGCCGTGGTGCTGCGGGTCCTTGATCTGGCTGTACAGCTTGCCGTCAGAGAAGGTACCGGCGCCGCCTTCGCCAAACTGTACATTGGACTCTGGGTTGAGCACGCTTTTGCGCCACAGGCCCCAGGTGTCCTTGGTGCGCTGGCGCACTTCCTTGCCTCGTTCGAGGATGATCGGCTTGAAGCCCATCTGCGCCAGCAGCAGGCCGGCGAAGATGCCGCACGGGCCGAAGCCGACCACGATCGGGCGTTCCTGCACGTCGGCCGGGGCGTGGCCGACATACTTGTAGGTCACGTCCGGTGCCGGGCCGATGTTGTGATCGTCGGCGAACTTGCTGAGCAGCTCGGCTTCGTTGCTGGCTTCGAGGTCGATGGTGTAGATGAACAGCAACTCGCTGTTCTTCTTGCGCGCATCGTAGCTGCGCTTGAACAGGTTGAAGCTGAGCAGTTGCTCGTCGCGGATGCCCAGGCGCTGGACGATGGCTTCACGCAGCGCTTCGTCGGGATGGTCCAGGGGCAGCTTGAGTTCGGTGATTCGTAGCATGGCAGGGTCCAGTATCCCGGCCATGGGCGGCCGGCGGCTTTACACAAACCGCCAAGTATAAGCTGTTAGCCGCCCCGACTGGCAGGATAAAAGCGCCCGGCGATCAGTTGTCGCGCGCGCCGCCGTAGTAGCCGCAGCCTTGCAAGGTCTTGCCGTCGATGCGCAGCTCGGCACGCAGGTGGTGGATGGCGCCAGTGGCGCTGTCTACGCAGCGCTGCGGCGCGACCCACAGTTCCACGTGCTGGCCGTTGGCTTCGCTGGTAAGGGTCAGGCCGCCGCCGGGTACTTCTTCTTCCAGAAACGGCAGGGGCAGAGGCTGCTGGCCCACGCGACTGAGCACCATGCCCTTGCCGCTGGCCTTGATGTCCCAGTCGGGTTCATGACCATTGGCGCGCAGGGTCAGCTGCTTGAAGTTGGGGTCTTCGCAGGCGCGCGTGGAGGGTTCCAGGCGGTACAGGCGGCGCACTTCCAGCTGGCCGTCGTTGTTGGCCTGCTTGCTGCCGGTGAGGCGGCCACGGACGTCGGCGAACAGTTTGTCGTTGGCGTCTTTGGCGAGGTTGGCGGCCTCCTGCAGGATGCCGGTGGCGCCGACGTCGTTGATCACGAACGTGCGGTTTTCGCTGCACGGCTTGAACAGCAGCTGGCCACCCGCGGCACGCAGTTCGCCCTGCATGCGCGTGGTGCCGATGTTCGGGTCGCTTGGCGCGTCAGCCATGAGCTGGCAGCCGGCGAACAGGGGCAGCAGGGCGGTGAGCAGCAGGGTGGGGGTGAGGCGCATGGGGCGAACTCCGGGGATCTTTTCCAAAGAGCTGGCCACGTTACGCAGGCTGGCGGCGGATCACAAGTTAATGGTTGCCTGTGCTGGCCTCTTCGCGGGCAAGCCCGCGAAGGGGCCGGCACCGGCCATGCTTTTCTGGCAGGCAGAAGAAAGGGCCCGAAGGCCCTTCCGTTTAACCGCCGAGGTACGCGTCGCGCACCTTCGGGTCGGTCAGCAGTGCTTCACCCGTCCCTTGCATCACCACCCGGCCGTTCTCCAGCACATAGGCGCGGTCAGCGACCTTCAGCGCCTGGTTGGCATTCTGTTCCACCAGGAACACCGTCACGCCATCGCGGCGCAGCTGTTCGATGATGTCGAAGATCTGCTGGATGATGATCGGTGCCAGGCCCAGCGAAGGCTCGTCTAGCAGCAGCAGCTTGGGCTTGCTCATCAGCGCCCGGCCAATGGCAAGCATTTGCTGCTCGCCACCAGACATGGTGCCGCCGCGCTGGATGTAACGTTCCTTCAGGCGCGGGAACAGCTGCAGCACCTTGTCCAGCTGCTCCTGGTAGTCGCCCTTGTCGGTGAAAAAACCACCCATGGCCAGGTTTTCCTCGACGGTCAGGCGGGCGAACACGCGGCGGCCTTCCGGCACCACGGCGATGCTCTTGCGCATGATGTGCGAGGACGGCTGGCCAACCAGTTCTTCACCCAGGTACTTGATGCTGCCACTGTGCGCCTGCGGCGAGCCGCACAGGGTCATCAGCAAGGTCGACTTGCCGGCGCCGTTGGCACCGATCAGGGTGACGATCTCGCCCTGGTTGATCTCCACGTTGACGCTGTGAAGCGCCTGGATCTTGCCGTAGAAGGTGGAAACGTTTTCGAACTTCAGCATTTACGCTTCCCCCAGGTAGGCTTTGATCACATCAGGGTTGTCGCGGATCTCTTCCGGCGTGCCGTGTGCCAGGGGGGTGCCCTGGTTGATCACCACGATATGGTCGGAAATGCTCATCACCAGCTTCATGTCGTGCTCGATCAGCAGCACGGTGACGTTGTGCGACTCACGCAGGTAGGCGATCAGTGCCTTGAGGTCTTCGGTTTCCTTCGGGTTCAGGCCCGCCGCCGGTTCGTCGAGCATGATGATGCGCGGCTGGGTCATCATGCAGCGGGCGATTTCCAGGCGGCGTTGCTGGCCGTAGGCGAGGGTGCCGGCGGTACGGTTGGCGAATTCGGTCAGGTTGACCTTCTCCAGCCAGTACTGCGCGCGCTCCATGGCCTCCTTCTCGCTACGGCGGAAGCTCGGGGTCTTGAACAGACCGGCGAAGAAGTTGGTGTTCAGGTGACGGTGCTGGGCGATCAGCAGGTTTTCCAGCGCGGTCATTTCCTTGAACAGGCGCACGTTCTGGAAGGTCCGCACCACGCCCTTGCGGGCGATCTGGTGGCCGGCCAGGCCCTGGATCGGCTGGCCATCGAGCAGGATGGTGCCGCCGCTGGGTTTGTAGAAACCGGTCAGGCAGTTGAACACGGTGGTCTTGCCGGCGCCATTCGGGCCGATCAGCGCCACCACCTGTTTTTCCTTGACGGTCAGGGCCACGCCGTTGACCGCCAACAAGCCGCCGAAGCGCATGCTCAGGCCGCTGACTTGCAGAATTTCGCGGCTCATCGACGCAGCTCCATGTGTGGACGTTGCATAGGCAGCAAGCCTTGCGGACGCCAGATCATCATCAACACCATCAGCGCACCGAACATCAGCATCCGGTATTCGCTGAACTCACGCATCAGCTCGGGCAGCAGGATCATCACGATGGCCGCGAGGATCACGCCCAGTTGTGAGCCCATGCCGCCCAGCACGACGATGGCGAGGATGATCGCCGACTCGATGAAGGTGAAGGACTCCGGCGTCACCAGGCCTTGGCGCGCAGCGAAGAAGCTGCCGGCGAAACCGGCGAAGCAGGCACCCAGGGTAAATGCCGAGAGCTTGATCACGGTCGGGTTGAGGCCCAGTGCGCGGCAGGCGATCTCGTCTTCACGCAGGGCTTCCCAGGCACGGCCGATGGGCATGCGTAGCAGGCGGTTGATGACGAACAGCGCCAGCAGGGCCAGCAGCAGGGCCACCAGGTAGAGGAAAATGACCTTGTTGATCGAGTTGTATTCCAGCCCGAAGAACTCATGGAAGGTCTGCATGCCCTCGGCGGCACGGCGTTCGAAGGTCAGGCCGAAGAACTCTGGCTTGGGGATGTTGCTGATGCCGTTGGGGCCGCCGGTCCAGTCGGTGAGGTTGCGCAGGAACAGGCGGATGATCTCGCCGAAGCCAAGGGTCACGATCGCCAGGTAGTCACCGCGCAGGCGCAGCACCGGGAAGCCAAGCAGGAAGCCGAAGGTGGCGGCCATCAGGCCGGCAATCGGCAGGCACACCCAGAAGCTCCAGCCCAGGTAGTGCGAGAGCATGGCGTAGCTGTAGGCGCCGACGGCATAGAAGCCGACGTAACCGAGGTCGAGCAGGCCCGCCAGGCCGACCACGATGTTCAGGCCCAGGCCCAGCAACACGTAGATCAGGATGAGCGTGGCGATGTCGACCGCACCGCGCGAGCCGAAGAACGGCCACACCAGTGCCGCAACGATCAGGCCAATGATCACATAGCGCTGGGTCTTGGGCAGGGTCAGGTAGTTGCTGACGGCCGGCGGGATCAGCTTGCGATCCGAACGGCTGCCCATCATCGAACTCCACTGCTTGTCGAACAGCACGCGCAGGAACATCAATGCCGAGCACACGGCGATGATGCTGATGGTGAACGAACCCTGGCTGTGCACGACCAGGCTGATGCCGTCGATGCTCAGTTTCAGGCCCAGCACCGGGAAGGCCACGGCCCACACCAGCAAGGCGCTGAAGAACGCCTGTTTGAGATTTTTGCTCATACTTTTTCAACCTCCGGGCGGCCCAGGATGCCGGTCGGCCGGAATAGCAGGACAAGAACCAACAAGCCGAATGCCACCACGTCCTTGTACTGGTCGCCGAAGATGTCGGCGCCAAACGCTTCGGCCACGCCCAGCACCAGCCCGCCGAGCATGGCGCCCGGGATGCTGCCGATGCCACCCAGCACCGCCGCGGTGAAGGCCTTCAGGCCCACCAGGAAACCGGCGTTGGGGTTGATCACCCCGTACTGCATGCTCAGCAGCACGGCCGCCACGGCTGCCAGGGCGGCACCGATGACGAAGGTGAGGGCGATGATGTTGTTGGTGTTGATGCCCAGCAGGTTGGCCATCTTGATGTCCTCTGCGCAGGCACGGCAGGCGCGGCCCAGGCGGGAACGAGAGATGAACAGGGTGAGCAAGGTCATGGCCACCAGGGTGACCACGAACACCAGGATTTGCATGTAGCTGATCAGAACTTCCTCCGCACCGCCCGGCCCGAACGAGAAGCTTCCGGGGATCAGGTTGGGGATGGACTTGTCCTTGGAGTCTTGCGACAGCAAGACGGTGTTCTGCAGGAAGATCGACATGCCGATGGCGGAAATCAGCGGGATCAGACGGTTGCTGTTGCGCAAGGGGCGGTAGGCAACCCGTTCGATACTGTAGCCATAGGCACTGGTAACGAAGATCGTCGCGACGAAGGCAACGGTCATCAGGATCGGCAGCGAATGGATGCCCATCATGGCCAGGCCCGCCAGGGCGATGAAGGCCACGTAGGAACCGATCATGTACACCTCGCCGTGGGCGAAGTTGATCATGCCAATGATGCCGTACACCATCGTGTAGCCGATGGCGATCAAGGCATAGGTGCTGCCGATGGTCAATCCATTAACCAGTTGTTGGAAGAAATGGTAGATCTCAGGCATTACAGCGCTCCTAAAAACCTGATTTGCATTTCGCTGGCGGGGGTATGCCAGGAAACCGCGGGTGACGGTTTTAAGATTTTCAGGTGGGCCTGCCCCCGGATCGCGGGGATCGGGCCCATGAACCTCGTAAAACAAAGCCCACTGCTCGCACAGTGGGCTTCTACGGTCAGCTATTTAGTCACGCAGTTACTGAGGGGAGACTTCGGTCTTCGGCTTGCCGAAGTGCCATTCGTAGACTACGAACTTGAAGTCTTTCAGGTCGCCTTTGGCGTCGTACGACAGGTCGCCGGTCGGGGTCTTGAAGGTACCGGCGTGGATGGCCGCTGCCACCTTCTCGGCGTCTTCGGACTTGGCCGCTTTGATGCCTTCGGCGATCAGTTGGACAGCCGAGTAGGCAGGGAACACGAACGGGCCGCTCGGGTCTTTGCCGTCTGCCTTGATGGCGTCGACGATGGCCTTGTTTTCAGGATCGGCGTCGAACGACTTCGGCAGGGTGACCAGTAGGCCTTCGGAGGCGTTCTGGGCGATTTGCGAGATCGAGTCGTTACCCACGCCCTCTGGGCCCATGAACTTGGCTTTCAGGCCTTTTTCCTGAGCCTGGCGCAGGATCAGGCCCAGCTCCGGGTGGTAGCCGCCGTAGTAGACGAAGTCGACATTGTTCTGCTTGAGCTTCTGGATGATCGAGGAGAAGTCTTTGTCACCGGCGTTCAGGCCTTCGAAGACGGCGACCTTGGTGCCTTTCTGCTCCAGGGTCTGCTTGACCGCGGTAGCGATGCCTTCACCGTACTGCTGCTTGTCGTGCAGCACCGCAACGACCTTCGGCTTGACGTGGTCGGCGATGTAGTTGCCGGCCGCCGGGCCCTGGGCGCTGTCCAGGCCGATGGTACGGAAGATCATTTTGTAGCCACGCGCGGTAATTTCCGGGCTGGTAGCGGCGGGGGTGATCATGATCACGCCTTCGTCTTCGTAAATGTCGGACGCAGGCTGGGTAGAGCTGGAGCACAGGTGGCCAATGACGAACTTGACACCGTCGTTGACCACTTTGTTGGCGACTGCCACGGCCTGTTTAGGGTCGCACGCGTCGTCGTATTCCTTGGCTTCAAGCATTTTGCCATCGACGCCGCCCTTGGCGTTGATGTCTTTGATGGCCTGTTTGGCGCCGATGAACTGCATGTCGCCGTACTGGGTCACAGGACCCGTCTTCGGACCGGCGATGCCGATCTTGATGGTATCGGCGGCAAACGAATGGCTGGCTACCCCGGCCAGTACCATTGCGGCGAACAGCTTGGAAATCTTGATCATAGTGCTCCACTCATTCTGTTGTAATTCTTATAGTCCTGGCGGCCAGGGCTACAGACCGGGCGGGATTTGCGGCGTGGCCATGCCAACGCGCAAGCCCACCTTCCCCCGGAACATGTCCCGGAACTGTACCGGTACAGTGTAGAGCGCTGTTTGAGCGCTTGAAAAGCGGTCAAAAAGTGCCTGTTTCTTGGGTTGTCGCTTGCTCGACAGAAAGATACAAAAAGGCGCCATCAAATGGCCTGTATCTGCGACCCCGCCCCACAAGATCGGGGTCAATCGACCAAATTACATATTTGTACCCGGGTTTTTCTGCAAAAATGCCGACCATTTTTATTGGCCGATTTTTTGCGGATACCACCCATGACTGATCAAACAAGCACCCTCTATGCCAAATTGCTTGGCGAGACGGCAATCATCGAGTGGAAAGCCCTGGAGCGTTTCTGGGCCAAGGGTGACCTGATTTGGGTCGACCCCAGCCTCGACCTGATCACCGTTGCCGAGGCGATGGCCGAGAATCGCAGCGAGATCTTCGCCAAGTGGCGTAGTGATGGCACTGTTGGGCCCGTGTCGGCCGAGCAGGCACTGGACCTGCAAAGCCGCGATCCAGAGATCTGGGCCGTGGTGGTTTCGCCGTTCATCGTGATTCAGGCGAAGCGCCCGACTGAGGCATGATCTTTTTTGGTGCGCAAAAATGCGCAGCAGCCCCGTTTTGGTGCTTGAAGGCGTTCAGGGCGGGTAGAGGTAAGTAACAATTCGGCGTGGCGGTAACAGTTTACGGGATGCGTAATGTGTCCACCGTTCCGGCCAGCCTGGAAAACAATTCGAATAGCCAGGAGTCATTGATGAGCACTGCACTACCTTCGCTTGGATTCGCCGGCATTGGCCTGATGGGCCTGCCCATGTGCCGACGCCTGCTGGCGGCGGGGTACCCGCTGACCGTGTGGAACCGCAGCCCGGACAAGTGTGCTGCGCTGGTCGCTGCCGGCGCGCGCCTGGCCAGCAGCCCCGCCGAATTGTGCAAGGGCAGCGACATGGTAATGCTGTGCCTGGCCGACACGGCCGTGGTCCGCGAGGTGGTGTTCGGCGAGCACGGCATTGCCCAGGGTGGGCGCAGTGGCCAGTTGCTGATCGATTTCTCCAGCCTGGAACCCACCGCCACCCGTGAAATGGCCGCCGAACTCGCGGTACTGTGCGGCATGGCCTGGCTGGATGCCCCGGTGTCCGGCGGCACACCCGGTGCCGAGGCCGGTACCTTGGCGATCATGGTAGGCGGTGAAGCGGCCGACCTGGAGCGTGCAAGGCCATTGCTGGAGGTGCTTGGTCAGCGGGTGACGCACATGGGCGCGGTAGGGGCGGGGCAGGTGACCAAAGCCTGCAACCAGATGATCGTGGCCTGCAATGCCCTGGTGATTGCCGAAGTGGTGGCGCTGGCCGAGCAGTCCGGGGTGGACGCGACGCTGATCGCCGAAGCGCTGGCCGGTGGTTTTGCCGATTCCAAGCCACTGCAGATTCTTGCGCCGCAAATGGCCGAAAGCCGCTTCGAACCGATCAAGTGGCACGTGCGCACGCTGCTCAAGGACCTCGATGGCGCAGTGAAGTTTTCCCGTGAGCAGGGGGCGGCGACGCCGCTCAGTGGCCTCGCCGCGCAATTGATGCGCCTGCATGGTAGCCAGGGTTACTTGCAAAAAGATCCGGCGACCCTTGTAGAGCTGTACCGCAACAAGGGCTGAGTTCCTCGCTTTGGCGCTGCAGCCGCTCCAGTAGCGGCCGTAGCTCGGCCAGCGGTATCGGTCGGCCCAGCAGGTAGCCCTGCAGATAGTCGCAGCCATGGGTCTGAAGAAATGCCTGCTGTTCGACGGTTTCCACGCCTTCGCTAACGACCTGCAGGTGCAGGGTATGCGCCATGACGATTATCGCCTGGACGATCTCGCGGTCTTTCTGACTGCCGGGCACATCCTGCAGGAAGGTGCGGTCGATCTTTAATACGTCCAGCGGCAGGCGCTTGAGGTAGGCCAGTGACGAGTAGCCAGTGCCGAAGTCGTCGATCGAAAGCGCCACGCCCAGCGCACGAATGCGCTTGAGCAGGTTGACGGTACGCTGAATATCGCCCATCAGGGCGTTCTCGGTCACTTCCAGCTCCAGCTGCCGTGGCGCGAGCCCTGCGCGGAATAGCGCTTTCTCCACTTCGTTGGGCAGTTCGTCGTGGCTGAGGGTTACTGCCGAGCAGTTGACCGTCACCTTGATGTCGCCATGACCATGGCGTTGCAGGTGCGCCAGGTCTGTGCAGGCGTGGCGCATTACCCATAGGTCCAGGTCGATGATCAGGCCATTGGCTTCGGCAATACCGATGAAGCGGTCGGGCCCCAGCAGGCCGTGCTGCGGGTGATGCCAGCGCACCAGGGCTTCGAGCTTGGCCACATGCCCGCTGCGCATGTCGAAGATGGGTTGGTAATGCACGCATAGCCCATGCTCTTCGAGCAGGGCCAGGCGCAGTTCTTCTTCCAGTTGCAAGGCGAGGGAGGCCTGGGTTTTCAGGCTCTCGTTGAAAAAGTGCAGGCTGTTGCGCCCACTATCCTTGCACTGGTAAAGGGCCAGGTCGGCATGCTTGAGCAGTTCTTCGGCGCTGGTGCCGTCGTCGGGGAAGATGCTGATACCAATGCTGGTGGTCATGACCATGCGCCGTCCACCCAGGTCGATGGGCTCTTTCATTCGTTGCATGATGCGTTGTGCCAGGTGGCGGGCTTCGTCGCAGTTGTCAAGGCTGGTGACCACGCAGAACTCGTCGCCGCCCAGGCGTGCGACCAGGTCTTGATGGCGGGTGGCGGCCTTGATGTGGTTGGCAATCACCTTGAGCAGTTCGTCTCCGGCGTCGTGGCCAAGGCTATCGTTGATGCGCTTGAAGTGGTCGATGTCGAGGATCATCACTGCCAGGCGGTTTTCAGTGGCGTGGTGTTCGGCCAGGCGCTCCGCGAACACCTGGTTGAAGCCACGGCGGTTGACCAGGTTGGTCAGTGCATCGTAGTGCGCGGCCTGCTGCAGCGAGGCGCGGGCCTGGTCCAGTTGGCTGAGCAGTATGCTGACCCGGCGCAGGTCATGCTCCTTGCTCTGCAGCTTCTTGTCGGCCAGTGCGGCGCTGATGCTGGCGCCACTGATCAGCAGGGTGATGAAGCCGATGCCCAGTGCCAGTTGCAGGCTGTTGTCGGCAGACGGCAGGCGCAGTGCGGTGTCGGCCGGGATCACCAGGGTCATGGCCGACATTGCAGTGAAATGGGTGGCGACGATACCACCGGCCATCAGCAGGCTGGCGCCGTACTTCATGGCCATGTGCAGGGTGCCGCTGCCATTGCTGAAGTATCGGGCCAGGCCTAACGCAGCCAGGCTGGTCAGCAGGGCAATGGCGGCAGAGGCCAGCAACAGGCCCGTCTGGTAATACTGACGGGCGCCGGTTTCCAGCGCAGCCATGCCGACAAAGTGCATCAGGACAATGCCCAGGCCGATCAGTACCGCACTCAGCAGAAAATGCTGCGCGCGCATCTGGCTGCGGTCGAGGCTGCGCATGGTCACCCAGGCGACAGCCAGGGCGATGAGCAGCGAAAGAATGGTCAGGGAAACGTCGTAGTGCACCTCCACCGGCGCCTGGAAGGCCAGCATGCTGATGAAGTGCATGGCCCAGATACCACCGGCCAGGCAGCAGGCGCCCAGCATGTGCCATTGTCGATGGGCAGTGGGGTCTTCGCTGTGGGACTGGCGCTCAGCCATGTCCAGGGTCGCGAAGCAAGCCGCGCTGGCAACGAAGTAGGCGAGCAGAACCAGGAACGGCTCATGGCGGCAATCGATAACGATGCGCCCGGTTGCCGGAAGGTCGGCGAACAGTTGCAGCCCCAGCCATTCCATTGAGTGCCCCATGATCGAGTTTTCACTCGTCTGCGCTACAACCCTGTGCAGACTGTCCAGAGGCAGTATAGGAAGAGGTGTTTAAGCCTTCCTGAATAATGGCATATTGATTTCTACGATTTGGTTATCAACCCAATCGCCAGCATGCATAAAGAGGGGCATATAGGTGTAGGAGCAGCCTTGTGCTGCGAAGAGGCCGCATGCCTCACAATATTCTTGTGGGGCATACGGCCTCTTCGCAGCACAAGGCTGCTCCTACAGATGGTGGTCAGGCCACCAGAGGCGTGTCAGATCAGCCAGCCACCAGAACGCGAATGGCTTCCAGGCGCAGGGCCGCCTTGTCCAGCATCGCCAGGCCCTCTTCACGCTGCTTGCGCAGGGCGTCGATTTCGCTGTCGCGCACGCTCGGGTTGACCGCTTGCAGTGCCACCAGGCGGGCGAGCTCTTCGTCGGCCTCGGCTGCCAGACGGCGCTGGGCTTCGGCTACGCGCTCGACGTGCGTCGGCATGATCTTCTCTTCACCGCCACTGATGCGCTTGGCGAGCACGTCCCGCTGGGCCTGGACAAACTTGTTGGCGCTGGCACGCGGCACGCTTTCAAGCTGCTCGTTGAGGGTTTCGAAAGCCACGCGGGAGGCCAGGTCGTTGCCGTTGGCGTCGAGCAGGCAGCGCAGTGCCGCCGGCGGCAGGTAGCGGCCCAGCTGCAGGCTGCGTGGTGCCACCACCTCGCTGACGAACAGCAATTCGAGCAGGACGGTGCCCGGCTTGAGTGCCTTGTTCTTGATCAGTGCCACGGCGGTGTTGCCCATAGAGCCGGACAGCACCAGGTCCATGCCGCCCTGCACCATCGGGTGCTCCCAGGTGAGGAACTGCATGTCCTCACGCGACAGCGCCTGGGCACGGTCGTAGGTGATGGTCACGCCTTCGTCGTCGCCCAGCGGGAAGCTGGCATCGAGCATCTTTTCGCTCGGCTTGAGGATCAGGGCGTTCTCGGAATGGTCTTCGCTGTCGATGCCGAAGGCGTCGAACAGGGTTTCCATGTAGATCGGCAGGGCAAACTGGTCGTCCTGTTCGAGAATGGCCTCGACCAGCGCCTGGCCTTCGCCGGCACCGCCGGAGTTGAGCTCCAGCAGGCGGTCGCGGCCAGTGTGCAGTTCGGCTTCCAGGCGCTCGCGCTCGCTGCGGGCGTCGGCCACCAGGGTATCCCAGGCCTTGCTCTCGCCACCTTCAAGCAACGGCAGCAGGCGTGGGCCGAACCGGTGCTGAAGGGCGTTGCCGGTGGGGCAGGTGTTGAGGAAGGCGTTAAGGCCCTCGTGGTACCATTGGAACAGGCGCTCTTGCGGGCTGCCCAGCAGGTACGGGATGTGCAACTGGATGGTGTGCTTCTGGCCGATCCGGTCAAGGCGGCCGATGCGCTGTTCGAGCAGGTCCGGGTGTGCTGGCAGGTCGAACATCACCAGGTGGTGGGCGAACTGGAAGTTGCGGCCTTCGCTGCCGATCTCGGAGCAGATCAGCACTTGCGCACCGAATTCTTCGTCGGCGAAGTAGGCGGCGGCGCGGTCGCGCTCGAGAATGTTCATGCCTTCATGGAACACCGAGGCCGGGATGCCGGAGCGCACGCGCAGGGCGTCTTCCAGGTCCATGGCGGTTTCGGCGTGCGCGCAGATCACCAGCACCTTGGTGCGCTTGAGCATCTTCAGGGTGTCGATCAGCCAGTCGACGCGTGGGTCGAACCGCCACCAGCGCTCGTCGTCAGCCACATCACCCTGGGCCTGGAAGGCGACTTCCGGGTACAGCTCGGCGTGCTCGCCGGCTGGCAGGTCGCGGTATTGCTCGGGTGTGGCCAGCGGGTAATGGTGCAGCTGGCGCTCGGGGAAGCCCTGGATCGCCGCACGGGTGTTACGGAACAGGACGCGGCCGGTGCCGTGGCGGTCCAGCAGCTCGCGGATCAGGCGTGCGCTGGCCTGGCTGTCGCCGTCGCTGACTGCAGCCAGCAGGGCTTCGCCTTCGGCACCCAGGAAACCCTGGATGGTGGCGTGGGCCTTGGGCGACAGGCGGCCTTCGTCGAGCAGTTCCTGCACGGCTTCAGCCACCGGGCGATAGTGCTCGCTCTCGGCGCGGAAGGCCGCCAGGTCATGGAAGCGGTTGGGGTCGAGCAGGCGCAGGCGGGCGAAGTGGCTGTCCTGGCCAAGCTGCTCAGGGGTGGCGGTGAGCAGCAGCACGCCCGGGATCACCTGGGCCAGCTGCTCGACCAGGCCGTATTCGGCGCTGACCTGGTCTTCGTGCCAGACCAGATGGTGGGCCTCGTCGACGACCATCAGGTCCCAGCCAGCGGCAAACAGGGCGTCCTGGGCCTTTTCGTCGTCGACCAGCCATTCCAGCGCAACCAGCGCCAGTTGGGCATCCTCGAACGGGTTGCTGGCGTCGCTTTCGATAAAGCGCTCGGCATCGAACAGGGCTACCTGCAGGTTGAAGCGGCGGCGCATTTCCACCAGCCACTGGTGCTGGAGGTTTTCCGGCACCAGGATCAGCACGCGGCTGGCGCGCCCCGACAGCAGCTGGCGATGAATCACCAGGCCGGCCTCGATGGTTTTACCCAGGCCTACTTCGTCGGCCAGCAGTACCCGCGGGGCGCTGCGGTCGGCGACTTCGCGAGCGATGTGCAACTGGTGGGCGATCGGTTGCGCACGGCAGCCACCCAGGCCCCACAGCGCAGACTGCATCTGCTTGCTGGTGTGCTGCAGGGTGTTGTAGCGCAGGCTGAACCACGACAGCGGGTCGATCTGCCCGGCGAACAGCCGGTCGCTGGCCAGGCGGAACTGGATGAAGTTCGACAGCTGGGTTTCTGGCAGGGTACGCGGCTGGTTCTGCCCGTCCAGGCCGTGGTAGACCATCAGCCCGTCGATGTCATCGACTTCGCGCACGGTCAGCTTCCAGCCCTCGAAGTGGGTGATCTGGTCACCTGGCGAGAAGCGCACGCGGGTCAGCGGCGCGTTGCGCAGGGAATACTGGCGGGTGTCGCCAGTGGCCGGGTAGAGCACGGTCAACAGGCGGCCATCCTGCGCCAGGATGGTACCCAGGCCGAGCTCTGCTTCGCTGTCGCTGATCCAGCGTTGCCCCGGTTGATACTGCTGCGCCATACTGCCTGAACTCCCGCGATGAAAAAGCCGATTATGTTAACGGATCGGCCGGTCAGACCAAAGTGCGAACGCACCGAAAGGTGCCGATCGACAACAGGAAGTTAGTCAGTCTAGCCGTTTCATCGCCTCGCACCGCGCAGCTGACGAGGGCCCCGGATCAACATGTCTGCCAAGCACCGCTGGATCAGCGCTTCCATGGCCGTGGGCAGCCTGTTGCTGCTGACTGCCTGCGAGCAGAAAAACTTCGAGGCCTTGCCCGCCATCCCGATGGAGCAGCTTGAGGTACTGGGCGTGCAGACGCCGATCAAGAGCGTGCACTTTCGTGACCGCGACGGTGAAGGCCTGTTGGTATTGAGCCGCAGCGATGGCCAGGCCAGCGACCCGGAAAGCGAACAGGAAGTGGACAAGGTGGTGCTCAAGGCCACCCTGTACGGGCGCACTGCCGAAAGCGATGCATTCAAGGCACGCTGGCAGATCGAGCAGGAAACCACCTGCCCGGGGCTGGACCTGGACGTGGACTTCTATACCGACGTCAGTGATGTCAGCGACCTGAACAAGGACGGCGTCGCCGAGGTTACGGTGGCCAGCCATGCCTTCTGCGGCGGCGGCATCGACCCCCACGATATAGCCATTGAAATGCGTGAAGGGCAGGCCAGCTACACCATCACCGGCCAGTCGCTGATCAGCCCAGCGGGTGAGGAGCCGATCGGCGGTGACCGGGATGACAGTGCCTCGCTCAAAGCCGCGCCGCAGGTGCTGCGCGACCACATGGATGCGGTCTGGCAGCAGGTTTACAAGCGGCCCTGGAGCGAAGCCAGCCCGCCAAGCGACGACGACCCTGACGACGAAGCCGAGTAATTGTTGTCCATGACATCAAGGTAAACCCGCGCCTGCCGATACAGGGGGCATAGGAGAACGTCCATGCTGCCGCCAATCATCCCGCTCAGCGCCGCCCCGGTGACCTCGCAACAGGACCCGGTCAAGCCGACCCCCGACATCAAGCCGGTGGTGCCGACGCAGCCTGCGTCCGGCGAAAGTGCCATCGACCTCAAGCAGCAGCGCGACCCACAGGAGCAGGCATTGTTGCTGCGTGATGAGCAGCGTCGCCAGCAGCAACGTCGCAAGCAGGGTGGCCAGGACCGCTACAGTGCCGTGCCAGGTGATGAGGTCAACGCCGACAATACCGTACCGGTGGTGCCGTTGATGGACGAGCACGTACGCCAGGGGCTACTGGTGGACATCGAAGTCTGACGCGGGGCTGGTCAGCGCCTGCGCCGGGCTTCATCATGCAAGCCTCAGTTGATCGTCGAGCCACTCATGAGCCAAGACAACCTCATCGATTTTGATGCCGAACGCGCCAAGCGTGTTCACGACCTCAAGGAAAAGCGCCTGAACGAAATGCGCAACGCGTTCGAGCAGGCCCTGCCGTTGAGTACCAGCAAGAAAAAGAAGCCCAAGGGCAAACCGAAGAAGCGCTGAATCTTGACGCAGGTCAACCCTGCACCCGCCTCGCGTGCCCGGCCCCGGGCACCATTGACCCTGATCAATTTTCTCCCCCCTCAGATTGGTTAACGTTCACCCATCGGACAACGGCAGACGAATGGGAGGCCAGCATGTTCTTCGACAACGTGGTTATCGCTGGTGTGGTAACGGTCGGGTTGATGGTCGCTTTCTTTGCCGGTCTGGGCATTTTCATCTGGAAGGACTCGAACAAGCGCAAGCCGCGCTGACCTTTCGGGTATACGAGCACGCAAGGCATTTAGGGCGACTTCGGTCGCCCATTTTTTTTGCCTGGGATTCAAGTGGCCTGTGCCGGCTCTTTCGCAGCACAAGGCTGCTCCTACAGGTTGAGCGCGGTGCCTGAGTCCATGGGATCTGTGTAGGAGCAGCCTTGTGCTGCGAAAGGGCCAGCACAGGCTTACCGATGTTCCAATAAAGATGATTAGCTAGCTAATTAATCGTTTCCGCATTATCCTTCTCTCCGTTGTCTATCTTTTCAGTACGACCATTCCCCGCAAGGTCCGCCTAGTGCCCATCACCCTTCAGGCCCTGTTCGCCCCCACCAGCCTCGCCTTCAAGTTCGCCATCAAGACCCTGCTCGGTGGCGGCCTGGCGTTGTGGCTGGCGATGCGCTGGGGCCTGGAGCAGCCGTCCTGGGCACTGATGACGGCCTTCATCGTCGCCCAGCCACTGTCAGGGATGGTGGTGCAGAAAGGCCTGGCACGGCTGGCCGGTACCTTGGTCGGCACGGTCATGTCAGTGGTGTTCATCGGCCTGTTTGCCCAGACCCCGGGCTTGTTCCTCATTACCTTGGCGCTATGGCTGGCGCTGTGCACTGCTGCCTCGACCCAACTGCGCAGCGCCTGGGCCTATGCCTTTGTATTGGCTGGCTACACCGCGGCGATTATTGCCTTGCCGGCCATCGACCACCCGTTGCAGGTGTTCGACCAGGCCGTGGCGCGCTGTACCGAGATCTGCCTGGGCATTTTTTGCGCCACCGCCACCAGTGCCTTGCTCTGGCCAATGCGGGTGGAACAGCAATTGGGCGGGCAGGCCCGGCTGGCCTGGCAGAACGGCCTGCAGGCTGCCAGTGCCATGCTGGGCGGCGAGGATGAGGCGCGCAAAGGCTTGCTGGAGAGCCTGGGGCGTATCGTTGCCATCGACAGCCAGCGTGAACATGCCTGGTTCGAGGGCAACCGCGGGCGCCAGCGTGCCCGCGCCATTCGTGGTCTCAGCCAGAAGCTGATGGTGCTGTTGCGCATCTCGCGCTCGGTGCGCCGGCAGTGGCGGCAACTCGATGAGCGTGAGGCAGCACACTTGGCACACTGGCTGGCAGAGGTTCGCGCGCTTCTGGCCAAACCCGACCAGCCCAGCCTGTTGCTGCTGCGTCAGCGCATCTGGGATGCCGCCCATGATGAGCAGATCAGTTCGACGGAGCACTACTGCCTGGCGCGCATGGCCTTGTTACTGGATTACGCCATGGCCGCCAGCGTGGCGCTGGAGGATGTGGAGGCGGGCAGGGCGCCCAAGGATGTGTCGCAAGGCCTGGCCGTGCACCGCGACTGGTCGCTGGCCTTGCTGTTCGGCTCACGCAGCGCACTGGCTTTTCTGGTGATGAGCGGCTTCTGGCTGGCGACAGCGTGGCCTTCGGCGCCGGGTGGCCTGGTGTTGACTTGCGTAGTCTGCAGCCTGTTCGCCAGCCGCGAGAACGGCGCGCAGATTGGCCTGAGCTTCCTGCGCGGGATCTTCCTGGCGATACCTGCGGCGTTTCTGGTCGGGCAGATCCTGCTGCCACAATGGAGCAGCTTCGCCATGCTTTGCCTGGGCATGGGGGTGCCGTTGTTTTTCGGCGCATTGGGCATGGCCCACCCACGCACCGGGGCCACCGCCACTTCCTATTGCCTGCACTTCATCGTGCTGGTGTCCCCGCTCAACGCCATGCAGTTTGGTGTGGCGACAATGCTCAACAGTGCACTGGCCATGCTGGTGGGGGTGTCGGCAGCGGTAATGGCCTTCCGTTTACTGGTGTTTCGCCATCCGGCCTGGCTGGGGCGGCGCCTGCGGGCAGCCACCCAGAGCGACCTGGTGCGCCTGACCCGGCGCGACCTGCGCGGCGCCGACAGCTGGTTTGGCGGGCGCATGGCCGACCGCCTGATGCAACTGGCGCGGCATGCTGGCGAGCTGCCCGAAAGCGAGCGCAAGCGCTGGGATGACGGCCTGCATGGGCTGGATATTGGCGATGAACTGGTGCACCTGCGCATGTGCCTGGCCGTCGCCCAAGCCCCCCTGGGGCGGGCCGAGCGCGAGTACTTGCAGCAGGTTGAGGCGGTACTCGCCAAGGGGCCGGCCGCCGGGCGTGGGCAGCGCCTGGACGCCGCCAGTGAACAGTTTATTGCCGCTTTGCGTCGGCTGCCTGCGAGTGATCCGCTGCGGCTGGCCGAAGGTGCGGTGCTGCAATTGCAGAAAAGCTGGGGCAAATGGTGCCGTTGGCAGGAGGAAGCCCATGGGGTTGCGTGAATGGGAAGTGGGCGGCGTGCTGCTCAGCCCGTTTCTGCTTTATGTGTTGCTGGCGCTGGTGATCACAGGCGTGTTGCGCCTGGTGGTGCAGGCGACGCCGTTGGGGCGCTGGATCTGGCATGAAGCGTTGTTCGATGCAGCGCTGTTCGTTTGTGTGTTGTTCCTGGTGGTGAGGCTGCTGGGAGCTTTATAAAGGAGTGTTTCAATGCGTGCGGCCGTACGTACCCTGGTGACGCTGTGTGTGGTGGCTCTGGCCGTGTGGGCCGGCTACCAGCTGTGGCAGTACTACATGCTTACGCCCTGGACCCGCGACGCCCGTGTGCGCGCCGATGTGGTGGTGATCGCCCCTGACGTGTCCGGCTGGGTACGTGAGCTCAAGGCCCGCGATAACCAGCAGGTCAAGGCTGGCGACCTGTTGATGAGCATCGACCGCGAGCGCTTCCAGGCGGCCTTCGACCAGGCCAGTGCGGTAACAGAGACCCGCGCCCAGCAACTGCGCTTGCGCGAGCGCGAGGCAGCCCGGCGTACCGCCTTGGGGCCAGAGGCGATCAGTGCCGAGCTGCGTGAAAACGCCCAGATCAATGCCGCTATCGCCCGCGGCGAACTGCATGAAGCTGAAGCGCAGTTGCAGGTGGCCAAGATCAACCTGGCGCGCAGTGAAGTGCGGGCGCCGCGCAGCGGGCATATCACCAACCTGCGTCTGGCCGAGGGCAACTATGTGAACACCGGGCAATCGGTAATGGCCCTGGTGGATGATTCAACCTTTTATATCCAGGCCTATTTCGAGGAAACCAAGCTGCCGCGTATTCGTGTGGGGGACACGGTGAAAGTCTGGCTGATGGGCGCCGGCGAACCGATGCAAGGGCATGTGGAAAGCATCAGCCGCGGCATCACCGACCGCAACAGTAACCCTGACAGCCAGTTGCTGCCGGAGGTGGAGCCTACCTTCAACTGGGTGCGGCTGGCCCAGCGCATACCGGTAAGGATTCGCCTGGACCAGGTGCCGGAAGGGGTGACCCTGAGTGCAGGCATGACCG
Source organism: Pseudomonas sp. SAS7 (assembly GCF_052112345.1). Classification (NCBI taxonomy): domain Bacteria; kingdom Pseudomonadati; phylum Pseudomonadota; class Gammaproteobacteria; order Pseudomonadales; family Pseudomonadaceae; genus Pseudomonas; species Pseudomonas sp. SAS7. Next base: position 8,637 of record NZ_JBEGGO010000004.1, on the reverse strand, counting down.
CGAGCGTGCAGGTGCATGAGGACCGGGGCGAGCACTGATGGTGCTGCCTTGTTAACTTGTAGGAGCAGCCTTGTGCTGCGAAGAGGCCAGTACAGGCAATGTAGTTGTGTTGGTCATGCCGGCCTCTTCGCAGCGCAAGGCTGCTCCTACACGTACGGCGCATCGCCTGGCGTGCCGTGAGCCTCAGAGGAACATGCCGCCCGACACTTCCAGCCGTTGCCCGGTAATCCAGCCATTGCCGTCTTCCAGCAACAGCGCAATCGCGGCCCCGATATCATCCGGCAAGCCCACGCGGCCCAGCGCCGTATTGCCCGCAATGTACTCATTCACCTGCTGGTTATCCCGCACCACACCGCCGCCAAAATCGGTCTCGATCGCCCCCGGCGCCAGAATGTTCACGCGAATGCCATGCGCGCCTAGTTCCTTGGCCTGGTAGCGGGTCAGCACCTCCATTGCGCCCTTCATCGCGGCATAGGCGGCATACCCCGGCAGCGCAAAGCGCGCCAGGCCGGTGGAAATGTTGACGATTCGGCCATTGTCGACCAACAGCGGCAGCAGGCGCTGAGTAAGGAAGAACGGCCCTTTGAGCTGAATATTCAGTAACTGGTCAAACTGCGCCTCGCTGGTTTCTATGTACGGCACGTTCAGTCCGATCCCGGCATTGTTCACCAGAAAGTCAAAACGCTCGCGGCCAAAGTGCTGCTGCAGTGTGGTGCCCAGGCGCTCGGCGAAGCTGGCAAAACTGCTGCTGTCCCCCACGTCCAGTTGCAGCATGGCCGCCTTGGCCCCGGCCTGTTCCAGTCGGGCAACTACGGCTTGGGCTTCGTCGGCCTTGCTGTGGTAAGTGCCGATGACATCCATACCGCGTGCGGCCAGGTGTTCGGCAGCATTGCGGCCAAGGCCGCGGCTGGCGCCAGTGATCAGGGCAATTTTGCGGGTCATGGTGGAAACCTCAATGTGGGTAGATGAGCGCAGGTTATTGGTCGGCGTGACGCTGTTAAATCCTGCGGAAATGGAAATACTGTTCGGTAAATCCGGAGAGTCGAGGCCCGAATGAACAAGCTTGAGTTGTTGCGCACCTTCGTGCGGGTCAGTGAGGTCCGCAGTTTCACCTTGGCTGCCGAGAGCCTGAGGCTGCCCCGCTCGACTGTGTCAGAGCAGGTCAGGGCGCTGGAAAAATTGTTGGGCACGCAGTTGTTCAACCGTACTACCCGCCGGGTACAGGCGACCCAGGATGGCGCCTTGCTGTACGAGCGCAGCAAAGACCTGCTGTCAGGCATGGACGAGATCGAGAGCCTGTTCAGCGCCGACGGTGCCGAGCTGGCCGGGCGCCTGCGCATCGACCTGCCGACCATGATGGCCCGTCGGGTCATCATCCCGGCGTTGCCGCAGTTTCTGCAGCGCTTTCCGCGGCTGGAGGTGGAGCTCAGTTGTACAGACCGCCAGGTGGATCTGCTGCGCGAAGGGTTTGACTGCGTGATGCGCATAGGTGCCCTGCATGACCTGGATGTGGTGGCGCGGCCGGTCGGGCAACTGAGCATGCGCAACTGTGCCAGCCCCGCCTACCTGGCCCGCTACGGGGTACCGCAGACGCCGCAGGAGCTGGCCGGGCACCAGCTGGTGCACTACGTGCGTACCCTGGGTGGGCGCAGCGCCGGGTTCGAATACCTGCAAGGTGGTGAGCTGCATTACCAGGCCATGGCCGGTGTGGTCACGGTCAACAACGCCGAGGCCTACTCGGCGGCCTGCCTGGCCGGGCTGGGGTTGATCCAGGTACCGGCGGTGGGTGTGGCCGAGCATCTGCAGCGAGGCGAGCTGGTTTCGCTGTTGGAAGACTGGCAGCCCCCGGCCATGCCGGTGTCACTGCTGTATGCCCGGCAACGGCACGTGCCGCGCCGGGTTCAGGCGTTCATGCAGTGGCTGGCGGCGGTGCTGGCATCGCAGGTCGACCCAGCGCCAAGTGAACGCTGAACAGGGTGCCGGGCGCAGGTGCAGACGTGCGGGGCAAGCACCAAAACCCGTGGCGAACGGCCTGCCACTTGCGTTAGGCTCCAGTTTGCGAGTTGCCCGGTAGAGGCAACCGATCCCCGCCAGGCGTGCGTATCTTCCGATTTCATTGCGAGGTTACGTCATGGCCATCACTTCCCAGGACATCTGCAACGCCGCCGACCAGCTCAAGGGCTTTGTCGGTTTTCATGGTAAGCGCGACGTTCATATCGTGCGTTTTTCCGAGGACTCGTTCGGCATGGACGTGGCCGACGACAGCATTACCCCCTGCAGCGAGTTTGTCTGGCGTGCCGAGCAAGGGCAGCGTATGGCGCTTTGCCGTGAGCGGCTGGGGCTGCTGCTGGAGCAGCATGTGGATGACCGGCTGAACATTGCTGAGCCACTGCGCGCCTACCTGCGCCGCCGGGATCTGCCAGAGATCGTGGCCGAACGGAGCATGCAGCAATAAAAACGGCCCTTGTAGGGGCAGCCTTGTGCTGCGAAGAGGCCGGTGAAGCCACCATCTACTGTGCAGCTTTTACCGGCCTCTTCGCAGTACAAGACTGCTCCTACAAGGGCTGTGCAGTGCTTTGAGAGGGGTGCAGCAGCAGCGCCGCCACCCCGGCGCTGTCCAGCGGCCGGCTCATGTAAAAGCCCTGCACCTCATGGCAGCGGTCTTTCTCCAGTGCCTTGAGCTGCTGTTCGCTCTCCACGCCTTCGGCCGTCACCGTCAACCCCATCGCCTCACCCAGGTTGATGATGGCCTGGACCACGGCGCGGTCGCTGCCGCCGTTGCTGTTCAGGCCACTGATGAAGCGCTTGTCGATCTTGATGCTGTCGAACGGGTAGGTACGCAGGTAGCCCAGCGATGAGTAGCCGGTGCCGAAATCATCCATGTTCAGGCGCACGCCCAGTTCCTTGAGTGACAGCATGGTGCCCAGCGCGCCCTCGATGTCGTTGAGCATCACGTTTTCAGTAATCTCCAGCTCGAGGCGCTGGGCCGGGAAGCTGGTGTCCAGCAGGATCTCGCGCACGTCGGCGACCACATCGCTACGCAGGAACTGCGCAGGCGACAGGTTCACCGAAACCAGAATGTCGGCGGGCCAGTCGTGGGCAGTGCGGCAGGCTTCGCGAAGCACCCAGCGCCCCAAGGCGACGATGATGTCGCTCTGCTCGGCCAGCGGGATGAAAGTGTCCGGCCCCAGCAACCCTTCCTGTGGGTGCTGCCAGCGCAGCAAGGCTTCGACCGCGACGATGCGCAGGTCGCTGAGGCGGTAGCGTGGCTGGTAGTGCAGCACGAACTCCTGGTTGCGCAGGGCCCGGCGCAAGTCGTTTTCCAACTGGCGGCGGTACTGGATCTGCTGGTTCATTTCAGCGGCAAAGTAGCGCCAGGTATTCTTGCCATCGGCCTTGGCCTGGTAGAGGGCAATGTCGGCGCAACGGATCAGTTCGCCGGCATCGAAGCCTTGTGTGCGGGTCTGTGCCACGCCGATACTGACCCCGACGTGCAGCGGTTGGCTGTCAAAGCTGATGGGTTGCTGCAGCAGGCCGATCAGCCGTGCGCAGAAGCGGTCCACTTCGCTGCGGTTGTCCATGCCGCTGAGCACCACAATGAACTCATCGCCGCCCAGGCGTGCGACCAGGTCGCCATCGCGGGTAGTGTCGCGCAGGCGCGTCGCCACTTCCTGCAGCACCGCATCCCCGGCGGCATGGCCGAGTGAGTCGTTGATCGGTTTGAAGTTGTCCAGATCCAGCAGCAACAAGGTCAGTGGCGGCGATTCATTGCCGCGCAGCAGGGCTTGTTCCAGGTGCCTGGCGAGCTTGTTGCGGTTCGCCAGGCCGGTGAGTGGGTCGTGTAGCGACAGGTGCTGGATGCGGGCATGGGCGTCGACTTCGTCGGTGATGTCACTGGCGGTGCCACGAAAACCGATGGGTTTGTCGTCATGCCAGATGGCGCGGGCCGAAATCCTGCAGTAGCGGTTCTGGCCATTCTGGTCGCGGTAAGTACAGCGCAGGTTGGCCAACTGTTGCGGGTCTGCGTTGGCGAGGGCGTCCAGCCAAGGTGAGAGCGGCGTGGTATCGCAGGCGAGCAACTGGTTGAGCGGGTGGCCCAGCCAGTCGTCCACCGGGTAGCCGGTGACATTGGCAAAGCGCTGCGACAGGTACGTCAGGCGTTGTTGTCGGTCAGTTTCCCAGATCCAGTCTGATGCTGACTCGGCCACTGCGCGAAAGCGCTGTTCGCTGGCCTCCAGGGCCTTGTTGCTCTGATGCAAGTGCGAAAGCGTGAGGCCGATTGCCCGCGAGCTGCGCAGGGTGAGGCGGAACAGGTACAGCATGATCAGGCCAAGTATAAGCAGTGCGCTCAACAGGGCTGGCATTACCCCCCACAGCAATTGTTGCCCAGGCAGCGGGCTGCTCCAGGACAGGTGATAGCCGGTGTCACCCAGGTCGATTCGCAGGTGGTCATGCTGCTGCATGTCTTCCTTTTCCACGTGCATGCCAGCCAAGCCAGCACCCTTGCCCAACTGCGCCAGTTTTTCTTCGGTAAGCTGATCGACGAACAGCATCACCGGCGCCTGGCTTACCTCGCCGTCGGTGACATCGCGGTCCGGGCGTATGGCTGCGGCACTGAGGATGGCCGGCCAGCCATTGAACAGCACGAAACGGGTGATCTGCTCGCGGGGAATGGCTGCCGCACGGGCCAGGTCGATAATCGGCTGGAGCGGTGCGTCTATATAAGTGTTGGCGCCTGCCTGGCTGGGCTGGCCTTTGAACAGGGCGTAGGTGGTGCGGTCGTTTTCCACCACGAACACCCCTTCGTAGCCGCTGGCGCTGTACAGCGACTCGCCTACGTTCTTTTCCTCGTAGGCCCATTGCCAGTCGGCGTGGCCCGCCAGGTGCTCGAAGGCCGCATCCCATACGGCATAGCTGGACAGAAACTGGCGCGAGGCCAGCAGCCGTTGTTCCAGCGCCTGGGTCGCATGGAAGGCGCTACGCTGGCGCTCCTGCTGGTCGAGCGTGGTCGCGATATTGAACAAGGCGCCGAGGATGACCAGGCAGGCCAGGCCGAACACTGTGCTGAAACCGGCAATCAGGTAGCGTACCTGAAAGCGCGGCGTCGGGCTTGCGGGTGGAAGGTTGGCGGTCCTGGCCATGCGCGAGCGGCTCCTTCAAGCAGCCCCCACCGGGCAATCAGGCAGGAGGTTCAATCAGGATAGGCCAGCTTGAGCGTCGCAGCCTCGCTGCGGGCAAAATTGACTCGGTCACGGCCCGCGTGCTTGGCGGTGTAAAGCGCCTTGTCTGCCTGTTCCAGCCAGTGTTCCGGGGACTCAAGGCCAGCCTCGAATGCTGACAGGCCGATGCTGAGGCTGATGCGCAGGTGCGGCAACTGCGGGTTACGGTAGTTGGCGACCCGTTCGCGCAGGCGCTCCATGGCGTGGCAGGCCTGGGCCTCGCTGGTGTCCGGCAGGATCACGCAAAACTCGTCGCCGCCGTACCGCCCGGCCTGGTCGCCTTCGCGCAGGTTGCGGCCTAGCTCTGCACTGAGCTGGCGCAGTACACAATCGCCGACCACGTGGCCGAAGGTGTCGTTGATGGTCTTGAAATGGTCGATGTCGATCAGGGCAATGACCGCGTCCCCCTGTTGCAGCCCGCAGGCCTGGAACTTCAACAGCAGCAGGTCTTTCCAGGCGCCATGGTTAAGCAGCCCGGTCAGGCTGTCGGTGAGGCTCAGGGCGCTCAGCCGGCGCTTGTGGTCGGCCAGCTTGATCGCCAGCTGGTAGCACACCCAGCCCAGGGCCAGCGGGTATAGCGTCAGCATTGGCAGGCAGGCATAAACTTGCAGGGGCGTGGCGTTCAGCTGCAGCCCGGGGCCCAGCGCCAGAGCGGCGACGAGCATGCCGGCCAGCTGGGCCAGTGCCCCGCGAACAACCAGCCGCTTGCCGCCGGCAGACACGTTGTTCATGGTCATCATCGACAGCACGGTCACGCTGGGCAACGGGTTGAAGTGCATGGCGGCGGTCCAGAACCCGCCCATCAGTGAATCGAGCAGCAAATTGCGCTGTTCGGCCTGGTAAGGGGTGGCCGAACGGGTAGCCCAAAAGTAGGCCACGTGCGGCCACAGTAGCCCGTTGAACAGCAGCAGCCCCCATACCCAGGCAGGCGGCGCCAGCGGTGCCATGCCAGCCATGACGCTGAGCAGGCCGATACCCAGGCCGATCACGCGCGGCAGGTAGATGCGTTTGACGAATGAAAGGCCTTTGCCGCTGCGGTTGTCCATCATGGTCATCGTTCTTCTGCCGGGGTACCGTTTATCGCATAACGCACGTGAATATTGTTGAACACTGCTTCATCGGCGAAAAATGACCTTACAAGCCAATTCACGGTTGATCCGATCACTGTGGGGTAACATGAAGGCTTTCCTGTTGCTTGGAGTGTTGCTGATGGTTCCTTTGGCCAACCACGCCGGCGAGCCGGCACCACAGCGGGACGGCCGTTTTTACAACCAGGCCGCGCGGCCAGAGGATGGCGTGCTGAAAAAACTGCGCATCGGGCTCAAGTACCTGTTCCTGCGCAAACCGCCGCAAACCCGACCAGCCGCGCCCATCAGCCTTCAGCCCATGACGCGCCAGCAGGTGCTCGATGCTCCGGACCACAGCTTGTGGCGCCTGGGCCATTCCACAGTATTGCTGAAGCTGCGCGGGCGCTTCTTCATTACCGACCCGGTGTTCGCCGAGCGCGCCTCCCCCGTACGGTGGGCCGGCCCGCTGCGCTTCCATGCGCCGCCGCTGACGCTGGAGCAGTTGCCACCTCTGGCTGCGGTGGTGCTGTCGCACGATCACTTCGACCACCTCGACGAGCAGGCGATTCGCCAGCTGGCGCCGCACACCGGGGTGTTTCTGGCGCCACTGGGTGTGGGCGACCTGCTGATGCGCTGGGGCGTGGCCCCGGAGAAAGTGCGACAGCTGGATTGGTGGCAGGAAAGCGTGGTGGAAGGCGTGCGCTTCGTCGCTACCCCGGCACAGCACTTTTCCGGGCGCGGGCTGCTGGACAGCAATCGGACGTTGTGGGCGTCCTGGGTGATTGTGGATGAGGATGTGCGGGTGTTCTTCAGTGGCGATACCGGGTACTTCGACGGTTTCAACCAGATAGGCGAGCGTTTCGGGCCGTTCGACCTGACCATGATTGAGACCGGCGCCTACAACGTCGCCTGGCCCGATGTGCACATGCAGCCAGAGCAGAGCCTGCAGGCCCACCTGGATTTGCGCGGGCGCTGGATGCTGCCGATTCACAACGGCACCTTCGACCTGTCCACCCACACTTGGCAGGAACCCTTCGATCGCATCCTCACGCTGGCCAACCAGGCTCAGGTGCGCTTGACCACACCGCAGATGGGCGAGCGTGTCAGCCTCGACTCTCCGCATGCCGGGCAGAACTGGTGGCAACCGCGGCCCTTGCGTCAGCGGGGCCAGGCGAATGAACGCACAATGGCGGCACGCTGAACTTCATTGTTTGTGCTCCTTGCTGCGTGAGGGTCGGTCCTGGTCGTCTTTCAATAGTTGCGAGGGTGGCTTGCCGCTGTCACTGCGTACCTGGGCATGGCTGATCAGGCCGAAGATAAAGCTGCCGCCAATGATGTTGCCCGCCAGGGTCGGCAAGGCGAACTCCAGCCAGAAGCTGCGCCAGGTCTCATCGCCGGCCCAGACCAGATAAGACACTTCGACCGAGCCCACTACTATATGGGTAAAGTCACCAAGGGCCATCAGGTAGGTGATCATCAGGATGATCCAGATCTTGGCGTGCTCCATGGACGGAATCATCCAGACCATGGTGGCGATCATCCAGCCCGAGACGATGCCCTTGGCAAACATCTGGCTGATGTCGTTCTTCATGACCTTGCGGCCGATCTCCAAAAAGGCCACATCGGTCTTGCTGTCGAATATCGGCAGCTCCAGCATGACCCAGGCCACCAGCAGGGTACCGGCCAGGTTGCCGAGCAGCACCACGCCCCACAGGCGCAACAGGCGGCCGAAGTTGGCCAGGGTAGGGGAGGTCATGACGGGCAGCACGGCGGTGAGGGTGTTCTCGGTAAACAGTTGCTGGCGTGCCAGGATAACGGCAAGAAAGCCTGCGCTGTAGCCGATGCTGGCAACCACCTGGGCACTGTCACCGTCCGGCAGGCGGGCGTAGAACAGCCCCATGGCCATCAGTGACAGCCCCATGGACAAGCCGGCGGCCAGTGCCGACCACCACAGCGCGGCGAGCGTACGCTCCAGCTCCTGGTCACCCTGGTAGCGAATGATTTCGTGCAGCACTGCCGCCCGCGGCGGCTGGTTGTGGCTGACTTCCTGCTCTTCATCTGCAGACAGGCCCGGGGTTTTCTCGCTTTGCGCATCGCTCATGGCCGCTCCGCTCCGTGTGGGTGTTTCATTACAGATCCGCTGCGCTTTCATTAGTTGCCAGGTGGCAGCGAAACACCTTGGGAAAGTTTTTTAGATCAAGGTGTTGACTCTAATTTCAAAGCGCGTATTATTCGCCTCCTCGCAGCGACAAACGCTTCGGGGCAAGCGGTAAGTGTTTGAAGTTGTTAGCTTTCGAAAGAAAGCGGTTGTAAAAAACTTCAAAATAAACGCTTGACAGCACATGAGGAAA